>CAMDFL010000012.1 GCA_945897475.1 Bordetella parapertussis
GGAGTCGATGCCATCATTGCCCAAGGCCTCGAGGCGGGTGGACATCGCGGCATCTTCTTGTCGGAAGACCTTAGTACTCAGGTTGGCACGTTTGCCCTGTTGCCGCCGATCGTGCGGGCGGTGAATGTCCCGGTGATCGCTGCTGGCGGCATCGCCGATGCCAAAGGTGTCGCAGCTGCAATAGCACTCGGCGCAGCTGGCGTACAGGTTGGAACGGCTTATATGCTCTGCCCTGAGGCCACCACAAGCGCCGTACATCGCGCCGCGCTGAAGAGTGATGCTGTTCGCCATACAGCGCTCACAAATCTCTTCAGCGGTCGGCCAGCCCGCGGAATCATGAACCGCATTATGAGAGAGCTTGGCCCAATCAGCGCTGCTGCACCGGCTTTCCCGTTAGCAACTGGTGCAATTGCGCCCTTGCGCGCCGCCGCCGAACACCAAGGCTCAGGTGATTTCTCACCCCTTTGGTCAGGCCAGAATGCGAGCGGTTGCAAGGAAGTTCCGGCCGGCGACTTGACCCGAGACCTAGCCTCCGATGTATAGCACGGATGCTATAATGCTTGCGTGACTTGGAAAATCAATACTTCAGCGACATGGCGCAACGCGAGATGCTCGCATTGCCTTCCGGGTTGCTTGCTCGATATATTCATCTTACTGATCGCATGATTGAATTTGGCCCCAACTTTGGAGCCCCCCCCTACCCGTTCTATGGGCAAAGGGCTGTTTGAAATAAGAATCAAGGCAGCCGAGGGAATCGCAAGGGTGTTTTACTTCGTGAAAGTGGGGCAACGGATAGTCATGCTGCATCAGTTTATCAAGAAGTCGCAATAAACACCGTCGAAGGAACTCAAAATTGCCCGTCAAAGAATGAAGGAGTTGGGAAATGATTAGTCACCGCACACTCAGAGCACAAGCGCTTGCCCGGGTTGATGTCAAAGCTGAATATGAGCGGCTCAAACCAGAGTTCGCGTTCCTAGACCAGGTATTGTCAGCGCGGAAGGCCGCCGGTCTAACCCAGGCCGACATTGCTCGCAGCATCGGTACGACGCAATCTGCCATTGCTCGGCTTGAATCTGGCGCAGGGAAGCATCTTCCATCTCTTTCCACGGTGCGCAAGTACGCGAACGCTGTCGGATGCCACGTTGAGATCAAATTGATCAAAGGCCGAGATCTAACTTTAAATGCAACGGTCGGGCGAAAGCGGCCTTGAGTGCTTTCGCAACCGCCTCTCGCGCCCGCCGTTGATTCACACGTTATGCCTCTTGAGTTATCTATGGAAGCCTTAAGCGCAAGCCTTAATGCGATGTTCGGTAGTATGCCGCCGACCATTAGGACAATTTGGAGCGTGTTTGCACTGCTGATGGTGATAGCTGTGCTGGTCGCCGTTTTATACGAACGGCGCCGCTACGCTGCGCACAACAAGGCTGGCGGGAGCGGCCATCTTGCTTTCAACCGCTAAGCTCAGCGCGCTCCTGAGCGGGAACGTTGGGCATCTCATCAGTAGTGATAACGGAGCTGAGCGAGCAGAAGTGAATCACCCTCTATTCTGTAAACGATTCGGTGTTCAGCGTTGATGCGCCGAGACCAATATCCGGAAAGCGCGTGCTTGAGGGGCTCAGGTTTTCCAACTCCTTCAAACGGTTCGCGCTTGACTTCGGCGATCAGTTTGTTAATTTTTTCCACAATCTTCTTGTCTAGCTTTTGCCAATATAGGTAGTCTTCCCAAGCCTCGTCAGCGAAGATCAGCTTCACTTGGTCAGCTTTCGCTCTACCCCCTTGCCTCCGCTAAGCTGCGCCGTAGCGGAAAGCAGGCGTTTGGCATTAGCAGGGTTACGCAACAAATAGGCAGTTTCTTCAAGCGATTGGTAGTCCTCCAACGACAACATTACAACCGCCTGCTCGCCATTGCGCGTGATTATCAGTGCCTCATGGTCCTCGCAAACGCGATCCATCGTGCGAGCAAGGTTTGCGCGGGCTGAAGAGTAGGTAATGGCATCCATGGCAATTCTCCCAATATGTACCGTTTATTGTACAATATCAAATCCAACCTGTCCATCTTGGGCAGAGACGCCCAACTTCAGGTGGAAAGGACGGGCCGAAGCGGTCTTGCGCCCATCATAGGTCCTGGCAAATTGGTGGTGACCGGCTCCTCAACAAGGAACATGAGGTTGGTATGAATGTCGGCACGAATCTAGGCAAGCCCCCTTATCGATTGAATGTTGGGTGCGGGAGGAATATCCAGGAGGGCTGGGTTAACCTGGATTCGGCCGCCTTACCGGGGGTTGACATCGTTTGTGATTTGGAAACCCTGCGCGAGACCCCGATCCATTTGCCCGACAAGACAGTAGATCATTTTCTGTTATCTCATGTCATCGAGCATATTCGGGATAGCCTCGGCCTTATGCAGGAGCTTTGGCGGCTTGCGACGCCCGGGGCCATTGCAGTAATCCGCGTTCCGCACGGCGGTAGCGACGACGCCTGGGAGGATCCTACTCATGTTCGCGCCTATTTCCCCAACAGTTTTGGTTATTTCTCGCAGCCGTTCTACTGGCGCGCGGACTACGGTTACAGAGCTGACTGGAAACCCGACAAGGTCACGTTGCTGGTGGATAGAACTCGCTGCGCAGGATTGAACCCCCAAGAGATCTTCACAAAGACTCAATACGAAAGAAATGTCGTGAAGGAAATGATTTGCGAGATGCGTGCGATAAAGCCCATGCGGGAACCTAAGCAAGAGCTGCAAACGCCCATGCAGATTGAAATCCTCCCTGCCTGACCAAGCCATGTACGGGACACGATAAGCAGTAATGTCCGACCCGACCTCGCGCTGAAGCGGACGCGCCGAACAGCGGAGTCGTACTTTGCTGGCTCGGTTCGGCACGCCGCTTAGCTTGGTCGCTGAACGCAACACAGGCCGCGCTCCGTGAAAAACGTTCATCGCCAACAATGCAAATTGAATCGTATCTCTGCCCGGCAATAGGCTCAAGAAGCCCGTTCGGCTTGCCTCTCCGAGCATATTGCGACGCAAAGTCGTATCGCCATACCTGAAACCCCGGCCTACGGTAGAGTCAACTCCCACCAACCTTTAAATTCGCGACCCTCGCTAAGTTTTTGGTTGGTTTTTAAACACCGCCATCTTTTTTCTCGTTTCCAAAGGAGGAGACCCCATGGTCCGCCCGCTCACTATTGTCACCTTTCTGATCCTTGCCTCGGCTGCCGATGCCGCCGTCACCCGAGTCGAAATCCAGCGCCGCGAAACCTTCGCGGGCCCCGGCTTTGGCAATAGCGGCTCATACGAGCGCATCGTGGGACGCTTCCACGGGGAACTCGACCCCGAGCACCCCCTCAACAAGGACATCGTGGATATCGGCCTCGCACCGCGCAATGCGCGCGGGCGGGTGGAATACTCCTCCGATCTGGACATCATCAAACCGGTGGATATAGCCAAGGGTAACGGCGCCCTGCTCTACGACGTGAACAATCGCGGCAACAAGGTCGCGCTGAGCACCTTGAACGACGCGCCCGCAGGCAACAACCCCGTGAAGCCCGATGACCTGGGCAACGGCTTTCTGATGAGAAACGGGTTCACCGTGATGTGGAGCGGTTGGATTCAGGATATCCCGGCGGCCAACAATACGGTGCGCATCCAGTTGCCCACTGCGCCGGGCCTCGCGCAGAACGTCTGGGACGAACTGCTGCCCAATGTGCGCAACGCCGCGAACTTTCCGCTCAGCTTCAAGGCGGCGAGCACCGACAAGTCGCGCGCGCGACTCACGTTTCGCTTTCGAAACAGTGAAGAGGCCCGGGTGGTGCCCGATTCGGAGTGGGAGTTCGTCAATGACCGAAGCATTCGCCTGCTGCCGGCGGGGACGCCGTTTGCCATTGGCACGCTATATCAGTTCGTGTATCCCGCCGAAAACCCTTCAGTGTCGGGCATTGGCTTTGCCGCGACGCGCGACATCGTCTCTTTCTTGAGGAATGAAACCAGCGATGCGAACCCGCTCGCGGGCGGCGTCAAGCGCGTGCTCGCGCACGGATCCTCGCAGAGTGGCCGCTACCTGCGCGACTTCACCTATCGCGGTTTCAACGAGGACGAAGCCGGACGCCGCGTGTTCGATGCCATCAACCCGCACATCTCCACCGCGCGCCTGTTTCTTAATCAGCGCTTCGCGCAGCCGGTGCGCATGATCAACATCGGTTTCGGCTTTCACGCTTTCCCCGACACCACCTTCCCCTTCGCCTATCAGGACGAGACTGATCCGTTCAGCGGCAAGGTTGAGGGCTTGCTCACCCGCTGCCGCGCGCGCAACAACTGCCCCAAGATCATCCACACGACTACAGGCACCGAATACTGGCAAAGCGGGCAGTCGTTGGTGACTACCGACCCGCAAGGCAAGCGCGACGCGAAGCTCCCCGACGACGTGCGCGTGTATCACCTGGCGGGCACCCAGCATATTCAGGGCGCGACCATGCCGCCGGGCGTGTGCGCGCTGCCGCCCAACCCAACCGACGCGCGGCCCATCCAACGCGCCTTGCTGCTTGCCATGGATCGCTGGGCGCAAGACGGCACGCCGCCCCCGTCCTCGGCGTATCCCAAGCTTGCCGACAAGACACTGGTCGCGGCAAATCAGTGGCGTTTTCCCACAATCCCCGGTGTGCAGAAACCCGCAGGGCCGGCGGGCAAGCCGCGCTTCGACTACGGCCCCGACTTCGCCAAGGGCGTTATCGGCAAGGTGTTGCCCGAGCCGATGAAAGGCGATTACCCGGTGTACGTGCCTCAGGTGGATCGCGATGGCAACGAAATCGGCGGCGTGCGCGTACCCGAGCAGGCCGTGGCCACCGCAACCACCATGGGCTGGGGCGTGAGAAGCGCCGCCTCTGGCACGCCAGGCGAGTTGTGTTATCTCGATGGCAGCAGTGTGCCGTTTGTGCGAAGCGCCGATCAGCGCAAGGATTTTCGCGATCCGCGGCCTTCCCTCGCCGAGCGGTATAAGACCCCGGAGATTTACGTCACAAGAATCAAAGCCCATTCCGACACTTTGATGCGCGGCGGGTACTTGCTGGATGAGGATGCGCAGCGGATTGCGAGACGTGCCTCAGGTGTCAAATGGTAGTTGGAAATTCGAAACTTCAATTACGTCATCGGACGGCGATCAAGCACTGCCGCGGCTTTCCAGCCGATATGGCCGCGCGCCGCGCCAACTCATTTTCCGTTTCTCTTGGTGCTCAAGGCACGCCGAGCGAGTGAGGTTGGTGTTAAAAAATTCGTTGCCTATGGCATGCGCTGTGGGTCCATGACCGATCGATTGGGCCGGCCATGAATAAGCAAGGGTGCTGTGCCACTTTGAAAGTTCGTCAGCATGGCAATCAACTGTTGTGTTCTAACTTCAGGTGGAACGGACTGGCGAAAGCGGCCTTCACCTTCTTCGGAACTATCGCGCCCGCCCGCCGTTGACCAAAACGTAGGCGTACCAATCTGCATCGTGCCGAGCGCAATTCATCTTGAAAGACCACGAAATGCTTGATCGAATGAAAGACCTTGGAAATCAGATTTCCACCAAAGCTTCGGAAGCAGCCGTTGGAATTAAAAGCACCGTCAAAAGCGGAGTCGAAGGCTTAACGGGAGCGGCGTCTGACGCTGCCACCACTTTGAATGAAAAAGCCATTCGAACTTCTGTTGAACAACTACGGACAATTTTGGCCATTGCAACAGATGAACTGAAAACACGACCAATCGTTGGAGCGCCCGCAACGATGACTGCGTCGGTTTCAATTGGCGGCGTTGCATTGGAAATTCAGGTAACGCTTTCTGAGTCAACAGCACAGCAATCAGCATTGAGCGAGGTAGAAACGAAAAGGCTTCTCGCCGCGCGCGATATTAACGGTGTGTCTCAGTCGTGAGTGGTTTTCTGTTGCCAAATTGTTTTCCACGCCTAACTTTAGGTGCAACGGAGGGGCGAAAGCGGCCTTGGGTTTCTTCGGAACCATCACATCTTTAACGACTGTGAGTAAAGTGCAAATGCTCCGAGAGGCCCATCTGGTGGGCATTTTGGGCCATCGTCCCTCGTATCTACCACATCAATCTGTCGTTCACGGCGGACCAAATAAAAGCCTGGATTGCAGACGACGTGGAGGGGATGCGGCGTTTCCGGGCCGGGCAGTGAGGTTATTCCTTGACTCTGGCGTGGTGTTGGCCACATCCGACGGTGTCGAATGGTCACGCGATAAAAAATCGTCCCTCACTCCTTGTGCTGCTCTACCAACCCTCCCCAATCCCTCGGGAAAACGATCTTCCGGGTGATCACCCGCCTGGTATGCCCTGAATTGATATAGGCTGAATGTTTTCCCGGTCCGCCGGCAACGATGACCCTGAGACATTGCGGCTTAGCAAACAGGGGAACTCTCCTGCCGCCTGGCGCATCGATCAACATCGATTCATCGATCTGCCGGCGCAGAGATTTCAGCGTGTCATACGCAATCGAGGCGTGATCGTAGACAAACTGCTGCACGTCCTGCCTGCTCCATCCCGCGTCGGCAATGCTCTTCGCGTGTTCAGGTCCAAGCACCAGAAACGTATCGCGGGCGATGATGTGGTCCATGCTGCGCAGGTGAAATCTGGCCAGCTTTGCGATGGCATCGGCGGCCACGGCGAGGATCTCCTCGGGTGCGATGCCGACGTGATCCGAAATATTCTCGGGGGCATACGCGCCCAGCACCGATACCGTGCTGTCGTCCTTCGCGAAACCCTGGTCGACGTGAAATGCCCCCCAAGGATTCTTTTCCTCGTTTTCGCCGAAGCAATAAGTGTAATTCTCCGCCATGCCGAGCGTGGTCATATCGCTCTCACCGATTCGAGCCCCGCCAATATTATTGAGGATCAATCTTATGGCTCGACCAATGGTGGCATTGGCCTGCCAACCATGGCCCAAGGCCCCGGAGGAACAATTGACATTGATCTCGCCGCGTATCGGACCGTTGATGAGCAGCAACGGGCTGTGCGGGCCAGTAGAGCATTGCACCCCGGCGAGGTCGAAATCCGGTTCCAAAAGACCTTCGACCGCCGCGATCAATACAGGCATGTAAGTGGGACGGCATCCGGCCATCACCGCGTTAATGGCAATTTTTTCTATCGTGACAGGTGCGTTTTTTGGCACCATGGCGCCCAGGATGTGCGCAGGCGTCAGGTCGGTGCCGCTCAGCATTTCGCGCACCGCCTGCGCCGTCGGGGGCACGATGGGCAGGCCATCGGTCCAGCCTTTTCGGTAATAGGCGTCGATGACATCGGCGCTGGTCCCGGCGACTACAAGGGCATCGTGCGCAAGCCCCCCCGGCTCATCGCCGCGCAGCTCGTCACTTAGCGGGACAGGTGCTTTGTTTTCCAAAAACTGCGCAACGGCCAAGCGCGCCTTGTCGCGCACGTCTTCCTCCGGAATCCCTCCGACAGGATGCGGCACCAGGACAATTTTTAAATCAGGCAGGCCGCGGCTTTTCGCCGTTGTCTTCGCAAGCCTGATGAAATCGGTCGTGACGATACCGAGAGTCGGCGTGCCGAGCTTCTCTATCGCTGCCAGGTCATGGATACACCATGACGTGCATCCGCCTCAATCGGCGAGGGCGCCGATCACCAGGTCGGCGCTTCGCGCCATGGATTCGAGCTTGTCCCGGGGAACGCCGTAGGCGGTCGTCGTCGCGGGGTCGAGATCCCACATCCTGACCGTCGTCATCCCCTGATATCGGGACTCGAGCGACTTGGCCATCTCGTTCAGAAAAATATCCCCGTTTGGCTTGCCGTTCCACCAAAGTCCAATGCGCTTGCCGCTGAAATCATCGAGCCGCGACGCACCCGCGCGTCGCTCGATGTTCGCGTCCGCGACCGGATTGAGAACGCTCCACTCTTGCCTGTCCATTGCCTTGACTCCCTTGATCAATCCGCCGGTGGAATGTTGGCCTGCTTGATGACCTTGGCGTAACGCGCAAGGTCTTCACGGAATTTCGCGGCAAATGCCTCCGGCGTAGTGCCGGCCGCGTCACCGCCAAAGACGGGCATCTTATCGTTGATGTCGGGCATGCGCACCGTGCGTATGGTCTCGTTCGCGATTTTGGCGACGATGTCGCGCGGCGTTCCGGCAGGCACGAAAAAACCTATGAAGCCGACGTAATTAACATCGGGATAGCCCAGTTCGGCCATGGTCGGCACCTCCGGATACACGCTTCCCCTGACTGTGCCGGATACCGCCAGCGCACGCAGCTTTCCTGCTTTGACGAACTGCAAGGAGGCGGCGGGATTGAGAAAACTCATTTGAATTTCATTGCGAAGCATGGCAGGCACCGCCTCGCCATCACCCTTGTAGATCACGTTGGTGAAATCGATGTTTGCAGCGGTGCGAAACATCTCACCGGTAAGGTGCAGTCCAGAGCCCAGTCCAAAATGATAGTAATTAAGCTTGCCGGGATTCGCCTTCGCGTGGGCGACGAGTTCTTTCACGCTGCCCGGCAGGCTGGGATGCACCACCAATACCAGATAAGTCGACATGACCTGGCTCACCGGGATGAACCCGTTGACGGGGTCGTAGGTAAGCTTTCGGTACAGGCTGGGCGCAATCGCGAGGGCCGCGGTGGTGAGAAGGATGGTGTAGCCGTCGGGTGCCGATCGGGCCACCACATCCGCGGCGATGTTGCCTCCGGCGCCAGGGCGATTTTCTGCAATCACCTGCTGCCCCCAGGCCTCGGTGAATTTCTGGCCCATCGCCCGCGTTACGATGTCCTGGCCACCCCCTGGCGCGGAGGGAACGATGATGCGCACCGGTTTAGTGGGATAGGACTGTGCTGACGCTCCGGTGGCCACGCCTAAGAACAGCGCGCTGGCGGCTATCAAGCCTAAATTTTTCATCGTTCATCCTTATGAAACGTATTCCAACATAGCGGGGTCACGGCGACGAAACGCGATATTACGCCAGAGAAATCCGCAACGCGCGATCAATCCGCGAAGGCGAAAATCAGCGATTGTCCTCGATCACCATCGCGGCTCCCTTCGCACCGAACATGATGGAGGGCGCGTTGGTGTTTCCCGTGGTCACCGTCGGCATGATCGAGGCATCGATAACGCGAAGGCCGGTCACGCCACGAACGCGAAGACGCGAGTCGACCACCGCATTTTCGTCTTCGCCCATGCGGCAGGTTCCCACAAGGTGATGAACGGTGCTGCCGGTGGCGCGTATGCTTGATTCAATTGCTTCATCGGATTGTGCCTCGACGCCGGGGCCTGTCTCATTGACGACAAATGGCGCGAGTGCAGGAGACGAAAATATCCGCCGGGCGATTCGTATGCCCGACGCAAGCACCCGGATATCGTTGGCCGCCGAGAGATAATTGAGTTGGATAACGGGTGGCACAAACGGATCGCCGCAAGTCGCCATGACCGAACCGCGGCTGTACGGCCGCGCCAGCGATACCGAGATTCGAAGACCCGGTTCGCGCTCCAGCGCGCGGTATTGCGTCGGATCAAAGCTGCCTGGGAAGAACAATAATTGCAGATCGGGGGCATCCAATTCCTCGCTACTGCGGCAAAACACCGACGCGCTGGTTGCGCCGAAAGTCAAAGCGCCCCGACCGTTTGCCAACCAGCGCAGCGCCTCCCAGGCAGCCCGCGGCCGGCGCCGCAGTTGATTGATAGTCACGCAATCGCGCGCACGCATCGATACCGGCACGAAATAGTGGTCGGACAGATTCGCGCCGACGGCAGCGATATCGGCGATGACATCGACACCTATGGCGCGAAGATTCTCTGCCGGACCAATGCCGGAAACCTGCAACAGATGCGGAGAACCGATCGCGCCTGCGCAAAGCAACACTTCGCGTCGCGCCCTCACCTGAGTTTCCACGCCATCGCGCAGAAACATCGCGCCGCTGCAACGCTTGCCATCGAAGGTGAGACGCTTCACATGAGCCTCGGTTTCGATACGCACATTGGCGCGGCGCCGCGCAGCCGCAAGGAAGACGGTGCTGGATTGACGCAGACGCCCCTTGCGCGACATCTGCGAATAGCCGACACCTTCCATGGATTGCCCGTTGAGATCGGGCATCAACGCGAAGCCAGCCTGTTGCGCGGCCTCGACGAAGCGATGAGTAATCGGCAGGATAGTTCGATACGGCTCGACCGCCATCGGACCTCTGCGTCCCCGATATTTGTCCTCGCCACCATCATAACTCTCGATCGATTTGAAATACGGCAGCACCTCCTCGTAACTCCAGCCGCGACAGCCCGCCTGGGACCAGGAGTCGAAATCCGCGGGCAAGCCGCGAACGAAGTTCATGCCATTGGTCGAGCTGGTGCCGCCAAGCACCTTGCCGCGCGGCAAGCGGATCTGGCGACCGCCAATCGACGGCTCGGACACGGACAGGTAATTCCAGTCGTACACCGGATGCCCCATCAGGCTGATCACTCCCGCGGGAACGTGAATCAAAGGCGAGTTGTCGCGCGGTCCGGCTTCGAGAACAATGACCGAGGCGCCCTTTTCGCTTAATCTGTCCGCGAGCACGCAGCCCGCGGAGCCGGCGCCGATGACGATGTAATCAAATATCAAGCGAGGCATTCATACACATACGATAAAAGCAGGTAAAAACGGGCTGATCAGGTTACGAGGTCAGGCAGGAAATGTTAATTCCACACCGGGAAAGCGCCGCAAGCCCTTGTCGAAACTGACCAAGCCATGTCCGCCGGCAATGGCAAAAGCCGCGAGATAGCAGTCTGTCTCGGCAGACTTGCCTTTGGGCACTGCCGTGGTGAGAGTTCGCCACGCGTTCTGCAGACCCGCTGGCTCTCCGACAAGCGCAAAACGTTCGTCATCGACCAATCGATCCCACCCGACCCAGAATTCGGAGGCGCTCATGACCTCGCCCTTCATAGCCGATGGATTGGTCAGAATCCGCAATACGCCCATTTGGGATACCCGACAAATCGCGATCGCGCCGCGGTCATCGAGGCCGGCGAGCCAGCGCACCGCCGCCGCCGAATGCACATGACGTCCATGCATTATTGCAACAAGAAAATTGACGTCAACCAGAGCGGCCATGCCGCCGCGCGTCTTCGTCATTTTCCATTTTCGCTATCCCGGCACCAGAGAGCCTAAGCGACCCTGGCGCCGCAGACGCAAAAATGGGAAATTTTGTTCGCTTTTGCTTTTTAGTCGGATCCGAGGGACGACTGAACTCGCGTTCGAGAGCCGAGGCGACGATGTCGCGAAGGCTGGTGCCACGCTGGACCGCTTCAATTTTGGCGCGCTTGAGTAAATCGTCGGGAAGGTCAAGAGTGGTACGCATAAAAACATATTACTGCTTATATGCGTACCGGTCAAAGCGGCGCGGCACTGTGTCGCGCCGCCGGGTCTGCCCCGGCTGGCAACCTCCTGCCTCGGCTAAGTCCAGCTCAGATCCTGCAGCCTGAAAGGCGTCGAACGGATGCGTTTCCCGGTGGCGTGGAAAATCGCGTTCGCCACCGCTGGCGGAACCGGCGGGCCGGCGGGCTCGCCCAGACCACCCCATTTCGTGCCACCCGACAGTGCAAAGTGAGTCTCGACCGTAGGCATCTGGTCGATACGCACCAGGTTGTAGTTGTGAAAATTGGTGTTGACGAATCGGCCATTTTCCAAATCCAATCCGCCCAGCCACGCATGCGAGAGCTCCCAGCAAACCGAACCTTCCGACTGCTCGGTTGCGGCATGCGGGTTGATCACATGGCCGCTATCGAGAACCACGACAATCTTCTCAACCGTCAACTGGCCGCGGCGACTGACCGTGACCGTGGCGCAGGCAGCAGCGATGGTGCCGTGACACTCGACCACCGCCACGCCCATGCCTTCACCCTTGGGCAGGTTGGTGCGAAAGTTCGACTTTGCCTTCAGCATATTCAACACGCGCTGGTAATCGGCCCTGCCCTTGGTCATCTCGATGCGCCACTCCAGCGGATTCCAGCCGCCGGCGATCGCCATCTCATCCACGAAGGTCTCGGTGTAGAAGCCCTGCTGGTTAGCGCCGGGCGCGCGATGCGTGGAGCTTGGAATGTGCGTTTTCACATTGTGGCGCTCGTGATGCCGGTTCGGGATGGCATAGGGCATGTTGTAGATGGCGTAGTCGGCCGTGGCCGGACCGACCTGATTGATGCCATCCATGCTGAACCACACGCCGCGACTGGTAAGCGCCTCGGGCAGGCCGCGATCGTCCAGCGCTGCGGTTAAACGCGCCATCGACAGCGGCCGCTGCTTGTCCTGCGCGATATCCTCCTCGCGGCTCCACAACACCTTGACCGGTCGGCCCAGTTGTTTAGAGATCTCCGCCGCCTGGCGCGTCACGCCGGTGCCACCCGCGCCATTGCCGCCGAAACCGCCGCCCAGGAACATGGTGTGCGCGTACACATCTTTCGGATCGCGCCCGGTCTGGTCGGCGACAAGCAGTACCGCCACCGACTGATCCTGCGTTGGCGACCAGACATCGACGCGATCTTTCTGCACGTGCACCGTGGCGTTAATCGGTTCCATGCGTGCGTGGGTCTCAAACGGCCGCTCGTATTCGGCCGTGATCACGCGCTTGGAATTGGCGATGATCTCGGCCGCCTTCGGATTCGGTTTGCCGCTCACCAGGCCCGCCACATCGAACAATTTGCGGCCCTCGTTGAAATAGAGCCCGGTGCTCGCCTTGGCGCTGTCGCCGAAATCCCACTCAATCGGCAGCATATCCAGCGCCGTTTTCGCCCGATACCAGGAATCCGCCACTACCGCGACGGCATCCTGCATGTCGGGCTGACCACGTTTGCCGGGCACAGCGCGTAGCGGTATCGCGGCGATGATGCCGGGGCGGCTCTTGATTGCATCGAAGTTATAACTCTTTAACGTACCCCAGGGCACCGGGCTCGCCCTCACCGCCGCGTACACCATGCCAGGCACGCGGATATCAATGGCATATTGCGCGCTGCCGTCGACCTTGTTGGGAATGTCCAGACGCTGGTGGCCTTTTCCCATCAGCCACCATTCGCTCGGCTTTTTGATTTCGGGTTCTTTGTCGAGTTTGACTTTCCCTGCGGCGGCAGCGAATTCGGCATAGCTTGCCTTGCGATTGCCGGAAGTCAGCACGCCAAGTTTTGCCTCGATACTGGAACGGGGCACGCCCCAGGCCTGCGCTGCGGCTTCCTTCAAGCGTTCGCGCGCCGAGGCACCCGCGGCCATGAGGTGCGGGTGCTGCTGCGCGACCAGCTGCGAACCATGCGTGCTCATGATCTTGTATTCCTTGTTATTACGCAGATGCCTGTTGGGATCGGCGAACACGGTACGAATCTTGGACCACTCGACGTTCAGCTCCTCGGCGATCATCAACGCCACCGAGGTCAGGCCGCCCTGGCCCATCTCCGTATGCGGCACGCGAATGGTGACGATGCCCTCAGCATCAATCGCGAGCCAGGCATTGACCTCGGCACCCTGAGGCGGCGAAGTCCACGGTCTGGAATTAACTTTCGAAGCACGCGCGACCGGCATGTAGAAGCCCAACATCAGACCCCCGCCCAAAGCGGCGCCGGATTGGATGAATGTGCGGCGGGAAATATTAGTCATGGTGATCTCCCCTTAGGCCGAAATAAGTTTGGAGGCGCGGCGTATGCCTTCGCGTATCCGCTGATAAGTGCCACAACGGCAGATATTGCCCGCCATGGCCGAGTCGATCTCGCCATCGGTGGGGTTTTTGCGCCGATCAAGCAGCGCCGCCGCCGACATCAACTGACCCGACTGGCAGTAACCGCACTGTGGCACCCCCACGTCAATCCAGGCCTGCTGCACCGCATGCAGCTTGCCGTGCTTGGCGAGCCCCTCGATGGTGGTAATCGCCTTGCCTACCGCTGCAGAAGCCGGGGTCACGCACGAGCGCACCGGCTGGCCGTCAAGGTGAACGGTGCAAGCACCGCACTGTGAAATACCGCAACCGAACTTTGTACCGGTAAGGCCAATACTGTCGCGAATCACCCATAACAAGGGTGTCTCGGATTCCACATCCACCGAATGTGATGTGCCATTGATTCTCAGTGTGATTGCCATCGTTCCCCCTCGTCTTTGACGCAAAATGGTTTGATTCGCCGCACCCAACCGGACGCGAAGTCCCAAAGGTTACCCCGCCAGGACCTCAATCACAAGAACAACAAGCCTGCGGCCGTGGTGCTCTCCGAGCTTGAGTATCAGCGGCTCACCCAAGCCAGGGCAGCAGTCCCTGGCGAAATAACCACAGTGCAGTGGCTGCTAACCCAGCCAACAAGCGGCAAGCGCGGCAAAAAGCAGATCGATACCGACCTCAAGGCCCAGCGCAACTGGTGATTGCCTATTTCGATGCCAGCGCGCTGATCTACCTGATTGAGGGCGAGGAAGTGTTGGCGTGATTGCCTTTGCCCTCGCTTAAAGAGTCGCTTACAGATCGCGACCTTGCGACTTCAGGGACTGGACATCATCATACGTATTCCATACGTATGCGTTGATCTGCCTGCCTGAATTGGCATCGTGGTGGCCCATCGTGCGAAAACTCAACCTGTTCGTACCCGACGATATTTACAACGGCCTGCCTCGCCAGGAGGGAAAAGGCAAGATCAGCCACTTTGTGAGCGAAAAAGTGCGACCCTATCTGCTCCCTGAAAAAACCGGATCAATGGATGCCTTCCACGGTTTGCTGAAAAAGCACGCAAAGACGGTGTCACCCGCGCTAGTCTCCCCTCCTTACTTGCGTGCCGCGCTGAAAGCCCCCGAAGAACCGCCCTCCTTGCGCGTGCCCGCCATCGCATTGCCGTTGACGCGCGCCTCGTACTGGGCGCCGGCCGCGCTAAAACTTAATTGCTCGCCACGCAAACGCCCGGATACCGGCACGGTCTTGCCATCGGCTGTCAGCGTGCCGCTCACCATCTGGAATTCCTGGTTCAAAGTGAGTTCGCTTTTGCCCAGGTTCCAGGTACCGCCAACCTTGGCGGGAACCATCCAGAAGTAAGCAGTGCAGTAATTGCTGCAGCCCTCAGTCACATTGACCGATTCGTCTTCCTTCCAGTTATCCATGGTGAAGGTGTTGGAGACGATGCGGGTGCCGGGCTTGAGATCGAGAATTTTCGGGCGCAGCTTGAGATTGATGCTGGAGAGCAGAAACATGGTGATCACATTGGCCTGGGAGAAATCAGTCTCAAACAGATCCGCCTTGGTAAATGTGGCCCGCTCAGAGAGGCCGGCTTTCGCCGCGCTCTGCTTGGAGAGTTCCACCATGTCAGGGTTAAATTCGATGCCGTAGGCGCGTGCGCCGATCTTGGCCGCCGTGATCACGGTGCGACCATCCCCGGAGCCTAGATCATAGAGCACGTCGCGGGCAGTGACCTTGCCGATCTTCATCATGGCATCGATCAGCGCCTGGGAAGTGGGCACCCAGATAACGTCCTTGCCCGCCTGCCCGACTTGCGGTTCGAACCCTTTTGCCGCGGGTGCGGCTTTTTGCGCTTGTGCCATGACGCCACTCGCGCAAATCGCAAGTACCAGAGCGGCGGCGCCAAGGCGCGGGAATCTCATCGATTTCATGCTGTTCTCCGTTCGTTGAAATTTTGCACCGCGCAGACATTTTTCTGGCGGCATACGGAGCGGACCATAACCGCGCCGATTGACCACGCGGTATATTAACCCTGCCCAGCGCAAACGCGGCTCGCGCAATCGATATTCCTTCGTGCTGCTTACCTCCAATCAATCCGAAAAGAAAGTTCGCTTCATGCCTTTGATCCCAACCAGTAAATATGTGAATGCCAACAATCTGAATTTTCACTATCTCGACTGGGGTAGTCCTGAATCGCCACCGCTGGTACTACTGCACGGCGTAGGCCAGACCAGCCACACCTGGGATCTATTCGCCGCCGCCATGGCGCCGCATTTCCATGTCATGGCCTTCGATCAGCGGGGCCATGGCGATTCAGACTGGGCGAAAGACCGGGATTACTCGCGAGCAAGCATGGTGCATGACGTTTCCGAATTCACCAGGGCCGCTGGGTTGACGAGTTTTTTTCTCATTGGCATGTCCATGGGTGGCATGAATTCCATGATGTTTACCTCGAAGAACATAGAGCGGGTGAGGTCCCTGGTGGTGGTGGATATCGGCCCGCGCGTGGAGAGCGCCGGCTCCAGTCACATCCGCGATTTCATGAGTGACAACCGGGAATTCAACGATCTGGACGAAGCCGCGACGGTGATCCACAAATTCAATCCGCGCAGGCCACTAGCGATCATTCGCAATTACACCTGCGTCTACAATTTGAAGCAACTGCCCAGCGGCAAGTGGACCTGGAAATACGATTCCTATTTCGCCAGCGCCCAACGCCTGGGCGACCCGCAGGTCAGGCACGATCAACTGGCGACCGCAGCGCGCTTGATCACCTGCCCCACCTTATTGGTGCGCGGCGCGCAAAGCCCGGTTTTGTCGCACGAAGGCGCCAAGGAATTCCAACGGCTCATTCCCAGCTCGGCATTCGAGCTGATCGAAGGCGCCGGCCATTCGGTAATGGGCGATAATCCGGCCGGATTCGAAGCTGCAGTGAGGGGCTTCTACGTTAAACAAGGCTTCTTGCCGCAATGAACTGCTTGTCGCAATGAGCGCTAACGTCCCGACAAAATCAATGTCCGAACCGGATTTCGAAGCCGTCGCAGAGCTTTGCAGCGTCAAGCACGAAGCCTGCGGGCTTGGTTTCGCGGATCTATCTTTCGCCGTGAACGGACCGCACGCATGAACAAGCCCATAGACAGCGACTCAAACGCCTGCGACGTACTGGTGATAGGTGGCGGTAACGCAGCGCTGTGCGCCGCCATTACCGCGGCCGAGGCCGGAGCGAAGGTAACGCTACTCGAATGCGCGCCACGCCACTATCGCGGTGGCAACAGCCGCCATACGCGCAACATCCGCACCATGCATCGCGCGCCCATGCATCCCTTGATTGAAGCCTATCCCGAAGAAGAGTATTACCAGGATCTTTTCAAGGTGACCGGCGGCGAAACCAACGAAGAACTCGCGCACCACGTGATACGAACTTCCGAACCCACTATTGCCTGGATGAAAGCTCATGGCGTGCGCTTTCAACCCTCGCTCGGGGGCACCTTGCACCTAGGGCGCACCAATGCATTTTTTCTGGGCGGCGGCAAGGCATTGGTGAACAGGTACTTTCACGCCGCCGAAAAGCTCGGCGTGAAAATACTCTACGAAGCCGAAGCAGTGGATCTGGAAATCGAGGATAGTCGTTTCGTCGCCGCCATCGTCCGAGTTAATGGCTGCGAAACGCGCATTGGCGCACGCGCCGCGGTAATCGCCGCGGGCGGCTTCGAATCCAACTTGGAGTGGCTGGAGGAAGCGTGGGGGCCGGCGGCGCGCAACTTTCTGATTCGTGGCACACCCTACAACATGGGCAAAATGCTGCGCGTGTTGCACCAGCGCGGCGCCGTGCCAATCGGCGACCCCAAGCAATGCCATGCCGCAGCCATCGATGCGCGCGCGCCCAAGTTCGACGGCGGCATCGTTTCGCGCGTGGACTGTGTGTCACTGGGCGTCGTCGTGAACCGTGACGGCCTGCGCTTCTACGACGAGGGCGAAGATTTCTGGCCCAAGCGCTACGCCATCTGGGGCAGACTGATTGCCTTACAGCCGGATCAGATCGGCTACTGCATCATTGATCGCAAGCCGATTGGTCGATTCATGCCGCCAGTGTTTCCCGGCTTCAAGGCGAACAGCATCGCTGAACTGGCGCAAATAATGAATCTGCCTGTCGACGCGGTGGTTAAGACGCTTGCCGACTACAACGCGGCGGTCAAACCAGGGAATTTCGATCACACCATTCTGGACAATTGCAAGACCGAAGGATTGGCGCCTGAAAAAACGCACTGGGCGTTGACAATAGACCAGCCCCCCTTCTACGGATATCCGTTGCGGCCAGGAATCACCTTCACCTACCTCGGCGTCGATGTCACGCCGCAGGCGCGCGTCAAAATGAATTCCGGCGATGTTGCCCAGAACCTGTTCGCGGCAGGAGAAATCATGGCAGGAAATATTTTAAGCAAAGGCTATCTCGCGGGAATAGGCATGACCATCGGCACCGTGTTCGGACGCATCGCCGGAGAGGAGGCTGCGCGCCATGTCAGATAGCGAAACGAACAAGGGTTCTATGCCCCCTTGTATATCCCCCAATCAAGATGAAAACGAGGTGAATGGGTTTGATGCTCAAACGCAATTCATCATCAAATTACCCACCGAACCATCGGCGCTGATGGCCGAGGGCGCCCGCCAGATGGGCATCTGCAACTCATGCCGCTATTGCGAGGGGTATTGCGCGGTGTTTCCGGCAATGGAGCGGCGGCTGGATTTCACTGCCACCGACCTTAACTATCTTGCCAATCTGTGCCACAACTGCGGCGAGTGTTATTACGCCTGCCAGTATTCGCCGCCGCATGAATTCGCGATTAACGTGCCGCAACTGCTCGGTAATATTCGGGCAAAATCGTACAAAACCTATGCCTGGCCCGCGCCGCTGGCGCGTCTTTTCGATGCCAACGGTCTTTTCGTCGCCATTTCTCTGATGCTGGGGATCGCGGCGATCTTTTTTCTCGCCGCCGTAATGTCCGGCAATGGCGCGGCGCTGACACAGGCCCGTCCAAACGGCGACTTCTATGCGGTGATTCCGCACGTGGCAATGGCGGGCGTATTTGGCGCGGTGAGCATGTTTGTTCTGCTCGCATTAATCGTCGGTTTCGTGAACTTCTGGCGCGATGCGGGCGAGAACCTCGCCGAGTTCGCCCGACCATTCGCCTTGTACGAGGCATTGAAGGATATCGCCACCTTGAAGAATCTCAATGGCGACAGCGGGATAGGCTGCACCTATCCGGGCGATCAACCCTCGCAGGCACGGCGCTGGTTTCATCACCTGACCTTCTACGGGTTTCTGCTTTGCTTCGCAGCGACCGTGGTCGGCTCCGTTTATCACTATGCGTTCGGCTGGATAGCGCCTTACGGGTTCACCAGCCTGCCTGTTATTCTGGGCAGCGTGGGCGGCATCGGCCTCGCGATCGGACCGGCAGGGCTATGGTGGCTGAAGACCCGCCGTGATGCCGCCACCGCGAATCCGGAACAGTCGGGCATGGACATCGCGTTCATTGCCCTTCTGATTCTCACCAGTCTCACCGGACTGGCGCTGCTTGGCCTTCGCGAAACTGCGGCGATGGCCAGCATGCTCATCATTCACCTTGGCGCGGTCATGGCATTATTTATCAGCCTGCCTTATGGCAAATTCGTGCATGGCATCTATCGCGGCGCGGCGCTGGTGAAATATGCGCTTGAGCGCCGCCGGCCTGGATTAAATCTGGGGAGCGATTGAATGAACACGAAAAACGGATGGATGCTCTGTTGGAAAAAGTCATCCCGCAACTCTGGATGGAGGTCGCCATGCCGCAATCAATGCCCAATTTTGTGCCGAAATTTTTTCACTCCATGAGTCGCCTGTTCACAGGAATGCTGGGATTGGCGTGCCTTGCCGCGCCCCTGACCAGCCTCGCGCAGGCCTACCCCACCAAGCCCATCCGCGTGATCTTTCCCTACCCCGGCGGCTCGGTGCCCGATGGCATCGGGCGCCAGGTAAGCCAGGGCGTCAGCGAAATCCTGGGACAGCCGCTGGTGTTCGAGAACCGCGCCGGTGCCAACGGCGTCATTGGCACGGAGGCGAGCGCTAAGGCGATACCCGATGGATACACGATCTCCTGGACCACCACTTCGGCGTTCGTGTTCAATTCGTTTCTGCAAAAGAAACTGCCCTACGATCCCCTGCGTGATTTTGTGGCCATCACCAATGCCGGCGACATTCCCATGGCGGTGATGGTGCACGCTTCAATACCGGCCAACAACGTTCGCGAATACATTGAGCACGCGAAGAACAATCGCGGCAAGCTTAGCTTCGGGAGCTTTGGCACCGGTTCACTGCCGCACCTCTACGGGGAAGCGATCAACAAGTCGATCAGCACCGATGTGCTTCATGTGCCTTTCAAAGGCGCTGCAGCGCTGGTCACCGATTTTGTCGCCGGACGCGTCGATGTCACCTACATCAGCATTGGCAGCGTGCTGCAACACTGGAAGGCAGGCAAAGTGAAGGTCATAGCGATCGCCAGTGCCAAGCGCCATTCAGCCTTGCCCGATCTGCCCACGCTCAATGAGGATCTCCCCAACATGGAACTGCTCGCGAACTGGATGGGCTATGTCGCACCGGCGCAGGTACCGCGCCCCATCATCAATCAGTTGCATACGGCGATGATGAAGGTGATTCACACAGCGGATTTTCGCAAACGACTGGAAGGCTTTTACTACACCGCGGTGGGCAATACGTCAGAGGAATTCGGCATCGCGTTGAAAAAAGAGTTTGAGGTCGCAGGCAATGCGTTCAAGGCGGCGGGAATCCAGCCGGAGTAAGCGGCGATTGACCGGGCTACCGTGCTTGAATCAGAGCGCTTTAGGTAATACGGTGGACACGCTGCGGGCGGGCGCTGTCAGGCCCTCGAGGGAACGCCGCAAATCAAGAGTCCACTGATCGTCCCGAGTCTGCAGCATTGCCAGGGAAAAACCCGGAGCCACGTCCCTGACACCAACGCCGGTCGATCCCAGCAGAGTCAAGGCGATCTTGTCTGATTCATCCAGTTGCCGGGGGCGATACGAGGCGAGCAGGGCTTTCGAACTGGCAAACGACGCGGCGGTCACCGAAACAGATGCCGCCGCCGTCGTGCCAGAATAAACCGACGCGAACACCTTTAGCACCTGGGTAACCGGCGCGATAAGAGTCGCGATCAGAGAAACGATCAAGCTGGTGCCGGTATTCTCTTCATGATGCTGAGCCACCACATGACCGATCTCTCGGGCAAGCACGAAGGACAATGCCTCATCGGATCGAGCAATGGAGGCAACTGGCCGCAATACCACCACCACGCCCCCGGCCGTCGAGCCTGTTCCCGGCTCGGCTTTATTCACCACGCTGAAATCGAATGCCGGCACGCGCCCTGCCAGATCCGGATAGCGCCTATACGCCGCGACCGCCAAGCCGGCGCCAAGCCGGGCCACACGCTCGTCGAACTGCGCGTATTCCATGCAAACGGAATGAGCGCAGGCGCGATCAAGGTCCGCAGTAGTAGCCAGCTTGAACTGAAGCTGTGCCTGGGTATAGGGATCGCTCAACGAGGTCGGCGCCGCCAACATCTCGCGTTCGCCATGCGGATTGTTGATGCATCCGGCGAGTACCGCGCACGCACTGAGCGATGCCGTCAATCCGCCGAATTTTTGAATAAATTTGATTAACATGACCAACAGTTTATCGCTTACGCAAACCGAACGCCATGGAAGGCTGCAATGCGGGAGGCTGCAATTCGAGAGGCCGCAATTTGCATACAACGGATAACATCCGTCCCATGGATAAACAGGAGTTCCCAATGTTGCCGCCCATCAATTTCCCCCAATGGCTTATCGACAATCAGCACCTGCTGCGCCCCCCGGTTGGTAACCAGCAAATCTGGGAAGACACCGATTTCATTGTCACCGTGGTGGGCGGGCCTAACAAGCGCACCGATTTTCACGACGACCCTTATGAGGAATTCTTCTGGCAATTCAAGGGCAATGCCTGGCTCAACACCATGGAGAATGGCCTGCCAGGGCGCGTCGAACTGCGCGAAGGCGCCATGTTCCTCTTGCCCCCGCACCTGCGCCATTCGCCGCAACGCCCCGAAGAAGGCAGCATATGCCTGGTCATCGAACGCACCCGCCCGCAAGGCACAATCGACGGTTTCGAGTGGTATTGCCTGGATTGCCACGCACTCCTGCGCCGCATCGAAGTGCAATTGAAATCCATCGTTCGCGACCTTCCACCGCTGTTTGAGCAGTTTTATGCAGACATCGAACTGCGCACCTGCAAACAATGCGCAAGCGTACATCCGGGAAAGAACATCCCCTGAATACCGATTCGGCATGACTTGCCGAATCCACCCGTAACCTGAACCCAGCTTCGCCAGAATCGGAGAACAAATGCTCTACATCATCTACCAGGAAGACGGTCCCGATGGCGCGGCGCTGCGCGCACAACACCGAGACACGCATTTTGCCTATCTGGACAAACACAAAGACATCCTGGTGCTCGGTGGCGCAATGATTGCAGAGGATGGCGCCACACGTACCGGCAGCGTACTCATCCTCAATGTGCCGAACCTCGCCGAAGCCGAAGCATTCTCCGCTGAAGAACCGCTGCGTAAATCCGGCGTATTCAGTTCGGTCAAAATTACGCGAATGCGACGCGGTCAGTGGAATCCGGGGGTGGCGCCAAAGACCGCGGAAGGCAACTGAAACTTTTCCAATTGCCTCGGTTTTCACCCGTATCGCCGGCACGGTCACTGACATGTAGGCATCGGCCCGAATGACACTTACTTAAGGGTTTTTGGCTCGCCCCCTCCTGCCGCGGGCGTGCCGGTCATTCCACCAATGCGTCGCGGGAATCGCACAGCACTTCGGCGCCATTTTTTGTGATCGCCACCATGGCCGAGGCGATGCCGCCGCCTTTGTCGTCGCGCGTGCCCACATGCAGCGAATACACGTTGCCGGCGACCATGGGACTCGCGTCGTCGGCGCGCAAGGGGCAACCTTCATCGAGCGACAGTCCAATTCTGCGGCCAAACGACGAGCTCAGCACCGGGTGAATGGCGCGCGTGCCCAGCGCCTGTATGCCTTTGGAATGCAGATCCTCGCCCACCACGCCCGGTTTTACCGCGGCCTTCAAGACATCAAGCGCGCTATCGACTTTGGGGTAAGGATTAGGGCCCCTGGACGCAGACACAAACAGTTCCGACCAGAAGCCCTGTACCTTGACCGCGAAGTGCGCGACGAACTCATCACCTGAGGGCTTGAACTCGCCGCGATACGGCTCAAGCGTCCTCCCACCATCCAGGCTGACCAGGGTGCGAACGTCCTGCGCGGCCAGCGACCTTGCCACGCGCTCACCTTCGAGCACCGCGGCTTCGGCATTCTTGCCTTCACGCCAGGCACGCACCATGGCCTTGGACGCGGCCTTGAGCACCTCGCAGGACTCGCGCAACAAGGATAACTCTCTGGGACGCAGTGCTCGCTTGGAATCATCAAAACCTTGCGCCGCCGAGAGGCGGATACGCTCACCGATACTTTTTTCCATCAAATTGAACAGGCGCGGCTGAATACGCTCAAAGCCTATCGCTCCAATGCCTATCGGCGCATCACCCTTCAAGCCCGCGATCCACGGGTCGAACCCGGCTTCCCATTGCCAGCCCGACACGACATCGGTAATCCAGGTCATCAATTTCATCGCCGGCATGTCGCGCGAGCTCATTGAAACCAACAAGCGCGGCTCGCCTTCGCGCGGAATCATGGCGATGGTCCAGCGCACCCGAGGCACGAAGTTGGTGTAATAGGCAAGCGCCGTGTGCTCGTCGGCATCGCCGTAGATGAACATCGCCTTCCAGCCATTCGCATCCATGGCGTCATTCAAATCCTTGCCGCGAATCTGAAACTCGTCGCGCGGCAGGCTGTCCTGCTCCCAGGTATAGGCGCCCAGAACGATGGAGGGGTGTACAGTTTTCATGTTGCGTCCTTAGTTACGTCCGAAGTTGCGTCCGCATTTTCGTTACTACACCGCAATGAAATCAAGTTGCGCATCGCGCTCGGAGAAGGACTGCGCGCCTTGCGGCGTGATCACCACCGGCTCGCCGCACATGAGATACCCCGTTTCAGGCAGATATTGATTGGGGTGCATCACGAATACCATGCCTTCTTCCAGCACCACCTCGCTGTCATCGGTGATATCACCCGGCCGGTCGGAAGTAATTCCCAATCCGTGACCACGCACCCGCATATAAGGCGGCTGACAATACTTGCCGTAGCCGGCGGCGCGAAATACATCGTTCATGGCATTCGCCACATCCTTCACCTTGGCGCCGGGAAGTGCGGCTTCCTGACCGCGATGCATGGCGTCCTGCAACACTTTATATTTTTCGCGCAGCAACGGCGAAGGCTCTCCGATCACCGTGGTGCGGCAGATCTGCACAAACTGGCCTTTGTAGCAGGGCGTGATCTCCGACAGAATAATGTCGCCAACATCGAGCTTCCTATGGCCCGCGGCACGCACCGCAAGATTGTGTTGCGAAGCTGAGAGCAGCAGAAAGTTATCCTCAGCCCCCATTTCCTTCATATAGCAATACAAATCCGCAGTGAGCTCGAACTCGCGCATGCCGGGTTTGACGATTTCGCGCAAACGTTCATAACCGCGCTCGGCGATCCAGGTGCCTTTTTTACCTGCGGCCAATTCGTCGGCATTACGCACGCGCGCGATCTGACTGGCAAAGCCGTCGTTGGCGGCGCGTTTTCCGCCGAGCACCATTTCAATTTTTTTCGCTGTTTCAGCGAACAAGGTCACCACGCCCACGGTAACGACTTTCGCAGAATTCACCTTGATTTTCTTCAACGCGCGCTCAATTCCGTCGGCAAGGTCGTCGCAACCCAGGGTGTCCTCGGTGCGACTGATACCGGCGGCGCGTTCGGCATCCCAAGCCGGTGTAACAACCAGGGTGCTGCGGCCCGAGCGCTCGATAATGACGGCGGACTCGCCGATAGGCCGCACGCCCGAAAACACAAAAACCACGTTGGAATCGAGAAAAAGATTCTGGCCGTTGCAGGCAGCCAACATCGCATCGAAGCCTTCTTTTCCAAGGTATGCGCAGGTTTCGTCGATTCTGATGTCTTTCGCCATTGCCATCCCTTTACGTTAAGTTCGGCTTTATAGCACCGGATGCAGGCTCAGACAATTCGATATTCCCCCGATATCCCCATCGCCCGCCAACCGGGGATTTCATCGCGCATTAGAATCCGCATAACAATTTAATTTAAATCGAAATGCGCAGCGGCGACAAGCCCCTACGCGGATTGCCGCACCAGAGAGGAACTCCAACATGAATGCCAGCAATCAAACAGAATCCCGCGCAAGCCCCGCCACCCCGCAAGCCTGCGTTACCCGCGGCATCCATCACCTTGCCTTCACCACCGAAGACATGAAGGCCACCACCGAGTTTCTGCTGCGCGTGGTAGGCATGCCCTTGATTCACGCCATGCGCGTGCCACCGGGCGTGGGCACCGGCCCCGGTAACCGGGGCAACCCTCCCTACGAAGAACTGCGCCATTACTTTTTCAACATGGGCAACGATTCCTTATTAGCTTATTTTGAGATTCCGGCAGGCGCCGAGCCCAAGGCCAAACGCGATGCCATCGGTGGCATGCAGCATTGTGCCTTCGCGGTGACCCCCGCTAAGCAACAGGAGTTGATGGCGCGCCTCAAGGCCAACAAGATTTCCTTCGATGGTCCCACTGAGATTCTCCCTGGACTTTTCTCCATTTATTTTGTCGACCCTAACGGCATCCGGATGGAAGCCTGCGCGCAACCGGCTGCGGGCGACCGCCCGGGCGTGATCGCAAGCGTCCTGCAGACAAAAGCGCAAGCCGGGCGTGAGCTCGCGACCCTGGCCGGCGCGGATGCGAAATGGCTCGCTGAAATTACCGCCGCACTGCCCGAGTGATCTACAAGACGCGTAACAAACGCCCCATCGCCATTGCAGGCGGGGGCATCGGCGGCTTGGCTTGTGCGCTGGCGTTGGCGCAGCGCGGTTTCAAAAGCGTGGTGCTCGAACAGGCGCGCGACTTCGGCGAGGTCGGTGTCGGCCTGCAAGTGGCACCCAACGCGCTGCATGTGCTTGACGCACTGGGAGTGGGCGAACGCGTAAAGAAAGATGCCTTTCTTATTGAGCGCATGGTGATGGCCGACGCGGTGACCGGCGATGAAATTCTCAATATCGAATGCGGCGAGGCGTTCAAAAAGCGATTTGGCAACCCCTACGCCGTGGCGCACCGCGCCGATATTCACGGCACGTTACTGGATGCTTGCCGCGAACAGAATCTAGTGGAACTTCGCACCAGCAGCCGCGTCACCTCCTACGAAGAGCGCGAAGGTCGCGTCGACGTTTTGCTTTCTTCGGATGAAAGCATCAAGGCCGACGCCCTCGTCGGCGCCGATGGCGTGCGTTCGGTGGTGCGCAATCGCATCGTCAACGACGGCGAGGCCCTGCCCTCAGGCGCAATGATTTATCGCGCAGTGATTCCCGCCGAACAAATGCCGCGCGATCTGCAGAACCCCTACCCCATCTTATGGGCGGGACCAGGAACGCACATCATCTATTACCCGGTGCGCGACTGGAAGGTGTTCAATTTCGGGGCGACGATTGCCAACGGCGCCACCTCGGTCAACGAGGAGGAAGACGCGCCGCCTGCGGAAACGCTGCCCTTGTTCGAACACGGCTGCGATACGCCGCTACGGGTGATGCGAATCCCGAAAAGCTTCAAGCGCTACCTGGTCAGACATCGCGAACCCGCAGAGAACTGGACGCAGGGCGCGGTCACCCTGATAGGCGACGCCGCACACCCCATGGTGCAGTACATGGCCCAGGGCGCGGCGATGGCGCTGGAGGATGCGATATGCCTTGGCGTGTGCATGACCGAAACCGATGGCGACTACGGCGTGGCGTTTAAACGCTATCAGGACACCCGCATCGTTCGCGCCAGTCGCGTCCAAATGTCATCGCTGCTGATGGACAAAATCAATCACGCGAGGGGCGTAGCCAGGCTAGTGCGTAACAGCCTGTTTGAAGGACGCAGCCAAGAAGAACACTACCAGCGGCTGGCGTGGCTCTACACCGCGCCGCCGTATGTAAAATAATTTCATCGGTAAAATAATCTCGTCGATGCAGTAGTCTCGTAGCTTATGTAATCGGTGGTGCAACCAAGCGGCAAGCTGATCTTCCGGGAGTAAAAAATGTCTACAACAAAGTTAGTGACGGCAGCTATTGCACTTTGCGGACTGGTATCACACACAGGATCGCTCGCCCAGGTCTATCCCGCCAAGCCGGCACGTCTCATCATTGCGGCCGCTCCCGGCGGAACCACCGACGTGCTCGGGCGCTTACTGGGAATGCGTTTGAGCGATCGCCTCGGCCAGCCCTTCCTGGTGGAGAATCGCGGCGGCGGCGGCGGTAGCCTGGCTGCCGACGCGGTATCCAAAGCGCCCGCCGACGGCTACACGCTGCTGATGACCAATGACCAACTGGTGGTACAAGCTAGTGCCGTTAGCAGCGGCTCCTCGGCCAAGCTGACTTACGATCCGCTCAAAGACTTCGCGCCGATCGGGATCATGGGCCGCGGCCCCGTGGTGCTGGGGGTGCATCCTTCCGTGCCCGCGAATTCGGTCACCGAACTGGTGGCGTTGGCGCGCGCGCAGCGCGGCAAGCTGTCATTCGCCTCCTGCGGCAACGGAACCGTACTGCACTTGGCGGGAGAACTACTCAATCTCGCCGCAGGCATCGATCTCGCGCACATCGCCTACAAGGGATGCTCACCGGCGATGTTGGACGCAGTGTCGGGGCAGGTGCCGATATTCTTCACCGTGCTTGGCAACGCGGCGGCATTTGAGAAATCCGGCAAAGTGCGCTTGCTCGGCGTCGCTTCGCAGCAAAGGCTCGCGAACTATCCGAACCTGCCGACCATCGCAGAGGCGGGATTCTCAGGTTACAACGCGTTTCCCTGGTTCGGGCTGCTTGCCCCCAGCGGCGCACCGCGCGACATCATCGCAAAGCTCGCCGCCGAAGTCGCCACCACCATGGCCGCGCCCGAAGTCATCGAGAGGCTGCGCAGCATGTCGCTGGAGCCGGTCACGGCGGGGCCGGAGGCGTTTGCCGAGATCATGCGCGAGGATCTGGCGCGCTGGAGCCGGGTGGTGCGCGACGCCAAGATTCGCATCGACTGAGCAGCACTTCTACCGGCTCAAACCGGTCAGCGGCCAAGGCGTAGCGTGATCCCACGCTGGAGATGATGGGGCGATCCGCGATCCGCATCACTGATTTCGACGGTCCTCGCTTACTGCAGCTTGATGCCGCTCTCCTTAAAGACCTTCGTCCAGCGCTCTGCCTCTTTCCTGAAAAAAGCATCGAATTCCGCGGGAGTGTTGCTTGCCGCGGTGATCCCGGATTTCTCCAAGCGCCCGATGATCGCCGGGTCCGAGTACATTTTCACCACCTCGCGCTGGATACGCTCGATGATCGCGGCGGGCGTGCCGGCGGGCGCAACCAGCCCCACCCAAGTGGAGATGTCATCCAGGCCCGGCAGATCGGCCGCAATCGCAAGCGTCCTCACCTCAGGCAAGGGAACAATCGGGCGGCTGTTGAGCTTTGCCAATGCGCGCAATTTGCCGCTTTGTATCAGCGGCAGACTGGCGGCGATGCCATCGACGATGAAATCAACACTGCCGGTGAGCAGCCCCTGCACCACATCGGCGCTGCCTTTGTAGGGCACCAGCACCACGTCGATGCCCGCCATGCGGCTGAACAGATATCCGGCAAGCCGCGTGGTGATGACACCCGCGCCGTAATTAAGCTTACCCGGGTTCGCTCGCCCCTTGGCGATCAATTCCTGCACCGTCTTCGGCCCGTCGGCCCTCACAGTCAAGAGCGAGGTATTGTTGGCCAACAAGGTGATGGTCGCGAAATCCTTGAACGCATCGTAGGAGAGCGGCGCACTCGCGGTCGCCGGGTTCATCACCAAGGTGCTATCCATGGCAGCCAGCAAGGTGTACCCGTCGTTGGGCGCCTTGGCAACCAGTTGCGCGCCGATTGCGGTATCGGCGCCGGGTCGGTTTTCAATCACCACTGGCTGACCCCAGGTCTCGGAGAGCCTTTGCCCGACCACGCGCGCCACCACATCGGTGGGCCCTCCCGCAGGGAAGGGAACAATGATGCGCACCGCGCGATTCGGATAACTGCGCGAGGCCGTGTCGGTCTGGGCGATGGCAAGCCCCGAGATCAGGGCAAACAACAAAGTCATACAGCGTAAGGCAATCATCGCGAGATCCTCCTTTATTGAGTTTCGGCAACCGGGACGCGCCTCGGTACCGCCCGCGCTGCCATTATCCGTTGGTCCATCGCAATATGCCAATTAGCCGAAGGAAAAAAAACCTGGTTCATCTGTAGATGCCAGTAACTTCGCAGTAACTTCGCAGTAAATTCGCGGATGCCACCGCCAGCTACTGCTATTTCTTCATACCGAGCTTTTCCAAAAGCAGTGCGTTGGTAGCTCGGTCGCGCAGCAGATACGCTGTGAGTGCTTGGCCGACCAGCAGGTTTTTATCAAACAGCGCGTTCTTGGTCGCGATGTCGATATACCGCGGCGTTCGCGCCGCATCGGCAAAGATAGCAATTAAACGCTTAGCCAGCGCCGGTGGCAGTCCCTTAGGGCCATAGACAAATTGAATATTGGTCCCCGTCAGACCATATCCCATCTCCTCCAGAGTTGGCACCTCGGGGGCTACGCTGAAACGATCTTCCTGGAACGAAGCGATCACGCGCATGGCTCCGTTTTGAACCTGTTGCGCCCAACTGCCCGCGCCATAGCTCGCGGCGACAATTTGTCCACCAAGCAGGGCGGTGCTGACATCCGCATCGCCCTTGAACGGCACCACGATGGCATCGATATTGGCGCGCAACAGAATGCTGCGCGTGAATACATCGACCGAACTGCCGGTACCTGATACACCGAAGGACACTTTGCCAGGATTCTTCTTCGCAAACTCCACCAATTCACGCAGCGTCTTGTGCGCACTGTCGGCCTTGACCACCATACCGACTCTCTGACGGGCGGCCATCAGCAAGGGCTCGGTGATTTCGAGAAAATCGGGGCGGATGTCAATGAAATGAAACGCCAGCGTGAACGCCGAAGTCGGCGCAAGCCCGAGCGTATAACCATCCGGCTTGGCCGCAGCCACTTCGTTGATGGCGATCGCGCCATTCGCCCCTGAACGGTTGACCACGATCACCTCTTGTCCGAGCCCCGCGCGCGCTTCCTGGGCAAGCGCGCGAGCGAGAATGTCGGTTGCTCCGCCCGGAGGAAAGCCGACCACCATCCTGAGCGGACGGTTTGGAAATTCGCTCTGCGCGGTGGCAAGCGATACCGTGAGGGTAAGCGCCACCGCAAGCAGCGACCTGGCAATTCGGGTATTCATGTTCTACTCCACTGATTGTTATCTGTACGAAGCATGGGAATGCGGCACGGCCCCTCTGCGCCCAATATCCGCGAATCATACGGTTTACTCAAAGCCAATTCCTGCCGTTTTGCCGAGCGCACCCCCTTGGGCGGTATCGGCGGCAAGCAGGGATTGATTAGGTAGTCATGCTTATGGACACTGACGAAACTTTTGTCACGCTCACAGATGCCCGCAAACCCAGTGCCGCCAGCGCCGCCTCAAGCTGAGAAAGTTTCGATTCATGGTCAAGGTTGAGAATACGACGCACCTGACGCCCGTCGATGCCGAGCAATTCGCCCAACTGTGCCTGAGTCACACCCTGTTCGCACATCGCCTCATGAATCGCCAGTTTGATCGCTGCACGTGGTGGCAACACGACCACAGACTGACCGCGCTTCGCCTTGCTCGGCACAGGCAATGCTCGCCCATCTTCAAGATAGCCAGATAGCGCCACCGTCAACGCTTCTTCCGCGCGCTCCAGCGCCTCTGCCTCGTTTATGCCGGCGGTAATCGCTTCCGGGATATCGACAAAAAACGCGCCGACTTGCCCGCCTCGATAACTCTTTAGAGTGACGGGGTATGACATGTTCATTTTTGAATACTCCTCAGACGGGTATTGAGCTGCTTGCAAATATCATCCAGAAATTCCGGGGAATAATCGCTATCACCATGCATCGGCACCGTCGTTTGTTTGCCGTTCAGCTTGAACCAGATAATGCCCGCCGTTACCGCGATTCTTGATAATTTCCGCGCCGCTGGCCTTCAGGAATTTCAGGAAATCCCTTGATTTCATAGATTTAAGAGTAGGACATATATGTCCGCCTTGCAAGCGTCGTACGCATACGAATCACTTGCTTATTCAACGCTGATTCCGGTCTTTTTAATGAGCACGCCCCATTTGGCGGTATCGGCGGCAAGCAGGGATTGCAGTCCCGCCGAAGATGCCAATTCCCTGGATGCCGCTTGCAGTCCCAGCTTTTCATAATGCGAGATCAAGTCGGGATCGGCGAGGCCGGCCTGCAACGCGGCCACCAGCCGGTCGATTACCGGGCGCGGCGTTTTTTTGGGCACATACAATGCCGTCCAGGGCAGCACTTCGAAACCCCTGAGCCCGCCTTCCTCCAGCGTAGGCACGCCGGGCAGCGTGGCCATGCGCGATCGCGATGTGACACCCAATGCCTTCACCTTGCCCCCGGTAATGTGACGCGCAGCGGTGGTACTCGAATCGCATAACAGATCGACCTGTCCGCCCATCACGTCATTCAAGGCAGGCGCCGTGCCCTTGTAGGACACCGCCGTGAATTTCATACCGAGTGCCGCCTGAAACAGGAGCGCGCATAGCCCCGATACGCTGCTTATGCCCGCATCCGCGACAGTAATGCGATCGCCTTGAATTTTTGCGTAGGCGATGAACTCGTTCATATCCGCGGCCGGTAATTCGCGTCGAGCCACCATTACCAGGGTGGAATGCGCCACCACACCAACGTAATCGAAATCGGTGAGCGGGTTGTAGTCGAGCTTGCGATACAAGGCAGGACTGGTTGCCATGCCGATGTTGTGATACAGGATGGTGTAACCGTCGGGCGCCGCTTTCGCGACTTTCGCGACACCGATATTGCCGCCCGCGCCGCCGATGTTCTCGATCACCAAGGCTTGTCCAAGGTGCCGGGCCATCGGCACCGCCAGCGCGCGCCCGTAGACATCGGCAGGGCCGCCCGCGGCATTGGGAATAACCACGGTGACAGGACGCGCCGGATAGGGCTGCGCCGATCCGACATGCGATATGCACATCATCAACATCACCACAATAGACCATAGCATTTTCATGGATCGTTCCTGCGATTTAACAACTGACGGACAATTGAGAGGAAATTGACAGGCCACTGATGGGATGCCGGCGATGGTACCTGAGGTTAAACTCAGGTGGTGTTCGGAACGCTCTCACGCAATTTGCACGCCTTTGCAAGGAAAAAATGAATATGAATTTCAGCGTCCTGTACAAACGTTTTACCGTGGCACTGCTGGAAGCACCGCCCTTGTGGTCGGGTTTTTTCGGACCGCCTAATCTGCCGCCTGCGATCGTGAAACGACTTCATGGTGACATCAGCAGAATCGTTGCCACCACCGAAGTCAAAGCACGTTTGTTCGCGGGCGGGTTATTGCTCGTGAACAGCACCCCTGAGGAACTCGCGCTCGCAATCACGCGGGATATTCAAACCGTGGCGGGAATCGTCAAGCGGGCGAAGATTCAGCCGGAATAGTCGCTCGACCCAGATACCTTGGCGTACCGGTCCAAGTGTTGGTCAAAGCGTTGGTCCGCGCCTTGCTTTACGAATCGTCTTCCGCCATATTTTGAATCTCCCGTTTGTTTCTTTTATCGGAGAAAACCCATGACTTTTGTACTCATACACGGCGCCTGGCACGGCGGATGGTGCTGGCGGCATGTCGTCCGGTTGTTACGCGAGCAAGGGCACGAAGTACACGCACCCACGCTTACCGGGCTTGGCGATCGCGCTCACCTGGCGAGCCGCGAGATCGATCTCGATACTCACATCCGCGACGTGTTGGGTCTGATCGAGGCCGAAGAATTGCAGGACGTGGTGTTAGTTGGCCACAGCTACGCCGGCATGGTGATCACCGGCGTCGCCGACCGTGTGCCTGACAGGATTCGACGCCTGGTCTATTTCGATGCATTCGTGCCGGAGAACGGCAAGGCTCTCACCGACTACGTTGGCCCCGAGCGCGCCGCGCACCAGAAGCAGGAAGGCAAGGAGACTGGCACGATCGGCCCGATGCCGGCTTCGGCATTGGGGCTCACCCGACCCGAGGATATCGCCTGGGCGACACGCCGGCAGGTACGCCACCCTATCGGCACCATGACGCAACCTCTATCTCTGTCCAACGAAGCTGCGCTCGCGCGTTTGCCCAAAGCCTTTGTGAACTGCCATTCAGCAACCGGCAGCTTCGATCAGTTCGCATCGAAAATCCGCCAGGACCCTGCATGGCGTTATCTGGAATTGAAAACCGGCCACGACGCCATGATCATCGACCCTCAGGGCACAGCGAAGATCCTGATCGATTGCCTGGGGTAGAAGGATAGTGCATCGCAATCCAGAGCATTTCCACCCTTGCATTCTCACCGTGCATTCCCACCCGGTGAGCCACGATCCGAATCGGCGTAAAATTCGCGCCTCAACTCACTCGAAAGATCGCCGCAATGGCTGACCCGATCGTGGTCAACGTATTCTCCGATTACGTTTGACCCTGGTGTTACCTCAGTACCGTGCGTATTGAAAAACTTAAAGCAAATTTCGACGTCGTCGTAAATCTAGTGCATTTTCCCTTGCACGCCGAGACGCCTGCCGAGGGCCTGTCCCTGGACGTGCTGTTCGCCGGCAGCAAGGCCGAAGAGCGCGCGGCGCGACAAGTGCGCATGAAAGGCTTGATGGACGCGGAGGGCCTGCCCTACGGCGAGCGCACCCATACCTACAACAGCCGCCTTGCGCAGGAACTGGGCAAGTGGGCCGACACGCAGGAAGGCGGCGCGGCAATACACGATGCCATCTACAAAGCCTACTTCGTCGATGGGAAAAACATTGGCGACCTGGAGACCCTGGTTGCACTTGCACAATCCGCAGGCCTGTCGGCGGATGCCGCGCGCAAGGTGCTCACTGAACGCAGCTTCAAGGACGCGATCGATGAAGACTGGACATCCTCGCGCAAGGCAGGCGTCACCGGTGTACCGACGTTCGCCTCCGGCGGCTATGGCGTCGTGGGTGCGCAACCCTACGAGGCGCTTGAAAAACTCATGGCGACAGTAGGCGCGAAGCCGCGATGAGCAAGCCTGCGGGTCGTGTCAATCCTTAAGGGTTCCTCAAGGGTTCGCTACGCGCCTACTCAGGTTTAATTCCGGCTTCCGCGGTGACTTGGCCGTATTTCAGCCTATCAATGCGGCGAGACGCGAACTAGACTCAATCGATCTTGATGTTGAGCGTGCGAACGATCTTTCCGTAACGCTCGACTTCGCTGCGGATGAATTTATCGAAGCTCTCGCGCGAATTGATCCAGACGTCCGCGCCACCCACTGCCGCAATCTTGTCTCCGGTCTCCTTCACCGCGAGCGCGCGGTTGATCTCATCATGCAGGCGTTGCACCACGGGTTCAGGCGTACCACCGGTGCCCCAGATACCCAACCAGTTGTTGAATTCGACACCGGGGAAGGTCTCATTGATGGTGGGCACATCAGGAAGGTAGGCAAGCCGGTTTTTCCCTGAGCTGACAATGGCGCGAATTTTACCCGCGCGAATTTGATTGGCCGCGGAATTACCGCCCACCACCACCTGTACCGTTCCCGCGACTGCCGCCGCAACGGCGGGGGTGCCGCTACGAAAGGGCACATGGGTGAGATCGATGCCTGCCTGAATTTTCAAAGCCTCCATCACCAGGTGATGAATACTGGCGTTGCCGCCCGAGGCAAAGGCCAATGGCGGATTGGCGCGCCTGGCATACTCGATGAATTCCTTGAAGGTTTTCACCGGCAAAGAGGGATTCACCGAAATCACCACCTGACTCACGGTGGTCGTTGAAATGGGCACGATGTCTTTCAAGGTATCGAAGGGCATTTTGTTGTAGACGTGCGGGTTGATCGCAACCAGACTGTCCGCGGCATATAGCAACGTGTAGCCATCAGGCCGCGCCTTGGCAACCACATCGCCGCCAACGTTGCCATTTGCGCCAGGACGATTTTCCACCACCACCACCTGCCCCAGGCGTTCCCCCAGGGGAGGCGCTAGCACGCGAGCGCCGATGTCGGGCGCGCCGCCAGGCTCGATAGTGACGATCATGCGGATCGGTTTCACCGGATAGGACTGCGCAAACGCGATCTGTGCGACGACAAGCAGTCCGACGGCCCCTGTCATCAAGCAACGGCGATTCACACTCATAACACCTCCTCGAAACTCAGTGACAGGACGTAGCACGCAACTCTACCGCCTTTTTGACCAACACATCTACTGCGAGCAGTCATTACTGGCAGTCATTTCAAACGCTCAAGCGCTTTTCCACCAATGACTGAGCACATCGACGCAACGCTAATCGGCTACCATCGCAATTCTCGAATCGAACATCAGACTGGATAATTGAATTTATGGCTAATGACAATCTACGTATCGCCATCGTCGGCGCCGGCATGGGCGGCATGACCGCAGCCGCGACGTTGCGCCAGGCAGGCTTCGAGGTGCAGGTCTACGAACAGGCCAGCCGCTTCGCGCGCATCGGCGCGGGCATTCAGATGATGCCCAATTCAATGAAGGTGCTGCGTGGCATCGGCGTGGAGGAACGCCTGCGAAAAACCGCGTTCGCGCCCTACTCGCATTTGAATCGCATCGGCGATTCCGGGCAGGTGAGCACCGAGTTGCCCATGCCCGAGACCTTGTATGGCGCGCCTTACCTGTGCATGCATCGCGGTGATCTGCACGACGCGCTTTGCTCGGCTGTCCCCGCCGAAATCGTTCATCTGGGAAAAAAGCTTTCGGGACTGGACCCCAAGGGCGATGAGGTGGAGCTTAGTTTCACCGATGGCACACGCGTGCGCGCCGATGCGGTAATCGGCGCCGATGGCGTGCATTCGCTAGTGAGAGAAATATTGCTTGGGCCGGATAATCCGATTCACAAAGGCCGCATCGCGTATCGCGCGGTGTTTCCATCGTCGCTTTTAAAACACGAAATCGCGCCCTCTCGCACCAAGTGGTGGGGCGAGGACCGCCACATCGTCATTTACTACACCACCCACGCCCGCTCCGAGCTTTATTTCGTCACCAGCGTGCCTGAGCCCGCCGAATGGATGACCGAGGAATCCTGGTCGGCAAAAGGCGATGTTCGCGATTTGCGCAATGCCTACCAAGGATTCCACGAAGAGGTTCGCATGGTGCTTGATGCCTGTCCCGATTGCCACAAGTGGGCGATACTGGAGCGCGACCCGCTGCCGCGCTGGAGCGTAGGTCGGGTGGCGCTGATGGGCGATGCCTGTCATCCGATGACGCCCTACATGGCGCAAGGGGCGGCCACCTCGATTGAGGATGCCGCAGTACTGGCGCGCTGCATGAAGGATTTCTCAGGCTCTAGTATCGAGACTGCATTTCAAAAATACGAAGCTCACAGAAAACCGCGCACCTCCAAGATCCAGGCTATTTCGAGCGCGAACACCTGGCTCAAAAGTGGCGAGTCGGATACCAGTTGGCTTTATGGCTACGATGCGTGGAACGCGCCGCTGTAGTAGCGGCCAATGTACCCATCTTTTTTCGAATTGAGAGCAAACAATGACGACACCAGGCAATGATTTTTCGGGATCAAATCTTTCAGACTTGGATCGCGGAACTCTGCAGCTGATGAGGTGCGTGACGGTGGCCCTCACCGGCATCGCTTTGCTCTCTGGCGCCGCGCTGGCGCAAACCTGGCCCACTGCCGGGATAAAAATCGTGGTGCCATCGGCGCCCGGCACGCAATCGGACATTGTTTCCCGCGTGCTCGGACAACGCCTGCAAACAGTCCTCGGCCAATCGGTGATCGTGGATAACAAACCGGGCGCTGATGGCATGCTCGCGGTGGAGGCGGTGGTCAATGCGCCCGCGGATGGCTTGTCGTTTGTCAACGTGCAATCCGGATCGCTCACCATCGCGCCCACGCTCTACCCAAAACGCATCCGCTACGACCCGGAGCGCGATCTGCTACCCATTACCCATACGGTAAAAGCCACCTTCATTCTCACCGTGGCGGCGCCCGCTTCGGTGCGCGATATCAAGTCGTTTGTGGCCTATAGCAAAACCAACCCCAAGCAAGCGGCGCTGGGCCACATGCCGGGCGCGGCCTATCTGGGCGCGCTGGTGTTTCGCGCCGTCACCAGCGCCGATTCCGAATTGATTCCCTACAAAGGCCAACCGCAGATCTGGACGGACTTACTTGGCGAACGGATTCTCGCCGGCATTGAGCCGGTGGGCGGTGCGTTCCCGCAGATTCGCGCGGGAAAACTTCGCGCCATCGCGCTGCTTGGAGCACAGCGAACCGCGCTCCTGCCGGACGTGCCGACCGCCACCGAACAGGGCTTTCCGGGCATCGAGGCCGACGCCTGGAATGCGCTGTTCGCGAAAAGTGGCACCCCTCCTGCGATCATCGATCGCATGCATCGCGAGTCGGTGCGGATTTTGAGTTCCGCCGAAGTGCGCGAATCGCTTTTGAAGCAAGGCATGGAAGTCGAAGTCAGCGACCCCAAAACATTGGGCCAACGAGTGCGCGATGACCGCGCCAAATGGGCCCGCGCGATCAAGGAATTCAACGTCAAGGCCGAGGATTGATCTGGCGCGCCCATCCAGCCTAATGTTGCCATCTATTCGCGGGATCTATCGGTCCGCTCAACTTTCACGATAGACCTTCCGCCGCGATTTTCTCTTCGAGCATCCGCCGCGCCGCCATCGATGCGGCATCTACCACTAGGCTGATTTGCGGCGCATACGGCATCGATATCATGCGCGCATGCTGCGCTTCGATCACCACCACGTCTTCGCGAAACACTTTGACGAAATCCTCGGCGAACATTTTCTCGGTGACCGGATCGTGCAAATTGAAACTGCGTACGAAACAGAAGAAATAGTGCGTGGTATTTTCGCTCTCCGGCGTGGGCGCCGATAGCGCCATCAAGTCGATGCGATGGCCGCTTTTGTCGCCCTCTGGCGCGCCAGTGCCGGTATCGGCGCAACCGGCGAAATTCACCGAAAAGCACGGCGGCTGGTGCAGGACGATCTGCCAGCGATCCACCTTGCCCTTGAATTGGCCAAAACCCTGGTACATCGGCGGCGCCGGCCGGTCGATGATCCAACGCGTCATGCGCACCTTTCCATCTGCTTGCTCCGTGGTCATGGGAAATTCGTTGATCGAGGCGCTGCCGATGCTGGAAGCATGCACGTAGGCAAGGTGCGTGACATCAAGCACGTTGTCGTTGATAAGTTGATAGTGGCAGCGCATGTGAAATGCATCCGGCCGGGTGCAGGCCCACTCTGGATGCGTGGTCCACCACCAGTCGGGAATCAACGAAGGATCGACTTTTCCCGGATCGCCCATCCACACCCAGATCCAGTTCCAACATTCCAATACGGGATAGGAACGAACGCGGGCATCATGTGGAATATGGCTTTGTCCGGGAATTTCATTGCAAATTCCCCTCGAATCGAATTTCAGTCCGTGATAGCCGCAACGCAGATCATCTCCCACCACTACGCCCAGGGACAGTTGCGCATGACGATGACAGCAGCGATCCTCCAGCGCCACCGGCGTGCCGTCCGCGCGCCGATAAAAAACAATCGGCTCGTTCATGATGGTGCGGGCGAAGGGCTTCTCGCGCGATACCTCGCGGTCCCACGCTGCCACGTACCACGCGTTGCGAAGAAACACTTCAGTCGACCGTGGTTGGACTTATAACCTCATCCACAACCGCAATTGCCGCCGCAGCAGCTTTGCAGACTGTTGCCGGTGGCGGCCGCGCTGGGGCTTGAGAACATGCCATGCAAGGCCGGCACGGTCAGCGTCACGCGTGGCGCAGGCGTGGTGCAGGTCGGACACGGTTGCGGATCGCGAAATTCCAGCAAGGGCCGGATCGCGGTGAACCCGCCGTGGTCATCGCAGGCGTATTCGTAAGTGGGCATGGTCCGGGTTTCGTTTAAATGTGATGGCGAGCGGGGTTAAAGAGTGGCAAATGGTACCAAAATTTGCGGCCCAGTTTCAAAAGACGCAATGGTGCGCCTATTCAGGCTTGATGCCTAATTCCCTGATCAACTGCGCGGTGCGCTCCAGATCCGCCCGCAGCATCGCCCCGAATTGCTCATGCGCGACCGCGGTGACGTTCAGCCCCTGGCGCTGGTAATACTGCGCCACTTCGGGCGCCTTGAACGCCACCATTGCGGCGTCGATCACGCGCTGCGCGATGGGCCGTGGCAATCCCGCCGGCCCGAACATGCCAACCCAGCCGCCCACCTTGACCATGTTGGGGAAGGTCTCGAATACCGGCGGCACATCGGGGGCCAGCGGATCACGTTTTTCAGCGACGACGGAGAGCAGGCGCATCTTTCCGCTGGCCACATGCGGCAGCAGATTTTGCAACGGGATGATGCCGAATTCGACCCGACCGGCAACAAGATCCTGCGTGAACGGCCCGGTGCCTTTGTAGGGCACATGCACCATGTCAAGCCCTGAAACCATCTTGAACGCTTCGGTCTCAAGGTGAAAACTCGAACCGATGCCGCCGCTGCCGTAGGAAAGCTTGCCGGGATTTTTCCTGCCGTATTCCACCAGCTCGCGAAGGCTATTGACCGGCAGCGAAGCAGGCACGGCCAGCGCGCGCGTGGCGCGATAAAACTCCAGTACGGGCGTGAAATCCTTCTGCGGGTCGATCTTTGCCTCCTTCAGAAGCAGCACGCCGCTCACCATGGTGCTGGGCGCGAGATAAAGCAGCGAGTAGCCATCGGGCGCGGAGCGTGCCACGTTCTCCGCGCCTATCATGCCGTTGGCGCCGGCACGATTTTCCACCACCACCGGTTGCCCCAGAAACTCGCCCATTTTCGGGGTCATTACCCGAAACGAGGGGTCGAGCCCGCCTTGCGGATAAGGAACCACTACTCGTATCGGTTTAACCGGATAGGACTGCGCCAATACACCCGGAGACCATACCGTCCCGGCGCCAGTCACCAGAAACGCCAAAAACGAATGAAGAATTTTTACCAGAGCCATGCATAATCCCCGCGAAGACCGGCCCGTGCCGGCAGCGCAGAAGCTTAATGCAATCGGCGCAATCAGGCGACTTGCGCGCGGATGCCCCCGCCAGCATCGAATTTGAGTCAAGATTCGGGATGAAAAAATTGCAGAGGAAATAAACATGACCGCTTTTGCCCGCCACCTCACCTGCCTTTCTCTGGCAGGTTGCTTTGCCGCTTCTTCGATCGCAATGGCGCAAACCTACCCGGTTAAACCGATTCGCGTCATTGTCCCCTTCACTGCCGGATCATTGCCCGACCTGGTGCCCCGCCTGGTGGGTGAAAAGCTCGCGCCGGTATTTGGCCAGCCCTGGGTGGTGGAGAACCGTATCGGCGCGGGCGGGCGCATAGCGGCCGACGCCGTGGCGAAATCCGCGCCTGACGGCTACACGCTGCTCTTGGGCACCGCAACCACCCATGTGGTGGCCCCCTATATCGTCAAGGCCATGCCCTATGACTCGTTCCGCGATTTCACGCCTATCGTCAACGGCGTAAGCCCGGTGACCGGATTCGTGGTCAATGTGGCGGTGCCGGTCAATTCGGTCAGGGAGTTCATCGACCACGCAAAGAAAAACTCGGGCAAGCTTGCCTACGCCAGCAATGGCATAGGCTCCTCGCACCACTTGCGCGGAGAGTTTCTGAAAATGGTGACTGGCATTGACCTCATCCATGTGCCTTATCCCGGCTCTAACGAAGTGGTGACGGCCGTGGTCACCAACACGGTGCAGATGGCCTTCTCCACCCCGGCCTCGGTGCAGCAGCATGTCGCCGCGGGACGGGTGAAGCTGCTCGCCTTGAGTTATCCCCGGCGCACAGACATCCTGCCCAACGTGCCTACACTGGATGAACTGGTGCCGGGCTACACCTCCACGGTGGACTGGTTCGGCTTTTTCGGCCCGGCGAATTTGCCCCAACCTATCGTCGCGCGCCTCAATGTCGAAATTAACAAAGCGCTCAATGCGCCGGACATCAAGGGCAAGTTCGAATCACAGTCGGTGCAGATCATCGGTGGCACGCCCGAGGAATTCGCGGCGGTGATGAAGGCGGAATTCGCCGTCTATGCCAGGGTCGCGAAAGCGGCGGGAATAAAACCGGAATAGCCCCGCCGCAAGGCGATTGACCCCAAATCGATTTTTTATAAGGAACACTCATGGACGCACGCGTCAAGGAATCGCATCTCGACCCCGTAACGCTGGAGGTGATCCGCAACGCACTGCCGGCCATCTCCAATGAAATGGCGGTCGATCTGCAGCGTACTTCCTACAACATGATCATCTACGAGGTGCGCGACTTCTGCACCGCGCTGGTGTTGCCCAATGGCGATCTGGTGTCTCAGAACGTCGGCGGGGTGTCGCACTTCATCGCCGATCTTGGCGTGATGATTACCGATGCGATGCAGCGTTACGCGAAAGAGGGCTTCAAGCCGGGTGATGTGCTGATCAGCAACCATCAGCGGGTGGCGGGGCAACATTTAAACAACGTTTGCATCCACATGCCCTATTTCTACAAGGGCGAGTTGCTGATGTTCGCCATCGTTCGCGCGCACTGGATCGATGTGGGCGGCACCAGCACCGGTTTTGGCGCGGGGCTTACCGTGGCCGATCCGTGGCTGGAAGGCCTGCAACTGGACCAACTGAAAATCTACCGTGGCGGCGAGGTTGATGAAACGCTCTATCGCGTCATCAGCGACAACATCCGCTATCCGGAATCCTCGCTTGGCGATATGAAGTCGCAAATGGCCGCCTGCCGTCTGGCGCTGCGCCGTCTTGATGAGTTGTTCGACAAGTACAGCCGCGACACCGTGCTCGGCGCGATCCAGAAAATATTTGATGAGACCGAATTGAAATGCCGCAATGTCGTCTCGACCTTTCCCGATGGCGTGTACGAGGCCGAATCGGTATTGGATGATGACGGCGTGTTAAAGGGCGAGCCGGTACGCTTCCATGCCAAGGTCACCATCAAGGCAGGCGAGATGACCATCGATCATTCGGCGGGGGCGGGAGAGCGCAAATCAGCGATGAATTCTCGCACCCTGGCCGCGCCGCGCATTGCCTACAAAGCGCTCACTGCGCCCAATGAAGCGGTAAACGAGGGCTCGTTCCGTGCATTGAAATGCATCATCCCCGAGGGCAACATGATGATGGCGCGCTATCCCGCGCCGATGGCGCACTGGAGCATCGTGCTGCCGATGGTGGTGGATACCATCGTTGCCGCGTTGGCAAAAGCGATTCCCGATCGGGTGCCGGCGGCGCACTTTGGATTGATGGGCAATAACGGCGTGTTCTTCGGCATCAATGCAAAATCGAAACGCCGCTTTGTCATCAGCGCCTCAGGCGGCGGCGGCTGGGGCGGACGTCCCACGGAAGACGGCGAATCGGCCGCGGTCACCGTATGTCAGGGCGACGTGCGCAACGCCTCTATCGAGGAATTGGAAATGAAGAGCCCGGTACTGATTTACACCCGAGGATTGCGAAAAGACTCCGGAGGACCCGGTAAATTCCGCGGCGGCCTGGGCAGCACCATGCACATCCGCAATCTCACCGAGGGCCGCTGGAATATGGAGCGCCCGCGCCGGCAAAATTGCCCGCCTTGGGGGCTGAACGGTGGATTGGCGGGAGAAGCAGGCACCAAGATGCTGAAGAAACCCGATGAGGACAAATTCACCAGCGTCGATCTCTCCCGCCATCTGGTGCCCAACGATTCCGAGGTGATAATCCATGCCGGCAGCGGCGGCGGTTGGGGCAGCCCGCTGGATCGGGAGGCAGAACGGGTGCAATGGGATGTGATCGAAGGCCTGGTTTCGGTGGAATCGGCGCAAAAGAATTATGGCGTCGTGCTCCGCGCCGATGAATCCATCGACCAAACCGCGACCGCGGCCCTGCGTAAAAAAATGGCATCGCAAGCAGCGCACGCTTAAGGTATCGACTAACGAACGGCGAGACCGTCAGCCTCGATATACCCGCAGCGAGACCGTCAGTCTCGATATACCAGCAGCGAGACCGTCAGTCTCGCTGCGCGTCAATTCACCCAAGGTCAGAATGAATCAAAAGACAAGCGCGCAGCCGGGCATGCTCCCGCTGCAAAATCTCACGGTATTGGAGCTCGGCCACATCGTCGCCGGCCCGGCCGCGTCGCTACTGCTGGCCGACTTGGGCGCCAATGTCATCAAAGTCGAACGCATCGACGGCGGCGACCAAGCTCGCTCCATGCCCGGTGCCGGCAGCTCGGGTTTTTTTCACTACAACCGAAACAAGCGCAGCCTCGCCATCGATCTGAAATCGGCGAAGGGCAAGGAAGTATTGTTGAAGCTTGTCGCCCGTGCCGATATCTGCCTGGATAACTACGCACCCGGCGCACTCGAGCGCCTGGGTCTTGCTTATGAGGATCTGGCCAAGGTCAATCCGCGCCTTTTGTATCTGTCGGTCAAAGGGTTTCTCCCCGGTCCCTATCAGAATCGCCTGGCTTTGGATGAAGTGGTCCAGATGATGGGCGGCCTTGCCTACATGACCGGACCGCCCGGGCGGCCATTACGCGCCGGTGCCTCGATCATCGACATCGGCGCAGCGACCTACGGCATCATCGGCATTCTCGCCGCGCTCTACATGCGCGAACTCACCGGCGTGGGGCAGAAAATCACCTCAGGATTATTTGAGACCACCGTGTTCCTGGTGGGCCAACACCTGGCGCGTTCCGGCGCGAGCGGCCAAGCCTCGGTACCCATGGCCGCCGAGGGCCAGGGCGTGCGCATGGGTTGGGGCATCTTTCATCTATTTCCCACCAGCGACAATCAACAAGTGTTCATCGCCGTCACCTCGAATGCGCACTGGGAGCGTTTCTGCAAGGAGTTCGATCTGCCCGAGCTCTATACCGATCCACGCCTGGATACCAACCCCAAGCGCGCGGTGGAGCGAGAATATCTGCTGCCACGCGTGAATTCCGAAACCGCCAAGTACACGGCGGAGGCTTTGATTGCGAAACTTGAAGGCGCAAATATCCCTTACTCGCCGGTGAATCGCCCCGATCAGTTGTTCGACGATCCGCATTTGCTCGCAACCGGCCAGTTGATCCCCACCACCTTTCCTGGCGGGCGCACCGCTGGCGTGCCGAAAATGCCTTTCAAGAGCAACCTCTATGACATGACACTGCGACGCGTCGCCCCCGGACTGGGAGAGCACACCCTCGAGGTGCTGGCGGAGGCAGGATTCTCCGACCAGGAAATCGAAGCAATGCTGGCGGAAAACGCGGTGGCCTGCGGAGAGGCGGCGGATCTGAGCTGAAATCCGTTCCTGTATTACTCGGCTTTTACCACCAGGATCTCAGTACCAATCCACCACACTCAAGCCCGCCACCCGACCGAATTCGGTGGAATTGCGCGTCACCAAGTGTGTTCCATAGGCCAGCGCGATCCCTGCTATCAGGCAATCCAGAGGTCCCAAGGGTGTGCCTTTTGCCTCCAGCCGAGCGCAGAATTTTTGCGGTTTCATCGTTGATGCAAAGCAGGATTTCCCGCGGCGCACCTGCGGTAGCAAATAAACTGGTCCATCCGCTGAACTCATAGTTCGACAAGCCACTCGCCTCGGCAATTGTGGGCAGGTCCAGAGCCGACGAGCGGCGCGGCGAGGCGACAGCCAGCGCGCGCACCCTGCCCGCCTTCATATGGGCGACTGCCGCCTGCGAA
>CAMDFL010000013.1 GCA_945897475.1 Bordetella parapertussis
TCCCAGGAAATTTAAATGGCAAAAATTCCCAGTAAATTGCATGAGCCGATCAGCAAGGCGTTTCCCGCCAATGTCTGCCTGGTCGGAACGGTTCTCCCGGATGGTTTTGCACAGGTGACGCCGCGCGGCAGCGTCCTGGTATTTGATGACGAGCACCTCATGCTGTGGGAACGAGGCAAGGGATCGACCACCGAGAACCTGCACGACGGCTCCAAGGTAATGGTTTTTTTTCGCGATCCCAAACTGCGCGAATCCGGCGTATTGCCGGCGGGCGGGGTAGCGCGCTTTTACGGCGCGGCAAAAATCTACAAATCCGGGCCGATCTGCGATCAAGTCTGGGAGAAATTAATTCAGCCGGAAAAAGATCGTGACCCGGAGAAAAAAGGTTTCGCCGTATTGATAGCGGTGGACAGGGCGGAAGACCTGGGTGGCAAAGCGCTAGTTGACTGATGCGCCGCCAAAAAAATTCAAATTAAAATTTTAGGAAACGAGGATTCGAATGATTATCGATTGTCACGGCCATTACACCACTGCCCCCAAGGAGCTGGATGCGTTTCGCAAGGGTCAGCAAGAGGGATTGAAAGATCCCAAGCATGTCCCCTTGAAAGGCTCGCTCAATATCACAGACGACCAGATCCGCGAAAGTCTGGAGGGAGCGCAGCTGAAGATGCAGCGCGAGCGCGGGTCAGACCTCACCATTTTTTCGCCGCGCGCGGTCGGCATGGGACACCATATCGGCAATGAGACCACCAGTAAAAACTGGACCGAGCATTGCAACGAACTGATTCATCGGGTTGTCGGTCTATATCCGGAAAATTTCGTTGGTGTGTGCCAATTGCCGCAGTCGCCCGGAGTTGCGCCCAAAAACTGCATTCCGGAGCTGGAGCGCTGTATCAAGGAATTCGGATTCATCGGCCTCAATTTGAACCCCGACCCCGCCGGTGGCATGTGGACCGATCCGCCGCTGTTCGACCGCTGGTGGTACCCCATCTACGAGAAAATGGTGGAGTTGGAGGTTCCCGCAATGATTCACGTTAGCGGTTCCTGTAATCCGCATTTTCATGCGACCGGTGCGCATTACATCAATGGCGACACCACCGCCTTCATGCAGTTTCTGACCTCCGATATTTTTAAAGACTTCCCGACACTGAAGTTCATCATCCCTCATGGTGGCGGTGCCGTGCCTTATCACTGGGGTCGCTATCGCGGCTTGGCGCAGGATATGAAACGCCCCCCGCTGGAGGAGCTCGTTCTCAACAATGTCTACTTCGACACCTGCGTATATCACCAGCCAGGCATTGATTTACTCACCAAGGTCATTCCTGTGGACAATATTCTGTTCGCCTCGGAAATGGTCGGTGCAGTTCGCGGCATTGATCCGCGCACCGGGCACAATTACGACGACACCAAGCGTTACATCGACAAGGTGGATTGGTTGAGTGCGGCTGACAAGGAGAAAATCTTCTCCGGCAACGTCAAGAAGGTATTTCCGCGTTTCAAGGGCTAGACCAAGAGCTAGACGTTTGACAGACTGGAGCCCTGCGCGCTGGCGCGCTTGGCTCCAGCACGCTGCCGGTATGACGGCTTGCGGTTTTTGCCTGCGCGCGCCCGAGAGCTATGCTATTCGTAGCTGGGAAACAGACGCCCAGTGTCTACCCGCTGCGCCGAGCCGCGAAAGAAAACCAGGTACTTGCAGCCTTTAGGAAAGCGTGCCGTATGCCGGCTGCCGGTGGGGCGCCAGACAAAATTGCCAGCTATGCATTCACCGTCGTCATCCACCATGCTGCCTTCGAGAATATAGGTCTGCTCGAAACCGGTATGAATATGCTCAGGGATCATCGAACCCGGACTGGCATCAAACATACAAACCGACTCTTTCTTCTCATCGTCCTTGTAGATCCACTTCATCTTGATCCCAGGAATGGATTCGTCCCAGGGCATGGAAAGAAGATCCACAAAACGCGAGTCGGTGGGCAAGAGGCCATCGTGAGCCGGATAGTTGGGGGTTTTGCCTGACATGTTCGTCTCCGTAGATTAATGAATTCAGGCGGTAGCGCGCAGGCGCTGGGTTGCCGCCTGATCCAGCACGCCCTCATCGGAGCATGCCACTCGATATATGTCGCGCGCCGCGACATTGCTGATATAGCCTTGCTTCACATCGCTTGCAACCCGTTCTGGCTCGCGAGACTCGGGCGCGCCAAAACCGCCGCCGCCGCCCGCCCGCAAGGTGAAGCTATCACCTTCTTTTAGGCGCATATTAAATACTTTGCCGTTGACGAAGTCCTTGTCTTTGCCATCTATTTTCATGGTCACCTGATTGCCCAGGCCAGAATGGCCACCCTCTAAGCCCCATGGAGGACAATTGACACGCTCCATCTGCGTACCCACCGACACATTGCAACGCGCCTGTACAATTTTTTCCGCGCCCAATCCGCCGCGATATCGGCCTGGCCCACCAGAATCCTGGCGTAGGGCGTGGCTGCGAATCAGCACCGGAAATTTGACCTCGGTTTGCTCGCAAGGCGCGTTGTGCGTATCGCCATCGTTCTGGCATACGGTGGCGCTCATGCCGTCCTCGGTCATTTTCGCCCCCCAACCGCCGCCCATAGGCCCGCCGGTGCCGCCGATGAACAGGCGCCCATCCTTGGGGTTGATGCCATTCACATAGCCCGAAACCAGGTCGGCAAAGTGCCCGGCAATGGTCCGCCCGGGAATGGCCTGTGACATCGCCTTGAACACAGTGTCCACCACGGTCATCGGCACCGTCATCCACACGCGCATCGCCGCCGGACGAACCGCAGTCACCACAGTGCTGGAACCCAGAATCACTTTTAGAGGCCGAAGGCTGCCTTCATTTACCGGGTAATCGGTAGGCGAGGTGAGGCACTTATAAGCAACCTGCGCGCAACCATAACCGGTTGAAGGACCTGAGTTGTAGAAGCCCCGAACCTGCTTGCCAATTTCGGACAAGTCGATGGTCATCTCATCGCCTTTTTTTATCACCTTGACGCGGATGGGGATACGCTGGCCGACATCGACACCGTCATCGTCCATATAGGACTCGGCCTCATAGGTGCCATCAGGAATGGTGCGGGTGCGAGCACGTGCCGCCGCCTCGGAATTGTCCATGATATTGCGAATGGCATCGAGCACCGGTTCGCGGCCATAGCGGGCAAGCAACTCGGTGAAACGCTTGTCTCCGGATTTCAGCGCGGTGATCTGCGCGCGTAAATCCCCCATTGCCTTATCGGGGATGCGAACGTTCATTTTGATAATGTCGACCAGATCCTGATTGACGACGCCGGCCTTTTGATATTTCATGATCGGAATCTGTATGCCTTCCGAGTAAATATCGGTGGTCATCGCGCCCAGCACGCCGCCCACCTCATTCCAATGCGCCATGGTGCAGACGAAGGCGGTGAGTTTGCCGTCGAAAAATATCGGTTGCGTGAAGGTGAAGTGGTAGAGATGACTGCCGGTTGTATAGGCGTCGTTGGTGACAAGAATGTCGCCGGGTTGCAGCCCATCAGCGCCAAAATGCCGCAGCTTTGCCTTGATGGTTTCGGCCATACCGCGAATGAAGGAGGGCAAGCCCAGGCCTATGGATACGGTCTCGCCCGAGGCGGTGTACAGACCCACCGTGAAATCGAGCGCCTCGTAAATGATTGGGTTGTAGGCGGTTCGTGTCAGGTTGGTCTTCATCTCCTCGGTGACCGAGAGCACCCCATTCCTGATGATTTCCGTGAGTACCGCGTCTGCCTTGTTGCCGCGGCTGGAACGGTAGCTGGTGTTTTTGCTCGCGGCTTTTGCTAAGGGTTTAACACTTGTAGCGCGCTTTTTTGCGCGAGGGAGTTTCTTTGCAACTTGAGATTTTTTTGGCATTCTGGCTGACGAATTAATTAAAAAAAGAAACTATACACGATGAGAAATTTACTCAGACAAGCCCCGGGTAGAGACCAAGTGCGGTTCCACCCATCAGATTGTCAAAATCTCCGGCGCCCAGAAACGAGAGTTCGCTACGCGCCATATCGACCAAACCGGGAACCGGATGCTCGTGGTTCATCGGATAGTTGGAACCCCACATCAGCCGCTTGGAACCATAGCTGTCTATCAAGCGCATGAACCAATCACGAGTTGAGCTCGATCCCGTGCTCGCCGCGAGCAGCGTTGTGGTGGAGAATTTCAGGACGAGATTTTTATGCCGTGCCAGATCAAGAAGGGGAGCCGCGTTGACATAGGGTTGGCCCTCCTCCAGATTCGGATGCCCCATATGATCGAGCGCTATCATCTGATCGGGAAAGCGGCGCAACAGCATCGCAAAGCCGGAGAGATCCTGCCTCGATACGTAGATGCACATGGGAACGTTCAATGCCCGGGCACGCTGCATGACCGGCGACACGCGCTCGTCATCGATCTGGAAGTCCGCCGTTTGAAACATCATTCGTGCGCCAACCGCACCGTGTTCCCGAACCCAGCGCTCCAGTTGATCGGCGGCATCGACATCGCGCGCATCGACCACGCACACCGCCTTGAGACGATCGGGATATTTTTTTGCCATATCGACGACATAGTTGTTGTCGCTGCGGTAGGCGTTTTGCGCCTGCACCAGCAGCGCCTTGGCCATACCGCTCTGATCCATGTCGGCGAGTAGCTGCTCAGCGGTGTAATCATCGCGAGTCCAGGCGAATTCAGGCGGGATCACGTCGCGAAGTTGGCGCGGATATTTTTTGCGATCGGCGCCCAGCACATGGACATGGGTATCGACTATCACTTTCTCATTCCAGATTTAAATTCCACGATAAAGCCAGTCGATTTCCCCAAAATTTTCCGGATCGCGCTTGGACATCAAGTGGTTGCGAAGGTCGCGTGCGCCGCCACGTGCGTGCATGATCTGACCGAAGATGCGGGAGGTGATCTGCACGCGCGCGGTGCGCAGGTATCGTTCGTCGCGGTAGGCAAGCAAGCCGGCCGGAATGTCGCCTGCGGCCTGCGCCAATATGTCGGCAAGCACTACGGCATCCTCCATGGCCATGACGGCGCCCTGGGCCAGGTACTGCAGCGTAGGATGGGCTGCGTCTCCAAGCAGTGTGGCATTGCCATGGCTCCAGTCTGGCCGGGGCTCGCGGTCGCACAGAATCCAGTGTTTGTCGCGACTGATGTAGGAGAGCATCTGCTGCACATGCGCGGTGGTGCGCGAATACATTTCAATCAACTCGTCCGGTCCGCCGAAGTCGTTGATTTGGCCGGCGGCAAAGCGGGGACTGTCGAAGGTGGCGACGTTATTCATGACGGTACCCCCGCGCAGGCGATACTGAACCAGGTGCAGGCCGGGTCCCTGCCAGATAGTCATGTCATCGAAACGCGACTTATCGCGGATTTCATCGACTGGCACCACACCGCGATAGGTAACATGGCCTGAGACCCTGGGCGCGCCGTCTCCTATGAGCTTAGCCCTGACGCAGGAATTCAGACCGTCCGCGCCAATCAGGACTGAACCTGAAAAAGTGCTTCCATCGGCAAAATGCACCCGAACAATATTGCCGCTATCCTCGAACCTGACCAGTTGTTTGGATACATGCAGCGAAATCTCAGCATAGCCTCGGCACGCGGCGAGCAGGGCGCCGTGCAGGTCGCGTCGGTGCAACACCATGTAGGGCGCCCCGAAGTGCTTACGAAACTTTTCGCCGGTAGAGATGCGGGTAAGTTCCAGATCGGTTAGAGCATCGACGGCGATCAGTGCATTCGTAAATACTGCGGTTTGCTCGACATCGGCTGCGATCCCCAAGCGGATAAGCACGTGATGGGCATTGGGACCCAACTGCAAGCCGTAGCCGATTTCGCCGAACTCAGGGGATTTCTCAAATACCTGTGATCGAATTCCCTTGCGGGCTAGCGCCAGCGCGGCAGCCAGACCACCGATACCGCCACCGGCGATAAGTACGTCAGAATTTAGAATGCTCACAGTAGCTATACCTTCTATGTGTTGTCGACAATTGTTGTCGGCGATTTAGAGCTTTTCCTGGAAAAAACGCAAAGCCCTGGGTGCCAGGAAACCGGAAAAGCTGCCAGGTTCATCCATGGGCTCTGTGTTCCAGAAGTGCGGCGCGCCCTGCAGCACCATGGGCCGCGCGAAGTACCCCGCTTGTTTTAACGCCAGCAGAAACGCCTTGGATTGTGTTTCGGGATTGACCGTGTCGTCTTCGGTTCCCCAGGCGAGCAGAAACGCAGTTTTATTCTTGTCACGTGTTGCATAAGAGACTGGCGAAGATTCGAAATAGATCGCGCTATCATCCACTAAGGAAGCACCCAAAAACTTTTGAGCGATGTTGTCCCCCGGACGGTTGAGAAGATCGTGCCGCCATTGCGCGGCCATGTCATAGACGCCGTAGACACCTAGGCAGGCCTTCACCGAGCAACTGATTTTCGAAAAAGGGCTGTCGGGGTAGGCCCCGGCAAATGGCGCTTTATCGCCGGCCAAGGCCACAAGCGCCGCAAGATGGCCCCCTGCGGAATCGCCAGTAATACCGATGCGCTCCGGGTCGATGTGGTATTGCCCGCCTTGCGAGCGCAAATACTGCACTGCGGCACGAACATCGTGTACCGCTTCCGGATAAGCCTTGCGGCCATCCTTGATCAAACGATAATTCACCGAAAAGAGGGCGATGCCGTGTTGTGCCAAATACGCTCCCCAACTGCGGTGAAATAGCGAGCTGCCCTGTTGCCAGCCCCCGCCATGGACGGCGACCACTGCAGGGAACTCCCCGGGCGCCTTGGGAAGATAGAGATCGCCGGTGATTGCCACACCGTCGTGTGTTGCGTAGTGGATGCCTGCCTTTAATTCGTGTTCCATCAAACCCTCGACTGATAAATAATTTCCGGGTGCGCCTAGGCAACCGTGACTGGAATCTTGAATTCTCGAATTTTCTTTTCCCATTCCGCCGGGCCCGTGGTGTGTACCGATGTGCCTTTGGAGTCCACCGCGACGGTTACGGGCATGTCCTGCACTTCGAACTCGTAGATGGCTTCCATGCCCAAGTCAGCAAAGGCAAGCACCCGGGCTTTGCGGATGGCCTTGGACACCAGGTAGGCCGCGCCACCCACCGCCATCAGATAGGCAGCCTTATGTTTTTTTATGCCTTCGATGCCCTCGGGCCCGCGCTCGGACTTGCCCACCATCGCCAGCAAGCCTGCCTTACCCAGCATGGTGTCGGTAAACCGATCCATACGAGTCGACGTGGTCGGGCCCGCCGGGCCGACGGCCTCGTCGCGCACCGGGTCAACCGGCCCAACGTAGTAGATGACGCGGCCGGTAAAATCCACTGGCGGTTTTTCGCCTTTCTCCAACATGTCCTGAATGCGCTTGTGTGCGGCGTCACGGCCGGTGAGCAGTTTGCCCGACAGCAATAGGCGATCACCGGGATTCCAGCCGATGACTTGTTCACGCGTGAGCGTATCAAGGTTGACGCGTATTGCTGAGGATGATGGCTTCCAGGTGACATTGGGCCAGGTATCCAAGGAGGGGCGCGCAAATTCGGCGATACCGGAGCCATCCAAAACAAAATGTGTATGGCGTGTCGCGGCGCAGTTGGGGATCATGGCGATAGGCTTGGAGGTGGCATGGGTAGGGTAATCCCGAATCTTCACATCCAGGACGGTCGAGAGCCCACCCAGACCCTGTGCGCCTATTCCCAAGGCGTTCACTTTGGTAAATAGTTCGATACGTAATTCCTCAATCTTTGTTTTTGGCCCACGCGCGAGCAATTCGTGCATATCCAGTGTTTCCATCAACGATTCCTTGGCAAGCAACACGGCTTTCTCCGCGGTACCGCCAACGCCGATGCCAAGCATTCCGGGTGGACACCACCCCGCGCCCATCGTCGGAACGGTTTTCAACACCCAATCAACGATCGAATCCGAGGGTTCAAGCATGGCCAATTTGGATTTGTTCTCCGATCCGCCGCCCTTGGCTGCCAGCGTGATGTCGACTTGCGCGCCGGGAACAATCTCCATGTGGATCACCGCCGGCGTATTGTCCTTGGTGTTCTTGCGGGAGAAAATGGGGTCGGACAGTATCGAGGCACGCAGCGGGTTATCGGCATTCATATAGGCGCGGCGAACCCCCTCGTTGACGGCATCGGCAATCGATCCGTTACCGAACCCGTCCCAGCGCACCTCCATACCGATTTTCATGAACACATTGACGATGCCCGTGTCCTGGCACAGCGGCCGATGACCCTCTGCGCACATGCGCGAATTGGTCAGTATCTGGGCAATGGCATCTTTAGCGGCAGGTGACTGCTCGCGCTCATAGGCACGAGCCATGTGCTCGATGAAATCGGGGGAGTGGTAGAAGCTAATGTGTTGCAATCCGTCGGCGACGGACTGGATGAGATCATCTTGCTTGATGGTGGTGGTCATGTTTTTGGCCGTTAGGTTGCTTATGCGTTTATTTAGGTTGCTTATGCGTTTATCTAGGTTGCTTATGCGCTTATTAGTGGCTATGGGCGTTGATAGGAATAATGGTCTGCCACATGAGTTCTTCCTCATTGTAATTCGTGGCGTTGATGAACGATTTGAGTAGATGAATCGAGGAAATGCAAAATGGTGGCCGTGGCCAGCTTGACTTTCAAAATCCCAGTCTTGATCGCCACAGGGGATGATGCTAAAGTCAGATTATGAATTTGTGTTGATGGCCTGCTTTTTCTATTTTCGTTATTTTATTCTCTATTTTCCATTTGCTTGACTGAATTCACCCGGCTTTTATTTTCGGAAATGTCATCGATGCCTCCGAACTCACCCGCCCCTACTTCAGAAAAAGTACACCAAGACGAGCAGGTGTCCACGGATCTGGATCTCAACGATCTGGATTTCACGGATATGTTCAAGGTGCAGGAGTTGAAGGCCGACGCACCGCCACCGCCATCCGGAAGAGTTCCCGAGGACATCCTGATAGGAACGCAGGAATTAACCAAGGGAAATTGTTTCATCAATATGTCGCGTCATCGTCCGAAACGCGAGATTGATGTCACGAAAACCACCATACTCATCGTTGAGGACGACCAGGCCACCCAGCACCTTTTGCATATGGTGCTGTCGGGAAGCGGCTATCAGACGCGCTGCGCGAGCGATGTCGCCGAGTTCATCGTGGCGATGAAAAAAGCACCGCTTCCCGACTTGATCATTCTGGATATTCGATTGAGGGGCGATGTCAGCGGTTTCAAAATACTCACGACAATTCGTTCTCACCTGAAACTCAGCAGTATCCCGGTGATTATTCTGAGCGGACAAACCGAGCCCGCCGATTTGATGCAAGCCGTGTCATTGGGCGTGGATGCCTACCTGTCCAAACCAACAAAATCCAAAGCATTGATTGACTCGGTCCAAGCGGCGCTTGGCGGCTGAACCCCGACCTTTTGCTGATTGCGTAACATTTCGCTCGTTGAGTGCAAATCGCCGGCTTCTACCTAGGATGCTGCGAACAGCCATTAAATGGCTTGCGCCGTAAGCTTTGTGCAAGATTGTCATCTGATACTTGAAGCCGCATATAACCCCCGATTGAAGAGAAGGCTCGACCATGTCTAGCGGAACCATTGAATCCGTCCTTCAGGAAAATCGCCTGTTTCCCCCTTCGTCGGAATTCGCTAAACAAGCGAACATTTCGGGCATGGCTTCTTATCAGGCACTTTGCGACGAAGCTGAACGCGATTTCGAGGGTTATTGGGCGCGCCAGGCTCGCGAACAAATTATTTGGCAGACACCTTTCACCAAGACTCTGGATGAATCCAATCCGCCGTTTTTCAAATGGTTTCATGATGGCGAGCTCAATGCCTCCTACAACTGCCTGGACCGGCATCTCAAAACGCAACCCGACAAGCTTGCGATCATTTTTGAGGCTGACGACGGTAAGGTCACGCGAATTACCTACTTGCAGCTCTATCACGAGGTCTGCAAGTTCGCCAATGCGCTGAAATCGCGGGGCATCGCCAAGGGCGATCGCGTTATCGTGTATATGCCGATGTCGATCGAGGCGGTGGTGGCGATGCAGGCCTGCGCGCGTATCGGTGCGACGCATTCAGTGGTGTTCGGTGGCTTCTCCGCCAAATCCCTGCAGGAACGCATCATCGATGCCGGTGCGGTCGCAGTAATTACGGCCGACGGCCAGTTCCGCGGGGGCAAAGAAATCGCCCTGAAACCGGTGGTCGACGAATCCTTCACCCTGGGTGGTTGCGAAGCGATCAAGTCGGTGTTCGTCTATAAGCGTACCGGTTCGGCCATAGCGATGGAGGCTGGCCGCGACCTTTGGTGGAACGACGCGATCGATGGCCAGGCCGACACCTGCGAGCCTGTTTGGGTCAATGCCGAGCACCCCTTATTCATCCTCTACACCTCGGGGTCGACGGGTAAGCCCAAAGGCGTACAGCATTCAACTGCAGGCTATCTGCTTTGGACCATGCTCACCATGCGCTGGACCTTCGACTACAAACCGCAGGATGTTTTTTGGTGTACCGCAGATGTGGGTTGGGTCACGGGACATAGCTATGTCTGCTACGGACCGCTGGCGGTAGGTGCGACCGAGGTGGTGTTCGAAGGCGTGCCCACCTATCCCGATGCGGGGCGCTTCTGGAAACTAATCCAGGATCATAAGGTGAGCGTGTTCTATACCGCACCAACGGCTATTCGCTCCTTGATAAAAGCCGGTGGCGACCTGCCCAAGAAATATGATCTTAAATCCCTGCGCATTCTGGGCACTGTGGGCGAACCCATCAATCCAGAGGCCTGGATGTGGTATCACGAAGTTGTCGGGGGAGGGCGCTGCCCCATCGTCGACACCTGGTGGCAGACCGAAACCGGTGGCCACATGATTACGCCGCTGCCGGGGGTAACCGCAACCAAACCCGGATCGGCAACCTTGCCCCTGCCCGGCATCATCGCCGACATCGTCGACGAAACCGGCGCATCGGTTGGAAAAGGCAAGGGAGGGATTCTGGTTATCAAACGTCCCTGGCCTTCGATGTTACGAACCATCTGGGGCGATCCCGTGCGTTTCAAAACAACCTATTACCCGGAAGATTTCAAAGGCAAGTATTACCTGGCAGGCGATGGCGCCACCACCGACATGGACGGCTATTACCGCATCATGGGACGTATCGACGATGTGTTGAATGTCTCGGGGCACCGATTGGGGACCATGGAAATCGAGTCGGCGTTGGTGGCCAATTCCGCTTTGGTCGCCGAAGCCGCAGTGGTAGGGCGTCCGGATGAACTCACCGGTGAAGCGGTCTGCGCCTTCGTGGTGCTCAAAGGCGCGCGCCCCGACACCGCCGAAGCGGCCAAGAAAATCGCGGACGAACTTCGCATTTGGGTGGGCAAGGAAATCGGCGCCATCGCCAAACCGCGCGATATTCGTTTTGGCGACAACCTGCCCAAGACTCGGTCGGGAAAGATCATGAGGCGCTTGCTGCGCTCCATCGCCCGAGGCGAAGAAATTACGCAGGACGTATCGACCCTGGAGAATCCGGCGATACTTGATCAACTCAAGCAAAGCCTCTAAGCACGCCGGTGTGCCTTGATCGGGAGCACTCTGGATTGGCGCAAATCAGTGCGCTTTTTCGCATTTCTTCCCGCATTCGCATTTGTTCTCGTTTGCCCAGAGGAGAGCAGTAGTTTATGCTGCGCCTCCTTCAACGAAGGCGCCTGCCTAAGCTACACGTTCCATCGGCAAGCGAGATCCCAAAAAACGGAGAGGTGGATGAGCGGTTTAAGTCGCACGCCTGGAAAGCGTGTTTAGGTTTATAGCCTAACGCGGGTTCGAATCCCGCCCTCTCCGCCAAAAAGCATTCTAAGTGCTTAATTTAATTGACGCCGCATTGCGGTATAGCAATTCGTCCCTCAACCCGTCCCTCATAAAATGAAGAGTTGTTACATGGGCGGGCTCAGGCAATGCGGTCGCCCTTCACGGTAATGCGCCGCATTTTGCGCAGCTCGCGTGCATCAAAGTCGCGGCGCGCGTGCAGCACGCAGCGGTTGTCCCACATCACCAGGTCGCCCAGCGTCCAGTGGTGCTCGTAGATGAATTGCGTCTGCTCCTGGTGCGCGAACAGCGATTCGAGCAATTGGTTGCTCTCCTCGCGTGGCATGCCAACGATGTACTCGGTCATCAGGCGGTTGAGGTACAGCGCTTTTTTACCGGTCACCGGGTGGGTGCAAACCAGCGGCTGGGCGAAGGAGCGGGCGTTTTTTGATGACGCGCTTTGCGTGCGCGTAGCGGCCATCGGGGCCTCGGTGCCAGGGTCGTAGCTGTTGACGGCCCTCAGGCAGGCGAGGCGTTGTTTGGTCGCCTCGGGCAGTGTGTCGTAGGCCTGGTACATATTGGCGAACAGCGTGTTGCCGCCCACCGACGGAATGTTCATCGCGTAGAGGATGGTCGACATGGACGGGCGCTCGACATAGCACATGTCGGAATGAAAATACATTTCGCCGTCAGGCAGCGCGCCGACGTACTCGCCGTCGGCTTTTTCGTTGGTCACATACATGATGGCTGGATGGCTTTTGCTGATGGCGTAGTCGCCCTGGGTATGGGCGAGCTCGCCAAAGCATTCGCCAAAACGCACTTGCTCCAATTCACCGAGCTGCTGGCCGGGGATGAGCAGCACGCCGTGCTGCTGCCAGGCTTCGCGGATCAGGCCGATCTCTGCGAGATCGAGGTCCTTGGACAAGTCGATACCGCAGGCCTTGACCCCAAAGCCTGCCGACAACGGCGTGAGCTTGAGGCGAGAGTCGGCTACGCCGGGTGTTGGCGTCTGGGTTAGCACTTGGGCACTGCTTGAGTTGGGTGTCATGCGTATTCGCCTGGACTGGTGTGTGGTTGGCGCGCGTCAATCGGCGACGATGTTGCCGTTGTCGACAATTTTTTTCCATTCGAACAACTCTTTTTTGAGCAGCGCAGCCAGCTCGTCCGGGCTGCCGGGGTTGGCGATGATGCCGCGCTTGGCGAGCTCCTCGATCATCTCAGGCGATGAAAAAATGCCGTTGATGTCGCGCGTCAGGCGGGCCGCCGTTTCCTTGGGCGTGTTCCTGGGCAAAAAGGCGGCGAGCCAGTCGTAGTCGTTGAGTTCCTTGATGCCGCTCTCGCGAAAGGTTGGCACGTCGGGCGTCCAGCTCGAGCGCGTGTCGCCGCTGGTGGCGAGCATGCGCAGCTTGCCGGCGTTGACGAATTGCAGCACCGAGTGCAGCGGAAAAAAGCCGACCTGCACCTGGCCGCCGACAAGGTCGGCCACCGCGCCGGCCGAGCCCTTGTAGGGCACGTGCACGATGTTGGTCCCGGTCAGCTGTTTGAACTGCTCGGAGCGCAGGTGGTGCGGCGTACCGCTGCCCGGCGAGCCGTAGTTCAGGCTGCCCGGTTTGCTCTTGGCCAGGGCCACCAGCTGCGCCAGCGTCGTTGCCGACACGGTCGGATTGACCACCGTTGAGACCAGCATCTTGCCCAGGCGCGCAACCGGCATGAAGTCGTTGACCGGATCCCAGGTCAGCTTTTTGTTGAGCGCATTGAGCATAGCGATACTGTTTGGTGCGATCAGGAAGGTATTGCCGTCGGGCACGGCTGCGGCAACCGCGCCTATGCCTATGGCCCCGCTGGCGCCGGTCTTGATGTCAACGATGACGGGCTGCCCGGTCAGCTTGGACAATCGCGGCACCAGCAGGCGCGCGGCGATGTCACTACCCGTGCCCGAGGTGGTCGGGACGATGATGGTGATGGTCTTGCCGGCAGCCTGCGCCCACACGCCGCCGGACCAGACCGCACCGATACATACGGCACTCAACGCAATGGCGGAAAACCCGAACGTTCTTTTCACTACTCTCTCCTTGTAGGTCGACGATGTCCCGCTCACAGTTGAAGGTTTGAGCCGGTGGTTGAAATGATTATGCGGCCTTTTTCAATTGAACAGGAACAGGCCGCATCCCACTAATGAATGTCGCGATATGTTGGTGACGGCGCAATCTGCAAAACGCTTTCTCGGCTTCCAGGAATTCGGCCTTGCCTTCTCCTATGCAACTTATAGCAGAGGTGGTGGAGAACCGCTATTCTCTTAGGCTTCATGTAAAAAAGATGAATTATCTATGAGCCTTGATACCGTTATTGTCCCGGCAGGTCCGCGAAACCAGTTCGCCCTCGCTCGATTTGGGCGCGTGGTTTTCCTGCTCGCCCTGCTCGCAAGCCTGCCAGCCACGGCGCAGCTCAAGGGCGTGCCGCCCTCGACTAGCGTGGCCGTCTACCAGGGGGCAGACCGCCTGCAGCGGCTGATCGAAGGCGCCAAAAAGGAAGGCGCGATAACCGTCTATCACTCTTCCCCGGTGGTAGACATGACCGCGTTCGCCGCCGCCTTTGAGAAAAAATACGGCATCAAGGTGCGGATGTGGCGCTCGAACTCCGAAAACATTTTGCGTCGCGTCGTGAGTGAAGCACGCGCCGGGCGATTTGAGGTCGACCTCATCGAGACCAATTCGCCCGAGTTGGAGGCGCTGTACCGGGAAAAGCTGCTCCAGGAAGTGAAATCCCCCCATCTGGCCGACTTGATACCGCAATCGATTCCGCCGCACCGGGAATGGATAGGCATTCGACTCAACATCTTCTCGTTTGCCTACAACACCAAGTTGGTGAGAAAGGCCGACCTTCCCAAGACCTACGAGGATCTGCTGAACCCCCGGTGGAAGGGCAACCTCGGCATAGAAACTTCGGATTTCGATTGGTTCGCGGGCGTGGTCAATGAACTGGGGGAGGCAAAAGGCCTGAAGCTTTTCCGCGATGTTGTGGCGGCCAACGGCATGTCCGCACGCGTCGGACACACGCTGCTCGCCAATCTGGTGGTCTCGGGCGAGGTGCCACTTGCGCTGACGGTCTACAACTACAAGGCTGAGCAGTTGAAAAATGACGGTGCGCCCATCGACTGGTTCGTCATACCGCCGGGGTTCGCGCGCCCGGTTGGGGTTGGCATGCCCCGGCGCACCCAGCACCCGAACGGCGCGGTTCTGTTCTTCGATTTCATGCTGAGCGATGCGCAGGAGCTGTTCCTGAAGCGGGACTTCATACCGACCAGCAAGAAAATCAAGACGCCGCTCAACAATTTTCCTTTCAAGTTTGTCGATGCCGGTGTGGTCCTTGACCAGTATGACAAGTGGAACAAGCTGTATTCCGAAACCATGCTCAATCCGGCTCGATAACCTGTCCGCCGGAGCAATCGATCGTCGGCATAAAGAACAAACGCGATTTCAGAATTAAAAGAGAAGGAATCCGCCGGCGGGGGCTCATTCCGGCTGTACTCCTGCAGCGCGCATCAGCTTGGTCCACAAGGGAATCTCGCTGCGCACCCGCGCCACCAGCTGATCGGGGGTGCCGGGCAACAGATCGATATTGCAACTGGGGCATAGCACGGGCGCGTTCGGGGCCGGTGGCGTGGCTCTGATCAAATAAGCGCCACGGTGGATAATCGGCCGCATGGCTTATTGCTTCGGATAAACAGTTTATGCGCATCTTCTCGCAGCATTTCACGTTCCGGCCCAAGCTGATCGATTGCCTCAAGGGCTATAAGCGCGAAACTCTTATCGCCGATCTGCTCTCCGGCATCATCGTTGGCATCGTCGCGCTGCCGCTCGCCATGGCATTCGCGATCGCCTCAGGGGTCAAGCCCGAAGCCGGTATTTTCACCGCCATCATCGCCGGCTTTATTATTTCAGCGCTCGGGGGCTCGCGTGTGCAGATCGGCGGGCCGACTGGCGCATTCATCGTGATCGTCTACGGCATCGTTGCCCAATACGGGCTGGCCAATCTCCTGATCTGCACGTTCATGGCCGGCTGCATGCTGCTGGCCATGGGCTTGCTTCGCCTGGGTGTGTTAATCAAATTCATTCCTTTGCCCGTAATCATAGGCTTCACCAACGGCATTGCCGTACTGATCCTTCTCTCACAGATAAAGGATTTTCTCGGTCTTAGCACCGGACCCCTACCGGCCGAATTCTTCGCCCAGATCCGCACACTCAGTGCGGCTCTACACACCATCGACTTGGCTTCCGTAACAGCCGCATCGGTATCGTTACTGCTGCTGGCCATGTGGCCTGCCGCGTGGGCCAGGCGCGTGCCGGGAACGTTCGCAGTGCTCCTGCTCGGAGGGCTTGGGGTAGCGCTATTGCACCTGCCGCTTGAAACCATAGGTAGCCGGTTCGGCGGCATACCGCAGACCCTGCCCGCATTCACCGTCCCCGATTTCTCCCTGGATGTCCTGCGCAAGCTGATCGTGCCCGCGATCACCATCGCGCTGCTCTGTGCGATCGAGTCCCTGCTGTGCGCAGTGGTTGCCGACAGCATGATCAAGGATAAGCACGACGCGAACCAGGAACTGATTGCGCAGGGCATAGCCAACATGGTGACGCCATTTTTCGGTGGACTTCCTGCAACTGGCGCCATCGCGAGAACCAGCACTAACGTCCACAACGGCGGGCGCACGCCTGTGGCCGGCATCATCCACGCGCTAAGCTTGCTGCTGATTGTTTGCCTGGCAGCACCGCTGGCAAAATACATCCCGCTGGCGTGCCTGTCGGCGATTCTCGTCATGGTGGCTTTACGCATGGGCGAATGGAGCCAGTTCAGATCCATGCTGCGCTACTCTCACGGCCGCACCGGCACTCTACTGTCGACATTTGTTCTCACCGTCGTATTTGACCTGACCATCGCGGTGGAGATCGGTCTGTTGTGGGCATCGCTGCTTCTAATCCGTCGCATAACGCAGATCACCGTGGTCGACCGCGTGCCCTACGCGGAAACCGATGGATTGACCAGCGGCATCGCCATTTATCAGGCGCGTGGCGCCTTGTTCTTTGGCGTCGCCGACAAGCTCGAAGTGCTGACACGCAACCACGACCACGGAGTGCACACATTGATACTGGATCTAGATCAGGTCATATATATGGACTCAACAGCGGGTCATGCATTGGAAATAGTGAATCAGGAATTGCTGGAGCGTAGAGTCACCCTCCTTGTGTGCGGCGCACATCCGCAGGCCGCCTCGCTGCTGCAGCGGTCCGGGCTACGGGACACCATGGGTGCGCACAGGGTCTTCGCCGGACGCGCTGAGGCACTAGCGCACGCACACAAGAGCAACGCCACAACCTAGTGTAGTGTTGCTATCTTGATAGAACTTGGATAATGAACAATGTCTGACACTCCCTTGACCGATTCGGCGGAACGATTTATGTACAGTGATCGTGCCCAGCCTGTCGGTTTCATTTCTTCGCAGCTTGGGCGTGCACTGGAGCGTGAACTCAATGTCGCCAGGCTTGCCCTGAAAACCGGCGCGACTTACAGCGAAAATGCGCTGTTCGATGGGGGCGAAAAACACGCACAGGCCAGCGCAGAAACAGCAGGAATCGAAGACCTCGGAGTGCTCGGCCAGAACTCGGCTCCGGCTCCGGAAAATGTTTCGACGGCTAATCGAGAAGGGGCCGGGAACGACGTTGCCGCCAACCAGACCGCGGATGCTGTTCCAGCGCCAGTCAGGGCCGCAGCGCCGGCCGGGCCTGCGATGGCGCCGGAGGGCGAGGCGGCAAAGCGCCGTGCGTCTCCCGAGAATGCCGGCGACTTTGTGGAATATGAACCAGGTGAGGTGCTGTTTAATAAAGGGGATCCCGCCAACCATATGGCGGTCATCACCGCTGGCTCAGTTGAAATTTTTGATCCGGAACACGATCGCAGGATTGCCGTGATCGGGAAAGGAAATTGTTTCGGTGAACAGGCGATTCTGAATGGTGGTGTTCGCGGCGCATCCGTGCGCGCGATCGAAAAAGTGACCTGCCTGGAGATCAAAACTGAAAATCTGCGAGTTCTTCTCAGCGCGGATACGGGCCTGCTTATGCCAGCGGTCGAGGCTTTGCTTTTGCAACTGTGCATGGCCAACGGCATTGCCCGGGTTGTGCAAACCCCTGGTGCGCAACGCGCTTTTGAGGTCATCAGCAAAAGCAGGCTATCCTCAGTTCAAGGGCGCAAGGTTTTGAATCATGCTCTTGCAAACACTGATGGGCACGGATTGAGCAGTGATCAGCTGCTTTTTCTCAAGCTTCAATCTTCCGAAAAACTCCATGAGTCTCTGTTTTCCGCTGGACAGCAGTTGGGTTGCGCTGGCGAGGCGCATTCTGGCTTGGCACATGTGATTACGGAGGGCGAGGTTGACGCGGTCAAGGGTGAGCTGAGCGTGCGCCTCGGCATTGGCAGTGTCATCGGCGCAGCAGAGGGGTTCGGCGATTCCCCGCTGTTGATGACCTATACAGCCGTTGACAGCGTGACCGCGCTGATTCTGCCGATGGATCAGGTGTTGCGCGGTTTCGAGCGGGCCAACCCCGGAATCAGGGCAGTCGTTCGCTACACTTCAGCAAGGATTATCGAGCTCGCAGGGGCGCTATAGGCTGCTCTCGCGCCTGAGTGCCACGATTCCTGAAGTAACATGAGCGGATGAGCAAAGTATTCCTGCCTAGTCCAACCGGAAGTGCATATGGCATTGATGCCACACAAGCAAGCCCCTAGTACCATGCGCCGCCGCATCGCCGTATTCCCGCAATACCTTCTGCCCAAGCTGGCGCTGACTCGCCTCATCGGCTGGCTTGCGAGCCGGCGCGGCCGTGGCGCGACCCGCATGGCCATTCGCTGGTTTATCCGCCGCTATGGTGTGAACATGGATGAAGCTGCCGAGTCACGCCTGGGGAGCTATCCGAGTTTCAACGATTTCTTCACCCGGGGGCTGCGCGCTGGCGCGCGGCCGCTTGCCGATGCCGATTGGCTTTGCCCGGTGGATGGCGCCATCAGCCAGTTCGGTGCGCTGAAACGAGATCAAATTTTTCAGGCCAAGGGACATCGCTATAGCAGCCTCGCGCTGGTCGGCGGTGATGCGGGGCTGGCAGCCCAGTTCGATGACGGAATGTTTGCCACGCTCTACCTAAGCCCCAAGGACTACCACCGCATTCACATGCCTTGCCGAGCAAGCCTGCGGCGCATGATCCATGTGCCCGGCGAACTGTTCTCGGTCAATCCGGGCACCGCGCTCGGTGTGCCCAATCTGTTTGCTCGCAACGAGCGGGTGGTGTGCGTGTTCGATTCCGATTACGGTCCTTTCGTGCTGGCCCTGGTGGGAGCCACCATCGTTGGCAGCATGGCAACTGTATGGCACGGCGTAGTCAACCCGCCGCGGCCGGGGCAGTTGCGCGAATGGAATTACAGCGGCCGCAACATCTTGCTTGATCGCGGAGCTGAAATGGGGCGTTTTCTTTTAGGCTCTACAGTGGTGATGCTATTTCCTAAAAACACCTTGCGATTCAATTCTTCGTGGGCCCCGGGCGAGGCCATACGCATGGGCGAAGCCATGGGTTCGCTGTGTATGGGAGAGGCTATGGGCTCGCTGCAATCTCAGCGATCCTGAAAATTTTCTGAAGGCTGCACCAGTAACGCAGTTGATTGCCTCTTTTGAGACTATCTGTGAAAAAGGCGAATCCTCTATCTAATCGAAACAGCACTGAAAAGTCATAATTTTGAAAAATTGTGACTCCAATTCGAATGATAGCATTACTTTTACAAGCATTTTTATCCCGTTTTGGGATTCAATTGGCGCACACCATGACCAGGCAATATCGGGGCGGGTGGGCACACTTCGGCAATTTATGACGGAATCCAAGTCCGCTAAGCGCCGGCCAATCGGGTTGATACAAGATATATATAATGAACATGTGGCAATTGGAGCACCAGGCGATGATGAATTGCTATGCACGCTCCATGGTCGGTGCTAATCACGCACAAATTCCGGATAATCTGGTAGAGGAATTTTTACAATGGAAACCCTTGGCTGAACCGCGCTTTCAGGAGGCAGTCGCCAAGGTCGGCGTGATCAATACCGGTGGCAGCATGTGGACCGATTTGATCAACAGAGCCACCAGGGAACTGGCGGCAGGGTAGTAAGTATCATCCCCGAGCGAAATCAAACAACTTTTACAAGGAGTCCTTCGTGAGCGAACCCATTTGGAATAAATTTCTTACCGAGCGCGACAAACAGATTTTTTCCAACGCAGGCTACGGCGCGCGACAGGGATTTGGCAAGCGCCCGGCTGTCCTCATCATCGATGTGAATTACAACTTCTGCGGCGACAAGCCGGAACCAATCCTTGAATCGGTCAAGCGCTGGCGCAATTCCTGCGGCGAAGAGGCATGGGAAGGCATCAAAGCTATACAGCGCCTTTTGCTCGCCGCTCGCGCCAAAAGTCTGCCGATCATTTATACCACCGGGGTGCGCCGCCCTGATGACTGGGATGCAGGCTCCTGGTCGTGGAAAAACAAACGCAGCGGCGAGCGTGTCAATACCCCCGTCACCCATCTGCCGGGGGACACCATCATTCCCGAGATCGGCCCCGAGTCGCGCGACATCGTCATCACTAAAAACAAGCCCAGCGCGTTTCACGGCACGCCACTGGCAAGTTATCTGACACTGCTGGGCGCAGACAGTCTGCTGGTTGCAGGAACAACCACCAGCGGCTGTGTGCGTGCCTCAGTGGTCGATGCGTTTTCGGATAACTATCGCGTCACCGTGGTCGAAGAAGGTAGCTTTGATCGCTCACAGGCAAGCCATGCACTAAGCCTTTGCGACATGCATGCGAAATACGCCGATGTGGCCAAGCTCGATGAAGTCGTCAGCTTTATCGGCAGCCTGCCCAAGGGATTGTTTGAATTGCCCAAGGGGGCGGATATAACTGCGTCGAAGGCGGCGTAGATCCAGCTGCTAATCCGCTTTCCCACAGGTGGAACGGATCACAACACCGGCCCTACGTTTGAAAGAGCTCAAATGCGCGAATCCAGGCCATTGAAGGAAACATCCGACAGGGCGGGTAATACCATTCGATCGTTGCAAATAGCACTGAGACTTTTGGCATCGGTGTTTTTCTGCGCGACGAGCTTGTGCGTTTCTGCACAGGGCTACCCTTCACGCCCGATCAGGGTAATTGCGCCGTGGCCTCCGGGTTCGTCAGTGGATTTGAGCGCGCGCACGGTCGCGCTCAAGCTGGGCGATATCCTCAAGACGAGCTTCATTATCGAAAATCGCCCCGGCGCGGAGGGGGCGATTGGCTCAATACTGGCCGCGAAGGCGGTGCCTGATGGCTACACGTTGGTATGGGGCAATGCCGCGACCCATGGTTCAAACAAGGTGGTCTTTCCCAACCTCGGCTATGACCCGATCAAGGATTTCACGCCAATTTCATCAGTTCACAAAAATATTCTGTCCGTTGCGGTGAATACTTCACTGCCGGTAAATAGCTTCAGCGCATTCCTCGCTCACGCGAAAACCGTTCCCGGCAAACTGCGCTATGGCACCCCAGGTGTGGGTTCGCCGCACCATCTCACCGGCATCCTGTTGAACCGACGCGCTGCAATCGAGCTCATGCACATCCCCTACAAAGGCGGTGGCCCGGCAGTGACCGATGTCCTGGGCGGGCACATCGAGCTCACCATGGCTAGCCTGGCCGCGGTCATAGCGCAGCATCGTGCCGGAAAGATCAGGATTCTGGCGGTCACCGACAGCGTGCGATACGAGCAATTGCCGGACATTCCGGCGATTGCGGAAACCTACCCGGGCATTGAGATTCTCGGGTGGTCCGGGGTGTTCGGCCCGGCGAACCTTCCCGCGGACATCACCGCCCGGCTGAATGCCGCACTCGCTGAGGCGCTGCAGGCGCCGGAAGTGAAATCGACCTTCGAGAAAGCCGGCCTGGTCGCCTCGTGGTCAAGCGCAGCCGATCTGGCAAAACGGGTCAACGCGGAAATCGGCCTATGGAATGACGCTGTCGCCTCGGGAATGAAGTTTCAGTAAAATTTCCCTGAATATTCCATGAACGTTCAGCCGACGATCAGCGCCGCATGCTGGCTTTGTCCCTCGGTCATGCCGCGATCCTTCATCCAGTCGTAGGCGCGGTTGAACAGGTTCGGATCGTAGTAGTCAACGTGTTTGTAGCGAACAAATGCGCGCAGCAACTCATGAGGCTGCAGCGCTCCCTTGGCGTGCGCGGCGACGTGATGAGCGTATTTGTAAAAATCGGCATTGATCAGATCAACCGCCTGGTTCTCCGCGTCGTAATAGGCTTTGCGCTGTTCCGCAGTCAAATCGGTCGCGACCACCTCGCCGCCCCGGTAGAAGGAACAGGCGATGATGTGCGCGCCTTCCTTGAGCCCGAGACTGATAAACGGCTCCATCACCGCGATCGCGCGATAGCTGCGATTCTTCAGGCCCTGCCAGCGGCTTTGCGGCAATCCACCGTTTTCGATTCTGACGTGCTCGCGCCCGACCGCGCTCTCCAACATCTGCAGCGTGGTGTAATGCGAGCCGGTGAGCTCCTGCACCACCACCGGTACGTCGGACATATCGCGCGGCGTTTGCAGCGCGTCATCGAAGCTCAAGATGGCCTGAGCCGCGACCGCGGCGCGCAATGCCGCAATGCTGCCTCCACGCGTGCCGCGCTCAAGTCGGTCGATACTCGCCCATTCGCATACGTTGTAGCTATCCGCCGAGCCGCATTCAAAAAGCTGTTCTTTCAGGCGTGAAAGAATGGGCTTTTCTGCGCTGTCCCGCTCGCGATCCGCGTAAGTCGCGGAGAATCTGACGTCGAGCCCTGCTTTTGCGAACAGGCCTTCCTCAATGCCCACGATCACCGGTAAATCGAAAACCGGATTATTGGGTGCAATCTTCACAACTGTCGCGGATGTCATGGCCAGATCCTCCAGTGGATTTGCGCAGCTCAAGTCGCGCGAATGGCGACAAGCATACTGCATTAGGTTAATCTTCCCATGGAAAGATTAAGTAGCGCAATCCCACCAACCCGCATCACTTGGGCGCAACCCGATGCGCAACACCTGAGAAAAGGCAACTATGGGAACCACAGGCCGATCCATCCTTGCATTTTTCATTTTGGCGGGCGGCATTTTCGCCGCCGTGCCAACGCTCGCGCAGAGTTACCCGGCCAAACCTATCCGCTTGATTGTGCCGTTTCCGCCTGGCGGTATTAACGATGTCGTTGCACGTCCGCTTGTCGAGCGCATGAAATCGGTGCTCGGCACAATAGTGATCGAGAATCTCAGCGGGGCAGGCGGCGTGATAGGCGCCAGCGCCGTGGCGCGAGCGGAAGCTGATGGCTACACCATGCTCCTGGGTAGCGCCGCTACGCATATTGTCGGGCCGCTCACGATGGCGGCACGCTCGTACGATCCGCTTAAAGATTTCAGGCCCATCGGCATAGTCGCGGTGGGTGGCATCGCCATTAGCGTTCATCCCTCGCTGCCGGTGAAAACGCTGAAAGAGCTTGTGGCCTTTGCCGCAGGTCCTGTGCGAGCGCTTTCCTACGGTTCGGCGGGCATCGGTTCGGCGACGCATCTGGCGGGCGAATTGTTTAAATCGCTGATTCACGCCCCCGGCATTTTGCATGCTCCCTACCGAGGCGGCGCACCTTTACTGGCTGATTTGCTGGGCGGTCACATTCCCGTCGGTGTGATCAATATCAGCAGCCAGGTTATCGACCATCATCGCGCCGGAAAAATTCGTGTCCTGGCAGTAACTACGGCAAACCGCGCAACTGCCGCGCCCGAAATAGCGGCGGCACGAGAAACCGTGGCGGGCATGATCGCTGGCAATTTCTCCGGATTGTTTGTTCCGGCAGCCACGCCTCAACCCATCGTCGAGAAATTGGTGGCCACCATGCAGCTTGCCATGGCGGACAAGACGGTACTCGAGCTGCTGGCCAATGCCGGGTTGGAAGTTTCCACGGACAATACGCCTGAAAAGGCGCACCGTTATTTAGAAGATGAAATTACCCGATTGTCGCCGGTAATAAAATCCCTTGGACTAAAGCTCGACTGAGCAGGTTCAGATGGGTCGAACCCCGAACCATTTCATCACCTCAAACCGCTTGCCGCCTTTCGCCCGATAAACGCAGAAGTCGCGTAAATTGCGCGCTCGGGCCTCGCCAGTCAATCACGCCATCAGGTTTTTAATCAAGGGGAAAGACGCAATGGACGTTGAATCAACGCGCCTCGTCATTGAGGCGTTGAAAGAAGAAAAAATCGACCTGTACATCACCCTGCCCGAGGATCCTACGGTTTCTCTGACGCAGGCGATCCAGGCCGATCCGTATTTCACCTGCATTACAGTGGCCTCGGAGGATGGCGGCGTCTCATTGTGCGCGGGCGCCTCGATTGCGGGACGACGCTGCGTGTTCGTCACCGGGATTGCGGGATTGCTCAAAGGCGGTCTTGCTCTGATGCACCTTGGAACGCAATACGGCATTCCACTATTTATTCTCGCTTCCTATCGGGGCGACTTCGGCGATCGATCGGGTATTTCCGGGTCCAAGCTGCTGGTGTTCCGCCAGGTCGGCGAGCCATTTCTTGATGCCTTGCGCGTTCCCTATCAGGTGGTGAGCGAAAAATCGAAGCTCAAACGCCTTATTCGCGACGCGCATTTCGCCTGCCGTAGCTCGGATACCGCCGCCGTACTGCTGCTCACCGGGGAGGTGCTCTGGTGAAACATTCTGCTTGCATTAAACTTTTTTCTGATCTGGTCGACGGCGAGACGCTCATCGTCACCAATTTATCGTCGAACGCGCGCATGTGGTCGGCGTTGCGCGGGGATCGCCCGAGTTTCTACGGTTTGAACATGGGGCTGTGTCTGCCCTTTGCCGTGGGCTTGAGCCTGGGATTTCCCAAACGCAAAGTCCTGGCGATCGATGGCGACGGCAGCTTGATCATCGAAACCAGCAGCCTGATCACCGCCGCTGACGTGAGTCCATCGAATTTAACGGTAGTGGTCTTCGACAATGGCAATTACACAAAAATGGGCGAGACCGCCACTTCGCGGCGCACAGACCTTGAGATCATGGCCAAGGGCGCGGGAATGCAACACACACTCACGGTGCGCAGCCTCGCCGATTTCGAGCGTGAGGCCCGTGCCGCCTTCTCCGGAAATTCGATGACATTTATCGTCGCCAAAGTGGAGCGCGACGAGAAAATACCGTTCGTTGGCAACTATATTGAAAGATCCGAGCGCGGGATGAAGGAATCGTTTGTCGATGCCTTGAAGCAACTACCGGACTATCCGGGAAAACTCTGATACTTGTCCAATTTGAGTTGCGTGGCAGGAGAATTTAAGAAAAAACTCTAAATCTAAAAGTCATACCCGCATTACCCAGAAATCACAGCACAAGGAATTAGCTTCATCATGCAGAAATTCGGAGTTGGCCAGAGCGTTCAGCGTTTCGAGGATCCACGGCTGTTGCGCGGCCACGGGCAGTTCGTCAACGATACCTTTCTTCACAATCAGGCGTATGCAGTGGTCGTGCGATCGACGCACGCGCATGCGAGGATTAAAGCCGTGCATACGCAAGCCGCTTCGTGTGCGGCTGGGGTGCTTGCCGTCTATACCGGCGCGGACTATGCGGCGGCGGGTCTTGGTGCGCCGGCGCCGATGATGAAACGCACCCGTATTGATGGTTCGCCGATGTTCGCACGCAGCCACCCGGTGATTGCCAGGGATCTGGTTCACTACGTGGGCGAACCGGTGGCTATGATCGTCGCGGATACCCTTTCCGAGGCGCGTGACGCAGCGGATCTGTTGGAAATCGACTATGAGCCACTGCCGGCCGTGGTCAACGGTGCAAAAGCGGTTCAACCGGGCGCCCCGGCCGTATGGGATGAATGCCCTGACAACCGCTCGCACATGCAGGAGCTTGGCGACAAAGCAGCCACCGAGGCGGTGTTTGCAAAAGCCGCTCACGTGGTGCGCCGGCGCTACGAAATCACCCGTTTGCACGCGCAGTACCTGGAACCGCGTGGCGTCGTTGGCGACTATGACATTCGTAGCGAACGCTACGTCCTGTATGCCGACGTGCAGTATCCGCACCGGGTGCGCGAGATGTTGTCCGGGCGCGTATTCAAGCTGCCGGCGCATCGTGTGCATGTCATCACCCACGATGTCGGTGGCGGTTTCGGCACCAAGGGATGGCAATACCCGGAGCATCGCCTGATGCTGTGGGCCGCAAAGAAGCTTGGCCGGCCGGTGAAATGGAATTGCGAGCGCAGCGAAGTGATCCTCGCCGATGAGCATGCGCGCGAAAATATCACGACAATTGAATTGGCATTGGACGCCGAGGGGCATTTCCTCGCCATGCGCGCAGATGTTGAGGCCAATGTCGGGGCCTATGTATCTTCGGATCGAAATATGCTGGCGCCTTTCGGGGCGACACGCGCGCTCACCGGCACCTACGCGATTCCGGTCGCGTATGCGCAGACCCATGCGGTGATGAGCAATTGCAATTCAACCGCGCCCTACCGGGGCGCCGGTCGCCCGGAGGCCATCTATGCGATCGAGAGGCTGATTGACGACGCCGCGCGTGAACTCAAGCTCGACCCCATAGAGCTGCGGCGCAAGAACTTGATTGCGCCATCGGCCATGCCTCTAAAGACCGCGCTGGGCTACAACTATGATTGTGGAGAGTTCGAGCGCGGCATGGATATGACATTGAAGGCCGCCGATGTCGCCGGGTTTTCAGAGCGCCGCGAGGCAGCCAAACGTCGCGGCAAACTGCGTGGCCTGGCTGTGGTCAATGCCATCGAAATGGCAGCCGGCGCAGGCATAGAGGAAGCGGAGGTACGCTTCAATACCGGCGGCACCGCCACGGTTATCGTCGGCACCAAGAACCAGGGGCAGGGCCACGAGACCATGTACAAACAAATATTGGCCGAACGCATGGGACTTGACCCGGCGGAAGTCGAATTCGTCGATGGCGATACCGATAGGCTTGCCTTTGGAATGGGCACTTCCGGGTCGCGCTCAACCGTGATGGGTGGCAGCGCCGTTTATCTTGCCGCGGAAAAATTGATCGCCAAGGGCAGCAAGATTGCGGCCCACATGCTCGAGGCAGCCGAGAGCGATCTGGTTTTCGCACAAGGCAATTTCACCATTACCGGCACCGATAAATCCGTGTCGATAAAAGATGTCGCGCGCGCAGCCTTCCAGCCGGCCAAGCTGCCCAAGGGACTGGAGCCCGGTTTCTACGAGACAGGAACGTTTAATTCCACGGATTTCACCTTTCCCAATGGTTCGCACGCCTGCGAAGTGGAAATTGATCCCGACACCGGCGAGGTGCAGATGATCAACTACGTGGTGGTCGACGACGTGGGTACGGTGATTAATCCCATGACCCTCAAAGGACAGATTCACGGCGGTGTGGCGCAAGGGGCAGGGCAGATCCTGATGGAGAAAATTGTCTATGACGAAGACAGCGGCCAATTGCTGTCGGCATCACTAATGGACTACGCCATTCCACGCGCCGATGACATGTGCGACATCATCATCCACAGCAACCCGGTGCCCACCAAACGCAATCCGCTGGGCGCCAAGGGCGCTGGCGAGGCGGGCGTGGTGGGTGCAATGCCTGCGGTGATGAACGCGATCGCCAATGCACTTGCCGATGTTGGGGTAAAACATTTCGACATGCCGGCGTCGAGTGAACGCGTATGGCGCGCGATACAATCGGCAAAATAAAGGAATACCGGCAGGGCGCACCGATAGCCGATCAAACCCGTGGCGATGACGCCCGCCCAATTATCGAGAAGATCATCATTCATGACAAAAACATGCCTCTTACGAGTCTGTCATGTTTTTGAGAATGATCAATGAGCGCCTGCAAAGCTATTAACGTCAATCGCCGGTGACCTCAATCACTCTGGCAAAAGGATCCGAGCATGAGCATTCTTGGCGTTGAACAGTTGATTTATGGCGTTGACGATGTGCAGGCCGCCGGACGTTTTCAGGAAGACTGGGGGATGGAGCGTGTGGGCTCAGGCGAACATGGCGCCGACTTCCGCCTGCAAAATAACACAACGGTGCACTTGCGCCGTAACACCGACGCGGGCCTGCCACCCGCGACCGTTCGCTGGTTGCCGCATCTTGAGCGTTCAACGCTTCGCGAAGCCATCTGGAGTGTCGACAATAAAGCGTCGCTGGATAAAATCGGCGCAGAATTGTCGCGCGACCGCGAAGTGAAAACCGATTCAAGCGGCTTGCTGCATAGCGTTGACGACTGTGGCTTTCATATTGGATTCGCGGTGACGCAAAGAAAGGAAGTGATTCTGCCGCTGACCGAAGTCAATACCCTGGGTACTTATGCGCGCCGCAATCGCCAGGCAGATGGAACGCGTCGTCGCCGGGTCAGCCCCTACAAGGCCGGGCATCTGGTTTATTGGGTTCCGGACAAATTGGACGAGGCAGCGCGTTTTTATGTGGAGCGGCTTGATTTTCGTCCCACCGACAATAGCCCTGCCATGCGCTTTATGCGCGCCAATGGCTCAAATGACCATCACAGCCTTTTGATCCAACAACAGGCAGGTCTGTGGGGATTTCAGCACGTGGCCTACGAATACAAGGATTTCGACGAAGTGATGTTTGCCGGCTGCCATATGGAAGAGCAGGGCTGGAAAACCAATACCGGTCCGATCCGCCACAACGTCAGTTCCACCTGCTCGTGGTATGTGTGGAATCCGGCGGGCGGCGTCTCAGAGGCCTATTCCGATATGGATTACGTGGATGACAACTGGGTGGTCGGTTGGAACGATCCCAAGGACCCGGGCTCCTACGGTGTTTCGTGGGCAGTGCGGCCTGGTAAGCGACGCGCCCGACCGGCGGAATGGATTGAGGACTGAATGTGCGTCGCCTATTTCGAGGCCAATGGTCAAGCTGAATCCAGTGGCGGAAATTTGAGTAGCTTAAATTTCAGTGACATAGATTTTAGTTGGGCTGAATTCCCAGTTCGCGGATAATTTTTCCCCACTTATCCCGCTCCGCCCGATAGAACGCCGACAATACCTGTGGCGTACTGGCTCCTATATTGTTGGCCCAAAAGAATTTCTGTACTGCTTGGGTGAACTGTGTGTCACGAACGATGCGTTCCATTTCACGATTGACGCGATTAACCACCTCGGCGGGCGTCCCCGCCGGCGCCGCCAGCGATAACCAGCCTTCTGATTCGTAGCCCGGATAGAACTCCGCCACTGCGGGAACGTCGGGAAATGCCGGCAGGCGTTTAAGGGAAGTCACCGCCAGGAATCGCATCTTGCCCGCGCGAATGTGCGGCATGACCGTTCCCACGGAGTTCACCATTACCGGCACCCGCCCCGACACTGCGTCCTGCACCGCTTGGCCGGTATCTTTGTAATTGATCTGAGTCATCTGGATGCCCGCGACCCTATTCAACCATTCCTGCGAAATATTCAGGAAGGCCACGGTGATGCTATAGGAAAGCTTACCCGGCTGGCTCTTTGCCAGTGTCACCAACTCCGGAAAAGTATTGACCGGCAAATCGGGATGCACCGCAATCCCTGAGGGACCAGAGTCCACAATCATGGCCACCGGTGTGAAATCCTTGAGCGGGTCGTATGGGATGTTCTTCACCAGATTTGGCGCAATCGCCACCGCTACGATGGATGCGGCATAAAAATTATAGCCATCCGGCGCGGATCGGGCGGCCGCCTCGGCACCAATGACACCTTCACCACCAGGTCGATTTTCGATAATCCAGGATTGGCCCAGCGCCCTGGTTAATTGCTCAGTGGTCACTCGAGCGACCAAGTCCGGTGCTGACCCCGGAGAGTTGGAAAGGAATAATCGGATGGGCTTCACCGGCCATGCTGTTTGCGAATGTGCATAAGCGCTGAAACTTGAAATCAGAATAAACAGTGCAAGGCGTCCATACACGTTCATTGGGTCGTCCTTTTTCATCGCATGCGTGTGGAACAGCATACGGGTTGAATAGCATACGGGTTGCATACCATTCGATCGATCTGCATGCGGGTCGAAACTGGAATAAGGTACTTAGAATAACGCGGTGCCGCGATTTTAGAAAAAAAACACAAGACATAAAAAAAGCAGATCGAAAGGATGAAAACGATGAGACCAAATGCGACGGCGACGGCGACGGCGACTGGGACTGCGGCGATGGCGGCGCTGGCGCTATTGGCGGGGTCCATCCTTGTAGGTACCGCTCCGGCAATAGCACAAACCTACCCAGCAAAGCCCATACGGCTGATTCTTCCATTTACGGCTGGAATTGGCACCGATGTCTTCGCTCGCAAGATCGCACCCCTAATGGGGGATTCATTAGGCCAGGCGGTGATTGCCGAGAATCGCACAGGGGCGAGCGGGGCGATTGGCGCGGAAGCGGTGTACAAAGCCGCAGCAGATGGTTACACGCTGCTGTTTAGCTCGGCTTCCCCGACCGTCGCCTTGCCACACACTATGAAGGACCTGCCCTACGACCCCAATGGTTTCACGCCGATCATGGCGGCTCTTGAGCCGCTGATTGTTATCGTGATTCGGCCCGCTTTGCCGGTGCATTCAATGCGGGAGTTCCTCGAATATGCCAAGCGCAACCCGGGCAAGCTGAGCTACGGGAGTTCCGGGATCGGTTCGACCTTCCATATGTTTGGTGCATCGCTCAATCAAACCGCAGGAATCGATATTCTCCATGTTCCCTACAAAGGAACCAATCTCGGGGTAAATGACATCATGGCTGGGCTGCTGGATATGGGTTTTGGTTCTCTCGCGGGAATCGGTCCATTGATCAAGGGCGGGAAGGTCAGGGCAATCGCCATCCTGGGTCAAAAACCGGCCAGTGTCATGGCGGACTTGCCCGCAGTTACCGAGGTTGTTCCGGGCGTTAATGTTTCCCCTGGCTGGTTCGCGTTCTGGGGTCCGCCGAGCTTGCCTCTATCTATTGTTCGCCGGATTCATTTGGAATTGCTGAAGGCGATGAATACAGCGGAGATGAAAACCTGGTATGACAGCAACGGCTTTGCCTATCTTGGAACCAGTCCTGAAGAGCTCCGTATGATCCAAAAAGTGGGTTTGGAATCCTATGGACGGATGTTGAAGTCATTGAACATTAAGACTGAGTGATGTGGTTTTTTTTTGAAAAGTTACAAATATTATCAATAGTTTATTTGGTCATTCTAATGTTAATTGTTATTTAACATAATACACATTGTGCGTCATTTAGGGTTGAGTTTTTTATATCTGCTTTATTCAGAAACCGCGGTTTTATACGGGTGGTGTTTATCCGTATAAAAACGTGGTTCGCCCGCGGCCGCGCTGCTAAAACCTGAAGTGCCATTCGGCTTATTTCCCAGGCGGGCTTAATCCCAGGCGGTCTTACTGAATAAATAACCTTGATTGCGCACCGTCTTGATGCGGCGCGGCTTCTTCGCGTCATCACCCAGGTATTTGCGCAGCCGACTGACGCGCATGTCGATGGAGCGGTCTAATCCGTCGTGCGGGATGCCACGTACCCTGTCCATGATGCTGTCGCGAGTCAAGACAATTCCAGCATTTTGGGCGAGTAGCCAGAGTAGTTCGAACTCTGCGGCGCTGCAAAGAACTTCGCGCTCATTCAGATGCACAGTCCGCGCAGCTAGGCTGATGCAAAAATGTCCGTAGCGAAGTTCATTTTGCCCGCCCCAAGCCGCGGCGTTCTCCGTCCTTCGCAGGCAGGCCTTCAAATGTGCCGCAATAACCCGCGGTTCGACTGGCTTGATCAGATAGTGGTCCGCACCCAGCTCCAATCCGAGGACGCGGTCCACGTCCTCGTCGCGCGCGGTAAGCATCAAAATCACGCCGCGGTAGCGCGGGCGCAGTTCACGGCATAGGTCGAAACCGTCCTTGCCGGGAAGGTTTCCATCGAGAATCACTGCGTCTGGCGATTCCGCGTTGATGCGGGCAAACGCGCGCGCGCCATCGCTTTCGACGCCAGTCCGGTAGGCCTGCTTGTCGAGATAGCGCCGCAGCACCGCCGCGAGAACCGGGTCGTCTTCGACAATCAGGATAGATTGTGCGGGCATAGGATGCTGTAGTGCGCAGACGCTGCGTTGGCTGATTCTTTCAATGCCATGGGATTGAGATCTTTCGGAGTTGAGATCTTTCGGAGCTTAGATTCTTCGGAGCTGAAATCTTTCGGCGTTGAAATCTTGCAGGTGGTTAAAGTCGACCACTTACCTGGCCGATGCTCAAGAGTACCGTAAAACGCCAATCATGCGCCGGCGAGAACCCGGCTCCTGCGTGGCCTCAACTTGGGATCGGTGTTGCACGCGGGCCGCGCGTCCCCGCCCGCCTATTTGTCGGCCTGCCTGCCAGCCTGCCATGTCGCCATCGCGTCACTGATTTCGTCGTCGAGCGCGACCTTCTCTAATAGCAGACGCTCCAGCGCCACCGCGACCGCGTTGCGCTCCTGCGCCTTCAAGGCCGCCTCCAGCGCCTCCAGGGGATCGTCATCGCGGCGATCGATGAATAGCCACCAAGCAAACCGCATATTGTGCGCAAGCGCCGCGATGCGTGACAGATCTCCGATGGCGAGCGCATCGCGAAGCGACTGGTTGAGCGTGGGAGCGAGCTCGATCGCAGCGTGAGCTGCCACGGCGAAAATCTCTTCGTCGCCATCGAGTCTCGCAAGCGCTGCGGCGAAGCGAGCGCTTATCAGCGTTGCGGACGGCATCGCTGTCGGTGCGCGTCTATGAGTACTCACAGAAAAACGCTCATATTCGACTCGCCGCGAGGGCTGGTACTTTCAAGCCATTCCCCAAACTTCATCGGCCACATCTACCACCAGTTCAAGTTTTCTTTTTTGATCATCGATACTTAAAGGGTTACCCAGAAAATGGCTGGAAAAGCCACATTGCGGGCTGATGCCAAGCTGCTCGAGCGAGGCAAAGCGCGCGGCATCATCAATTCGACGCTTGATGTCGACTTTAGATTCTAAAACCGAAGTTTTGGAACTGATTAAACCCAGAATCGCCGTCTTTTCTTTGGGAAGTTTTGACAGTGGTGAGAAATCGCCTGCCCGAGGTGAATCGTATTCCAGGAGGTACGAGTCGACCTGCAATGCCCCGAATAAGGCCTCGGCGACAAAGTCATAGCCCCCCGAAGCCATCCAATGACCACGGTTATTGCCGCGGCATAGATGTATGGCCACGGTCATGTCTGCCGGCCGTCCGGAGATGGCCGCGTTGACCACTTTCACATAATCCGCGAGCAAGGATTGCGGGTCGTCGCCGCGCGCACGCAACTGCTCCTGAACTGTCGGATCGCACATAGTCGCGAACATGGCATCGTCCAATTGCACATAGCGGCAGCCAAGCTGCGCCAAAGCCGCGATTTCCTCCTGATAAACGCGTGCCAGATCGCACCAAAACTCCTCCAGATCCGGATAAACGCCGGAGTCGATACTCGCCCGTCCACCGAAAAAATGCAGCGCATGCGGTGCCGGCATGGTGACTTTAGGCATCAAAAGGGTATGTTTTTTGAGGAACTCAAAACACTCGGTGTTGAATCCCCGCACCCGACGGATCTTGCCATCGACAAATCCTACCGGCACCGGCAGTTTATGTCCCTGTGGGTCGCGGAACACCAAACCATGATCGCCAAAATCGATGAACGTTCCTTCCAGTTCGAGCGCGAAATCCTGCCACCAGGATCGCCGCCTGAACTCGCCATCGGTAACGACCTTGAGACCGGCGGCCTCCTGCAATCGCGTTGCTTCCACTATGCATTCATTCTCCAGGCCTTCAAGCTCCCGAAAGCGGCGGCTACCCCGCACACGCGCATGATGATCGCCTTCCAGCCGATCCCGTGCCTGCTTGAGTTTGTCAGGGCGCAGCAAGCTGCCCACATGCTCAGCTCTGAAGAATGGTTTTGCTTTTTCTGAATTTTCCATGAGTCGATGTTAGCATTCGAAAAAAAATGGCGTATGCACCAGAGTTGTCGAAAGATGTCGAAATTTGCTCCGAAGGCCTTGCGCCGTTGCGCTTCATCTGTTGGAATGCGGGCACTAAAATCGATCCAGGAGGCAAGATGAGAAACCAGCATTCGCCGATTCAATGCGGCTGCGACACCGACAGTATTTTCACAAGCACTGGTTGCGCGATCTCGCGTCGCCGCTTCCTCGGATCTTTGGCTGGCGCAGGCGCGATGTCCATGCTTCCGGTCGGGATGCTTGGCGCGCAGACGCGCCGGCCATTAATCGATGTCCATCATCATTTTTATCCGCCTGAATTCAATAAGGCAGTCGTGGCATTTTCCGGCGGACAACCCCCGCAGACCGCCAAATGGACACCCGCGGTCACGGTCGCGGAAATGGATCGCAATGCCGTATCTATGGCTATGCTTTCACTGTGGTCGATTCCCGGTGTATGGATGGGATCGAATGCGGAAGGTATGCGCCGCTACGCACGCATGTGCAACGAGTACGGCGCGCAGATGATGCGAGATTTTCCAGGCCGCTTCGGATTATTCGCCGCCTTGCCCCTGCCCGATGTTGAAGGCAGTCTGCGCGAGATCGAATATGCGTTCGACGTGCTCGGTGCTGATGGGGTGGGCCTGATGACCAATTTCGGCGACAAGTGGCCGGGCGATCCGGCCTATGCCGCGGTGTTCAATGAGCTCAATCGACGCAAAGCCGTGGTCTACTTTCATCCGGTCGCTGCGGCCTGCTGCGGAGGCAACTTCGCGCCGGGCGTGCCGGAATCGTGGATGGAGGTGCCCTACGATACCGGCCGCGCCGTCATGAGTCTTTTGATGAGCGGAACGCTGGCACGCCTGCCCGACATCAAATGGATTTTTTCGCATGGTGGCGGTACCGTGCCCATTCTGGCGGAGCGGGTTAAAACCCTGGGTGGTAATTTTCCGAGCATGAAAAAGGCCGCGCCCAACGGCGTCGACCACGAGTTGAAGCGTCTCTACTATGAAACGGCGAATGCCGCGCACAAACCGAATCTTGCCGCCCTGCTCGCCTACGTACCGCCATCGCAAGTCATGTTCGGCACCGACTTTCCCTATGTAACGGTGGGCGCTAACGCCGAGTCCTTACGTGCCTATGGCTTGGCGGCAGCCGATCTGCAGGCCATTGAATACGGCAATGCGATGCGGCTGATGCCGCGGCTTAAACTCTGAATTAGACTGATGGCCTGGCTCAAAGTCTGAAACAGGCTGATGCCGCAGCGTAAAGTCTGATATATCCGGCCGCTTACTGCGGCTGGATATTGAGTTCCTTGACAATTTTGCCCGTGGTCGTGATCGATTCGCGTATCGTCACTGTCAAGGCCTCCGGCGTTCCAGCTACGCCCACCATGCCCAGGTCGTTCAAGCGCCCGGCGACGGTTTTGTCGTTAATGGCACGGGCAATCTCCGCATGTAGTCGAGCCACAATCGCCATTGGCAATGCCTGCGGCCCCACCATTGCAAACCACGACGGCGGTGGCTGGTAGCCAGGCAAGGCCTCGCCAATGGCCGGCACGTTCGGCAGGAGATCCACGCGCTTGTCGCTGAAAACCGCCAGCACTTTCATCTTTCCCCCGGTAAGATTGCCGCCCGCAAGCGCAATAGTTGGAAAGAAAATATCGATGCGCCCGGCGATCAGGTCATTGAGCGGCAAGGACATGTTCCCGCCGGTGTAAGGCACATGAAGCGCGCTGATGCCCGCAGCACTGGTGAAAGTCTCCCCGGTCATATGGAAAAAAGAACCCACGCCATTGCTACCAAAAGATAACTTTCCCGGATTTCGCTTGCCGTGCTCAATGAGTTCCTTGACTGAGTTTGCGGGCACGTTGACATTGACAACCAGAAGGCTAGGCGCATAGGAAACCAGGCTTATGTGCGAGAAATCACGCAACGGGTCGTAACCCAGATCCTTAGAGAGATAGACACTAGACGCTAATGCGCCGCTGCTCGAATGCAACAGCGTATAGCCATCGGGGGCCACTTTCTGGACCAGACGGGCGGCAACCTGTCCCCCGCCCGCGCCGTTGGTTTCAATCAACAGAGATTGCCCCATCGATTCGGTCATTTTGGCCGCAGCCATGCGAATGGCAACGTCGCCGCTTCCGCCTAGTGGGATGGTGCTGATGATTTTGATCGGCTTCACCGGATAGGTCTGCGCAAACCCCGTGGCATTGATGGAGAGCAAAGTCGCCGCGGCGGCGAAGCACGCGTAGGCAGGAAAGCGATGATTCATGTTGGCATTTCTCCTGAAATTTCGACTGTCTTCAAATTCATTGTATTGATCGCGTGCCCCCTCGAGCTCGCTTTCAGTCTGCTTTGATGCCCGATTCGCGCACCACTCGTCCCCACTTGGCGTGTTCTGCGCGTACGATGGCGAGAAATTCCTCGGGCGTATCGTTACCCGGTTCCGCGCCCTGCCCGCCAAACCACTCACGCGCTTCATTGGTAGCAAGCACGCGGCGAATGTCCGTATTGAGTTTTTGCACCAGATCACGCGGTGTGGCGCCAGGCGCGGAAATTCCCATCCACGACAAATACTCATAACCCGGCAGACCCGCTTCAGCCACCGTTGGTACATCGGGCCAGGAGGCAAGGCGTCGCGTACCCGTGACTGCGATGGCTTTAATTTTCCCGCCTTTTACCTGAGGCCCCTGCACCGCGATGCTGTCCATGGTGTAGGCAAGACGACCCGTCATCAATTCGGTGAGCGCCGTAGCGCCGCTTTTAAACGGCACATGCGTGACCTGAATACCTGCTGCGCGATTGAACAGTTCGCTGGCCATATGCGGCGGGGTGCCACTGCCGGGAGATCCGTAATTGAGCTGCCCCGGTTTTGCCCGCGCTATTTTGAGCAACTCAACCAGGGTTTGCGCGCCCAGGCTTGGACTTGCCGCGAGCATCACGGGATTGGCGCTGATGCGGGTGATATGTGCAAGATCGGTCAGCGTGTCATAGCCCAGGTTGGGATAAAGATGCGGATTGATCGCGATGGTTCCCTGGTGCGACAAGGCCAGCGTATAGCCATCGGGGGCCGCCTTGACCACCGCCTCGGTGCCTATGCTGCCCCCGCCGCCAGCGCGGTTCTCGACCACCACGCCCTGCCCTAATACTGGCGTGAGCTTGTCCGCCATCCAGCGTGCGCGAACGTCGGTGGCACTGCCGGCCCCGGCGGGCACCACAATACGCACTGCCTTCGACGGATAAGCCTGCGCCCAGCAAGTTGTGCAGAAAAACAGAAAAACCAGGGTTGAGGCAATGAGGCGCATGGGTCTTTCCTATTATTGATCGAGCTTGATGCCGGCTTGTTTGACTACCTTTTGCCAGATGGCCAGATCGCTGACGATCAACGAGGCGTACTCCTCAGGAGTGCTTGGGAATGGATCGAGCCCTGCTTTGTTCAACGTATCGAGCATTTCGCGCGTGCCAAGCGCCTTCACCGTTTCCGCATTCAAACGCCTCAAGATAGGCGCCGGCGTTCCCGCCGGGGTCAACAATCCAAAGCGCGAGGCGAATTCATATCCGGGCAGTCCGGCTTCCGCTGTAGTCGGCAGGTCTGGCAACCCCCCTAGCCTTTTGGGGTTGGCCACGGCCAGCGGCCTGAGTTTGCCCGCCTGGATGTGTGGCTGGTAGGGCGTGATCGCGTCCACCATGATGTCGATTCGGCCCGCGAGCTGGTCGATGATCGCCTGCGCCGCGCCTTTGTATGGCACATGGAAAAGCTTGGTGCCACTGGCGATCGCCAAGGCCTCGCCCGCCACATGCAGAAAATGTCCGGCACCCGCCGAGCCGAATTTAATATCTCCGGGTTTTGCTTTCGCAAGTTCGATTAAATCCTTCAGATTTTTTACAGGCAAAGAGCTGTTGACCACAATCACTACCGGAGCGTTGGCAAGTAAGCTGATAGGCGCGAATGACTTGATCGGATCGTAGGGCAGCTTGGGCTGCAAGGAGGGGGCGCTCGATAGCGTGCCGGTGCTGCCGAAAAAAATAAGGTAACCATCTGGCGCCGATTTGGCGGCTGCCTCCGCGCCAATAATGCCGCCCGCGCCACCACGATTCTCAACCACAACCGGCTGACCGATGGATTCGGAAATTTTTTGTGCCGCGAGACGCCCGAGGATGTCGGTGACACCGCCTGGGGTGAAGGGGATGAGGAGTTTCAGCGGTTTGTCCGGGAAGGACTGAGCGGGGGCAAGCGCGCTAGACGCCACAGATACAAACAAGAACGCGCCAATCAGGATGGTTTTATTGCGCATAAAGTTTCTCCCTTTCGCAAAGATACAAAGGCCATTTTTGCAGTTTGCGGGGAGTCTACGCGAAAGCCTGGAAATCGATACAGAAGAACCGGCAGACAAGAACAGGCAAAGAAGAGCAGTCAAAGATTGGCTCGGCTACCAGCACCGACGCATCAAGCCAGCTAGCGCGTTGGCTTCGCGCTATTCAATATCTGCTTGGCTAAATCCGGCTCAAGCTTCAACAAAGCCTTGATCGCATCTTCGAATTCTTCGCGCGGACCGGTACGCGCCAGCACACCGGCCAAGCCGCCCCATGCCGGGCTGAATTCTGCATCGATCAGAATGGCATCGCGATAAGCATCCTTGGCGCGTTCCAGGCGATTGTCGTCTCGATAGGCCTCGGCCAGGAGAAAGCGCGTCTGAGCGGTGTTCGAATGGATGGTGATCGCGCGTTCCAGAATCTGTGCTGCGCGAATTGGATTACCCGACAAGCGGTAAGCCTCGCCCAACAAATTGCGTGGATCTATTTCCTCGGGACTGCGCCCTATGGCTCGCTCAAGCAGGGCGATGGCCGGTTTGTATTGCATCTGCTGAATCTGGGCGAACGCGAGAATCACCGTCCAATCCATGTCCGAGGGATCGCGCTGCATTTGCTGGGACGCAAAATCGGCGAGACCTACCCAGTCTTTTTTTATCTCGAGTTCGACAATGCGCTTGGCGACCTCATCGTCGTTGACCCTGGAGGACAAGGCCACCGAAAGCAAGGGAGTAACCGGTATGAAGGGCAATGCTGCGGCGCATGCGGCGGTACACAGCGCCAAAGTAACGATCATGCCGCGCATTTGCGTGGCGCGTTCAGTGCTTCGTCTGGTAGACGTAGGGCTGCTGTTTGACTTTGGAATCCCTGTCGCGCTTCAAGGTATCCTGTTCTTGTTTATGATCCCACCAAAGCGCGCGACCCTTGCGTTGTTCTTCAACGATATGGGGTTTCTCAAGTAACAGTTCGCGAATCATCTTGGTAATGTCGGATTCGTAATATTTCGCCATGGTTGTCGCCTTATCAGTGGACGTTGGGATTATAGCAACCGGCCCTGGCGCTCGGAGTCAGCCAGCTCCGGTGAGCAAAATTTCTCATCAGAAACGGTTTCGACGCACTTTGCATCATCAACCCGAGCCGCGCTCATTCTGCGGTCCACTTTGTGGAAAATAAGCTTACCCGGCTCCAGAGCTCGCAGCAAGCTGCTCGCCTGCCTGGGTTCGCCTTCCAGCCAAAGAGAATGCTGCGCCGGGGCTATGACTACCGGCATGCGATCATGAATCTTGCCCGTGGTGGTATCCGCATCGGTGGTAACCACGGCATAGGACTCGATAGGCGATCCGTCTGGCGAAATCCATTCTTCCCATAACCCCGCCAGACCACACACGCCGCGATTTTGAGGATAAATGAAATACGGCTGCTTGCGCCCGCCCTCTTGCCTCCATTCGTACCAGCCATCGACGGGGATGAGGCAGCGGCGGCGGCGAAACGCGGCGCGAAAAGCCGGTTTTTCGGCGACCGTCTCGGCGCGTGCGTTATTCATCTTCGCGCCCATGGCCATGTCCTTTGCCCAGGAAGGGATCAGCCCCCAGCGTGGGATGGCCATTTCGCGTCCGCCCCCGGCGGCGATTCGCACAATCGGCGCGAGCTGCGTCGGCGCGATGTTGTAGCGCGGAGGCCAGGAGGGAGTTGAGTGCAATCCAAACTGCAGGGCAATGACTTCAGGAGTACTGTGTAGCGCATAACGACCGCACATGGTTCGCAACGCTTTTCGATTAAGAATCAATGCTGCGATTGTAAAGCCCCGCTGCGCTAAAGCCCCGCTGCGCTAAAGCCCTGCTGCGCTTAAGCCCTGCTGCGGCGATTATCGTCCGCTTGTACGTCGGTACACTGCTGGTGTAAGGTTCGCGCCCCTTGAAAATGCCATCCGAATTGAAAAGCCCAATATGATCGTCGCCTCCGCCATTTCCATGCAATTCGGGGCCAAGCCCCTGTTCGAGAATGTCTCGGTCAAATTCGGCGGCGGAAACCGTTATGGTCTGATCGGCGCGAACGGCTGTGGCAAGTCCACCTTCATGAAAATCCTCGGTGGCGAGCTGGACTCCAGCGCGGGCTCGGTGGCGATCGACTCGAACGAGCGTGTCGGGCGCCTGCGCCAGGACCAGTTTGCCCACGAGAACGAGCGCGTTCTCGATGTGGTGTTAATGGGCCACGAGCAGATGTGGAAGGCGATGCGCGAGCGCGATGACATCTACGCCAATCCGGAGGCCGGCGAGGAAGATTTTCTTCACGCCGCGGAGCTCGAGGCGAAATACGCCGAGTACGGCGGTTACACCGCCGAGGCTCGCGCCGGCGAATTGTTATTGGGTCTTGGCGTGCCGATGGCACAGCACGCGGGCCCCATGAGCGAAGTCGCTCCCGGCTGGAAGCTGCGGGTGTTACTGGCACAGGCCTTGTTCGGCGACCCGGACATCCTGTTGCTCGATGAACCGACCAACAACTTGGACATCAACAGCATCCGCTGGCTGGAGGATATTCTCAACGCGCGCCAGAGCACCATGGTGATCATCTCCCACGACCGGCATTTTCTGTCCAGCGTGTGTACACACATGGCCGATGTCGATTACGGCAACATCCGCGTCTATCCTGGCACCTACGACGACTACATGGAAGCCTCCACCCTGGCGCGTCAGCAACAAATGAACGCAAACTCCCGCGTCAAGGACAGGATCGGCGACTTGGAGGAGTTCGTTCGGCGCTTTCGCGCCAACAAATCCAAGGCGCGCCAGGCCACCTCGCGCATGAAGCAGATAGAAAAACTCAAAGTCGAGGACGTGAAACCCTCCAGCCGGCAGTACCCTTTCATCCGCTTCCTGATCGATGAAAAGGAAAAGCTGCATCGCCTCGCCCTCGAGGTCAATGGATTATCGAAGAGTTATGTCAAAGCCTCGCCGATATTCAAAGGCCTCGACCTGATGGTGGAGGCGGGCGAAAAGATCGCCATCATCGGCCCTAACGGCGTAGGAAAAACCACGCTGCTGCGTTGCCTGATGGGTGAAATGCGAGATGGCAAGACCGATGATGCGCAAGGCGCGATGCAGGCAGATGCGGGCACCGCGAAATGGGCGGAGAAAGCACGGCTGGGATATTGCGCCCAGGACCACGCCGCCGATTTTGCCGCCGATGACACCCTGCTTGAATGGGTGGGGCGCTGGCGCCGCAACGACCGCGGCGACGATGATCAAATCGTTCGTGCCACGCTCGGACAGTTGCTATTTACCGGTGATGACTCCAAAAAATCGATCAAAGTCGTCTCCGGCGGCGAACAGCAACGCCTGCTGTTTGGCAAGCTGGTGCTCTCCATGCCCAATGTGATGCTGCTCGACGAACCGACCAATCACCTCGATATGGAATCGATTGAGTCGCTCAACACCGCTTTGGAGAAATTCGCCGGTACGCTCATATTTGTTTCGCACGACAGAGAGTTCGTGTCCTCACTCGCCACCCGAATCATCGAACTCAAACCCGGCGAAGCCGGTGGACCAGCGAGCATCACCGACTACCGCGGCAACTATGAGGATTATCTGGATTCGCAAGACCTTGGTTAATGCTTGAAACAGCGCTGTCGCGGCGGGTCTTGATCAGCGTAATGACGACGTCATTACGTAATGCTGAAATCCATCACTTGCACGTATTGGGTGACACCCCATGAAAATCTGCGGCTCTGCCTGGACATCTCTTCACTGGATCCCATGACCCTGATCACTACCGTCGCCGAGCTGAAGGCGGCGTGCACTTCCTGATCAGGCATCAGTCGCCGACCAGCACGAACGGCGCCCAGAACAAGGGATGCGCGTAAGCGAAACCGGACTTGCCGGTTTGAGGGATGATAAATCCCGGCCCATCAAGAAGATTGAGCATCGCCTGTCGCAGGTTGTCGGCCTTGGCGCGGGGATCGGCGCTGGCATAGCGCTTGAACAAATCGGTCATCAACAAGCTGGCTGCCACGCTCTCCACCGGCCAGTTGGAGACCAGCAGCGCCCTCGCCCCCGCGTAGAAAAACGCCCGCCCCAGTCCCGACACCGCTTCATGTCCGGCACCGTCCCCCGATGCGGTGTTGCAGGCCGAGAGCACCACCCAGTCGGCATTGAGCTTCAAGGCGAGGACTTCATCCATTGTCAATAGTCCATCGCCTTCCCCGCCAGTCACTTCCGGTGAGCTCAGAGCAAGCGCCGGTTGCGTCAGACCGTTCAACTCTCCCGGGATCAGGCCGTGGGTGGCAAAGTGAATGATGCGCCGATCCGTAAGGTTCATCGTCTTCACGGTATTTTCGTTGGCCGCACGGTGAAGCAGCACGTCTTTGGCCATATCGGCGCCAAGCGTCTTGGCGATGCCATTGATTTCATCTTCGGTATCGGGAAGACGGGGCAACTGTGCCAATTCCGCCGAGTCGATACCGTTGGTCTGCGGCGCGTTTCGTAAGCGTATCGGCATGCCGCGGGTCGCCGTGTCGGTCGCCGATGCCTTTGCGCTCGCCACTTGCAGGGATTTCTCCGCTTGTGCTTTGGAGAAGAACGGGTCGCCGATCCCCAGGTACATGCGCCGCTCTCCCTTGGGCTGTACGGTCTTGCGCAGTGTCGTCAATGCCGTTACCGAGGGCAGTTGCGTCAACGCCGCCTGGCGGATAAGCCAGGGCACTGTCTTATATTCCTCGAACGGCACATCGCCCTTGGCAATGGGTTTATCTATCGAGGTCGGTAACAGCGCAAAGGGCAACTGACCCAGTGGCCCATGGGGGACCACCAGCAAATGCTGGCTTGTGCCTTTCCACGCGGATTCGACAGGTTTTAACAACTGTTCATAGAGTTTTCCGGCGGCGGCCAGATCGAAGGCGGGTATGCGAAAAATGTTGGACACCGCCGGGTCCAGGGCCTTGCGTAGTTGCGTGACCGTAGTGGCAACCTGCGATAGGGTCAGCGGCACGCTGGCCATCACCACATTGCCGGACTTGGGCACCGCCCAGACAAAGGCCGCCTCTTCGCCCAGATAAATCGAGATCAGCGTCTCGCCCACACGCAGCACCGACTGCACCTGCGTCGTCGATACCGGTTTGGGATCAACTAACTCTGCGTACTCCGGAAAGCGCTTCTCGATCTGCGCCTTGATGCCGGAGCGTTCACGGCCGAGGTCCTCAACGTCTTTTCTCATTTGCGCGATCACACTTGGCAGTTGCTGCGCAGGCGCTGCGGCCAACAGTGTTTTCAAAATCTCCGACAAGGCGCCGATGCGCCGCTGCGCATCCTGCTCGCGCCGCGCCAGATCGGCGAGCACCGGATCGCTGATGGTGGTGCGCGCCGCGCTGGCCGATAGCGCGCGCTGCACTTCGCTGCCGCGGGCGATATCGGCCAGGCGAAACGATTCGGCCACCGGGTCGATGCCCGGGGTGGGCAGACCCGCACTGCGTCGACGCGCAAGCAGTTCGATGTAGTTCTCAAGGATCAAGGTAAGACGCCTTGCCTGACGCACACTGCCGGTGTCCGCGGCAATGTCGTTTCTCGTTTGTTCGATCAGGATGGGCACCGCCTTGGCATACTCGGCCAGCGCCTGAGCCGGCGCCCCGCTTTTATCCAATGCAATCGCGTAGAAGCCGCGAATCTGCGCGGTATCCGCATGGCGCTCGCCGTAAGTTTGCGTGCTCCTGGCGAGCATCGGCTCCAGCATCGCCTTCGCATCTACCGCGCGGCTCTTTTTCAGCAGCGCGTGCGCCCAGTCCAGATCGCCGCTGCCAAAGCGCGCGACTAGCTGCGGATCATTCGCAAGGCTGGCGCGCAGCGCCTCGAAACGGGTTATCGCCTCGCCCCATTCGCTGTTTGCGACCAGGGCCGCGCCGAGCGCCCTGCGCGCACCGATCGCCGGCAAGGACTGCGGCGGCGCGCCGCTGCCTTCGAGACTTTTGAGCGCTTCGCGGGACATCAGGGTGGCTTCGGCAAAGCGGCCTTGCTCCAGCAGGATGTACGCGAAGGTCTGCATGTTACTCACGGAATCGGTGGAGAAGCGCCCCGCCTGTTCCAGAGAAATCTTCAATGCCCCGCGGATATTGGTCTCGGCTTCGCCCAGGCGTCCGGTGCGCAGCAGAACCGACGCAAGCCGGCGCATCACAAACGCACGGCTGGCCTGGCTACGCTCCTCGGAGGGTTGCGGCAAACCCTTGCTCGCCCGCGCCTTCTGATCCGGCTCGTCAGCATCGATTTCGCGCAGGGCTTTGCGGTATGCGGCTTCGGCCTCGGTAAGCTTGCCCTCGGCAAGAAACACTTCCGCGCGGGCGCGCTCCAGGTAGAACGCCATGAAGTGGTG
>CAMDFL010000014.1 GCA_945897475.1 Bordetella parapertussis
GGAGCCAAAACCCTTCCACCATTGATCGCTGAGCTTGCCGCTCTCACCTGGATTCGCATTCGCGTAGCTGCCCGGCATTACCACGCCATGCCCCGGCGGCGGCGCATTCTGCGTCGCGCACCCCGCCAATAACGAAATCAGCATTGTGCCAACGAGCACATACCCATTCACTGCGGTTCGAAGCACGGGGAGAAAAAGGTTACGGGGAAAGAGGGGAGTCCCTCTTTTCCTGTTCCGAGTTTTCCCTCGAATGGGAAGCGACCAAGTCGCTTCCCCGTTCTGAAGCTTTCCCCGTGAATGACGATTCATCATCATTCCGCCGACAACGCCACCACCGGGTCCAGCCGCGAGGCCTTGCGCGCCGGCATGTAACCGAAAATCAATCCAGTGAAAAAAGCGCAGCCAAAAGCGAGCAGCACCGGCCCAGGCGAATACACCACCGATTTGCCGAAGCCCTGAATTATCGCGGCGGTGCCCAGCCCCCCCACGACGCCGAGCACCCCGCCCAGCGAGGATACCACCAGCGCCTCGGTGAGGAACTGCTGCATGATGTTGCGGGTGCGAGCGCCCGTGGCCATGCGGATACCGATTTCGCGAGTGCGCTCTGTCACCGAGACCAGCATGATGTTCATCACGCCGATGCCGCCCACCAGGAGTGAGATCGCCGCCACCGCGCCAAGCAGCAGTGTCAACGTGTTCTGCGTCTCGGAAGCCGTCTCGATATAGGAGGCCATGTTGCGAATGAAAAAATCGTTGGTGCGGTGCCGCTCCAGCATTAGGTTGGTGACCGCCTCCTGGGTTTCATCGATTTGCGTGGTGTCGTCCACCGCGACGGTAATGGTTCGAAGATGGCGCCGGCCAAACAGACGCAGTCCCCCGGTGGTGAGTGGCACCAGCACCGTGTCGTCCTGATCGGCGCCAAAGGGCGTCGCGCCCTTGATCGACATCACGCCTATCACCTGGCAAAGAATATTCTCCACCATGATGTATTTGCCTATCGGGTCAGTGCCTCGGGGGAACAGGGTATCGGCCACCGTCTGGCCGATCACCACCACCGAAGAATATTCGCGTACATCATTGGCCGAAAAGAAAGTGCCGGCGGACAGCGACCAGTTGCGGCCGATCGGGAACGACTCCGAAGTCGCGGTGGCCGAAGTCTGGTAGTCGACATTGCCAAATCGCACCGTCACACCGCCCCCCATCTCAGGCACAGCAGCGAGAATATTGGGCAATCTCGACAATGCCTCGGCATCGTCAGGGATCAGGGTGGAGATACCCCCGCCCTTGCCGCCCCGATTCGCCGCGCCGGGCCGCACCAGCAGCAGATTGACGCCCAGGGAACTGATGCGATCCATCACCTCCTTGCGCGCGCCATCGCCCACCGCGAGCATGGTGATCACCGAACCCACGCCGATGACGATGCCCAGAAGTGTCAGCACGGTGCGAAAAAGATTCGCCCGCAAGGCGCGCACCGCGGTTTTCGCAGCTTCGAAGAACCCCGCAATCAAGGGGATTTCGCGATCCTCCGGGACAGGTAATTCGGGTGTGCCCTCCAACGCCGCTTGCGGCCCGGGATCGGCGATGATATTGCCATCGCGAATTTCTATGATGCGCCGCGCCTCGCGCGCCACTTCGGCGGCGTGGGTGATCAGGATGATGGTATGGCCACGGCGCGAGAGTTCACGAAGAAGGTTCATGACCTCGGCGCCGCTCTTTGTATCCAGCGCACCTGTCGGTTCATCGGCGAGGATGATGCGCCCGCCATTCATCAATGCCCGCGCGATCGACACGCGCTGCTGCTGGCCGCCGGAGAGCTGATTGGGGCGGTGATCGAGCCGATCACCCAGGCCCAGGGTCTCCAGCAACTGCTCGGCACGCAACTCGCGATCGGACGGCGACATTCCCGAATACACCGCAGGCACTTCGACGTTCTCAACTGCCGTGGCCGTGGCGATCAGGTTATAGCTCTGGAACACGAAACCGAATGCCTCGCGGCGCAGACGCGCCAATTCATCGCGATCGAGATCGGAGACGTCCTCACCCATGAAGCGATAGCTGCCGGTGGTGCAACGATCCAGGCAGCCCAGAATATTCATGAGCGTGGTTTTCCCGGAACCGGACGCGCCCATGATGGCGATGAATTCACCGGAATAAATTTTCAGCGAAACGCCGTGCAACACCCGCACCGCAAGCTCGCCGCTACGATAGGTCTTGGTGACATCGACGAGTTCAATTAACGGCGGCGTCTGCGCCATTTCGGGTTCGATTCGGGGTTCGGGGTCTCGTTTCATGGCTGGCCGCGCTTTCGTTATATTTTTGCGGCGAACTTGGGCGCGCCGCCGCCCTTGCCTGCACCGCCGCCTTTGCCGGCACCACCCGGTCGCCCGCCAGTCTGAACCTGTTCTCCGGGTTGCAAGCCTTCCAGAATTTGCGCAGAAACGCGATTCATCATGCCGACCTTCACTTCGCGATCCTCGACGCTGCCGTCTTCCTTGGCTACCCGGACCATGGCGCGTCCATTAGCGAACTGACCACGTGGATCCTGGGAAGCTCGCGTATCGCCTGAGCGCACGCCACCCTCCCCTTTGCCTGGCGCCCCGCCCTTTTTCGCCGCCGGACTGGCCACGGCGGAATCCGCGCCATCTCGCTTGCCTTGCGCACGCCCTTTTTCGTCGCCACTCGGAAGCCCCTCGCCACGCCGCCTGCCTTCACCCCGACCTTCCGCGCTGCCCTTGCCCTCCTCGGCCTTGGTGCTATCGGCCTTGGCGCCGCTCGCATTGGCCGCATTGGCTTTTTCCGTACCAGCGCCCTCCTCCTTGGCGCCTGCGCGGCGCCCACCACCGCCCACCGGCCGCAGCGCAGTGATCGGCACGAACACCGCATCGCGCGCAGACGCAGCGATGAAAAATACCTGCGCCGTCATCTGCGTCATCAACTCACTGGTGGTATTGGGCACATCGAACAAGGCGTCGTAGAGCACCACGTTATTAACCACGTTCGGCGTGGGATTGATCTGGCGAAGCGTGCCATACCAGCGCCGAGTGTCGCCGCCCAAGGTGGTGAAATACACCTCCATGCCGACTTTGAGCTTGGGCACGTCGGCCTCCGATACCTGCGCCTGCACCGTCATCACCGAAAGATCGGCCAGGCGCAGGACTACAGGCGCCTGCTGGTTGGCGTTGAGCGTCTGACCCTGCTTGATGGGGAGCGAGGCGACCGTGCCCGACATAGGTGCAAAAATCTTGGTGTAACCCAGATTGGCCTCGTCACCGCGCAGGCTGGATTCGGTTTGCTGCATCTGCGCGCGTATCGAATCGATCTGCGCGGTAATCGAACGCGCCGAAGCCTCCGCGCTTTGCAGCGCCTCGGCGGTGGTGGCGTTCTCTTTCATCAAACCACGCTGGCGCTCCTGCTGCGACTCGGCCAGGGCGAGTTGCGATTGTTTGTCGCGCAACTGCGCCTGTTGATTGCGCAACTGCGCCTGATTGGCATCGACGCGCGATTGAAACACCGTTGGATCGATCTCGGCGAGCAGGTCACCTGATTTCACGGTATCGCCTATGGCCACCTTCAACACTTTCAACTGGCCTGAGACCTGGGTGCCAACATCGACAAAATCGCGTGGCTGCAGCGTGCCGGTGGCGGTAACCGCGTCTTCAAGATCACCGCGTTGCACGGTGGCCGTGGCGACACGCTCACGCGTGGCATCCGTTGCGTACCAGGTCTTCCACGCATACCAGCCTCCACCGGCCACGGCGGAGAGAATCAGAAGCGCGCTGATCCAAACAAACCCGGAGCGCTTCTTGCGGCGACGCGCTCGCGGGGACGGCGCCGCCTGTCCTGCGGCGGTTTGCCCAGGCATGACAGGGATGTCTATCTTGCTATCCATTCACTATTGCCCAATGAAAAAGTTTCGAAATTAGTCACTTACACAAGCTGAAATGTTGACAGTTCTGGCAAAGAACCAGGGTTTGAATACATCCCGCTAATTTGTAAAGTTGCGCTTTTTGCAACGCTACATTTTGGCGGGAAAGGCGGCCTCAATAACACCCTATTTAATTTCGGCTACCCCGGCTGAGGTCGGTAAAAAATATAAGTATCAGAGCGGTCTGGTCAGTATCAGAGCGGTCTGGTCAGTATCAGAGCTTTCTATTAAACCTCATGAAAACAGCACTTCAACGTTCTCCGGCTGCAGCCAGCTGCGAAGTTCTTTCAATAAATTGTCGTCGGGACTGACGCGCCAGTCATCGGGCAGGCGCATATCGACAATGCCGCCGTCGTTCTCGTAATGTATAGCCACGGGGCAATTGCCGTTTCGATACGGCTCGAGCATCTTCTTCAATCGCGTCGCGCTTGCCGCGCCGGCGGCAGAGGCATTGCCGTTGAGCGACAGGCGCATCAGACGCGCGTAGCGGCTTCGCGCCGTCGCCAGATCGATGATTCGCTTCGCCTCGACACGCAATCCACCGCTGAACTGATCCATGCTGGCCTTGCCCTGGATGATTACCGGGGCATCTTCCTTGATGTGATCGCGCGATGCGTCATAGACCTCCGTGAACGCGGTGACCTCAATCTGCGCAGTGCCGTCATCGAGCACCAACACCACCATGCGACCGCGGCGCGTTTGCAGCATGCGTGTGGAGACGATGATGCCCGCGAGCAGGGTGCTCTCCACCGGCGAGCTCAGATCAGCCAGTCTGCCCTTGACGAATCCGCTGATTTCCTTGGCGTAGAAATCATAGGGGTGGCCGGAAAAGTAATAGCCAAGGGCGAGTTTCTCCTCGCGCAATTGATCGGGTTGGTTCCAGCGCTGCGTCTCCACGGACTTCAATACGGCGTTGGCGGCCTCGTCAGAGCCCCCAAAAAGACTCGCCTGACCCGCTGCACGCTCGGCTTGCTCAGCAGCTTCCATGGCGATGCCCACGGTGGCCAGGAGGCTCGCGCGATTGTCGAGCAAGGAATCGAACGCGCCGGCGCGCACCAGCGCCTCGACCGCGCGCCGATTAACAATGCGCCGGTCGCTACGGCGGCAAAAATCGAATAAGTCGGTGAACGGGCCATTTTTTTCACGCTCGGCAATGAGCGCTGTGATCGCCGATTCGCCTGTGCCCTTGATCCCGCCCAGGCCATATCGAATGCTGCTCGCGTCCACCGGATCAAATCGATAAATCCCCTGGTTGACATCGGGGGGCAGAAGTTTGATGCCATTGGCCCGCGTATCCTCGGTGAACTGATGCAGCTTGTCGGTATCGTCCATCACCGCAGACAAGTTGGCCGCCATGAAGGCCGATGGAAAGTACGCCTTCATGTACGCGGTCTGATACGCGACCAGAGCGTAGGCCGCGGCATGGGATTTGTTAAAGCCATATCCCGCGAACTTTTCCATCAGGTCGAATATTTCGCTCGCCTTGTGCCCGCTCAAACCATTTCCCGCGGCGCCCGCGGCGAAGATGTCGCGCTGCTCGGCCATTTCCTCGGCCTTTTTCTTGCCCATGGCGCGGCGTAGCAAATCGGCGCCACCCAATGAGTAGCCGCCGATGATCTGCGCCATCTGCATTACCTGCTCCTGGTAGACCATGATGCCGTAGGTCTCCGCTAGAATCGTTTCGACACGCGGGTCAGGATAGTTGACCGCTTGCCTGCCGTGCTTACGCTCGCAAAAATCAGGGATCAAATCCATCGGCCCGGGGCGATACAGCGCCACCAAGGCGATGATGTCCTCGAATCGGTCGGGACGGGCGCGCTTGAGCAAGTCCCTCATGCCACGCGATTCAAACTGGAACACGGCGCTGGTATTGGCCGATGTAAATAGTTGGTAGGGCTTCAAATCATCGAGCGGGATTGCGTTCAGGTCGAATTTCGGATCGTGCAGTCGGCGCACATGCCGCGTCGCCCAATCGAGGATGGTGAGCGTGGTGAGACCAAGGAAGTCGAATTTCACCAGTCCCATGGCCTCGACGTCGTCCTTATCCAATTGCGAGATGGTGTTACTGGCGCCTTGCGCCACGTACAAGGGACAAAAATCGGAGAGCCTCCCGGGCGCAATCAGCACCCCGCCCGCATGCATGCCGACGTTGCGCGCCAGGCCCTCCAACTGCATGCAGAGCTCCAGCAACTGCCGCGTTTCCTCATCGTCCTTTTCGCGTTGGTTGATTTGCGGCTCGACTTCGCGCGCATAGACAGTCTGCGTGTCGTTCTTGTCGGTGCGCCGGCGCAGCGTGATGGTCTTGCCCGGTTGGAATGGAATCAATTTCGCCAACTCATCGGCGCGGCTATAGGGCCATTCGAGCACTCGGGCCACGTCGCGCACCACTGCCTTGGAGGCCATAGTGCCGAAGGTGGCGATCTGCGACACCGAATCGCGGCCGTATTTGTCGCGCACGTAGTCGATAACCAGATCGCGCCCCTCCTGGCAGAAGTCAATATCGAAGTCGGGCATCGACACCCGCTCAGGGTTCAGGAATCGCTCAAACAAAAGCTTGTAGCGCAGCGGATCGAGATCGGTGATCCCCAGAGAATATGCCACCAGCGAACCCGCGCCCGAACCGCGGCCCGGCCCCACAGGAATGCCATTGGGAAAACGCCCATCGCGATACGTTTTGGCCCAATTGATGAAGTCGGCCACGATCAGGAAGTAACCCGGAAAACCCATGGCAACGATGGTCTTCGCCTCGAACGCCAGGCGCTCCTGGTAGCGCGGCGCCGCATCGGAGCGCGCCCCTGCATCAGGATAGAGATGCTGCAATCGCGACACCAAACCGGCCTGGGCCTGCTGCAATAGATAATCGTCCAGGCTCACTTTTTCGGGCGTTGGAAACAGGGGCAGCTTGGACCTGCCCATTTCGAGTTCCAGATTGCAGCGGCGAGCAATCTCGACACTATTGGCGAGCGCCTCCGGAATGTCGGCGAACAAGGTCGCCATTTCCGCCTGCGAGGTAAAGTAACATTTCGGCGTGTACGCACGCACACGGCGCCGATCGCCCAGCACATAGCCCTCGGCGATGCACACACGTGCTTCGTGCGCTGTGTGTTCATCAGGCGTCACGAATTGCACCGGGTGGGTGGCCACCAGCGGCAGATCGAACTTGCCCGCCAGGGCGATGGCGCCTTTCAGCCAGGTTTCCGATTGCGCCATGCCGGCGCGCTGTATTTCCAGGTAAAACCTGCCCGGGAATAATGCTCCCCAGGTGGCGGCGAGCGTCGATGCCGCCTGCGTGTTACCAGAGAGCATCGCCACGGCAATCTCGCCTTGTTGCGCCCCGGAGAGGCAGATGAGGCCATCTGTGCCCTCCTCGAACCAATGCCTTTTAATCTCGCCGCGACCACGATGCTGGTTTGATAGCCATGCGCGCGACAGCAACTCGGATAATCGCAGGTAGCCATTGCGCGATTGCGCCAGCAACAAGGCGCGAAACGGCTTGTCCCGCTCGGTCTCGTTGGTGATCCAAACATCGCAACCGATGATGGGTTTGATACCCGCGGCGCGCGCCGCTTTATAAAACTTCACCATGCCGAACATGTTGGCGAGATCGGTGATCGCGAGCGCAGGCATGGTGTCATCGAATGCCGAGCGCACGGCTTGGTCGACCCGAAGCACACTGTCGGTAATCGAATACTCAGTGTGCAAACGCAAATGGACGAAGCTAGGGTGGATCATTGGGTCGCCGTGAAAAGCTCCGACGATTTTACACCCCTGTTTTTTTCGCGGGCCCGGAACCGGGGACTCACGATGATCCAAGCAAGCAAAAAGCGGAAAAGTGGAAAAGTGGAAAAACCGTGGTACGTCTGGCGAGTTTTCTACATGAAGAAGAAACCGCCCTTGCGATCAATCATGACACTGGGGATGCGCTTGTGGATCGCGGCAAGCCTCACCGGAATCGGCGCAAGGTCTCGTGCCTCGACACGCGTCTGCGCGGTATCTTTTGCCGCGACCACCAGTATCGGTGCGGCAAACGCGACAAAGCTTCGATCCTCAACCGACGCAGGCGGAATGGCTGCAAGAAGACCGGATCGCTCCTCAACCGGCGCGACAAACGCAACAAAGCTTTTATCCTCCACCGAAGCCAGGGGTATCGAAATCCAATTTCCCGACCTGTCCTCGACAGGCGCGGCAAACGCGATGAGCACCCTCTCTTCGACTTGCGCCCTTGGAATGGGAAGCAAGACCACCGAACCCTCCGCCACCGGGGCGGCGTAGGCCGCGACCCTTACCTCGGCTATGCTTGGCAAGGAGGCGGTGTGCGCCACGGCCGTCACCCCCACACTGCCGCTTGCGGCCTCCGGCGCCGATAGCGACGCAATAGCGCTTGCGCCTGAATCGCCTCTGCGCGCGAGCGCCGGCGCGAACAGGGCATTGAACATCCCAATCGTCGGACGTTGGCTCACCAGCCGGTCGACATCCAGCGCGCTGCCCGAGGGCGCCGACACATAAACCCGCACGAAGGGCACGCGCAAATCGCCCAGTTCCGCTGCGCGACCTGGCGCGAGCAAAATCGCGCCAGCTTTGCTGAGCGTGAAACGTTCAGCGCCAATCAGGTACACGCGGCCATTGTTCAAGATTTGACCATTGCGCACCGTGGAATCGCCGCGTCGCTGGGTGCTGTCCGGGAGCCTATCGTTGCCACCCGTGCCTCCAGATCGCGGCACGTTGGCCACAGTGACTTCGAATTTACCGATATTCATTGCCGGTCTTGAAAAATCAGGACCACTCAAGGAGGCCACCCATGCGGGATCTCCCAAAGGCGAGATCTGCGAGGAATCCGGTGGATTGGCTAATGCAAATATCGGCCCCATCAACCCCATGGCAAGGGCAAGACTTTGAGCCATTCTTTTGCATGTATGCATGTGAGCCTCGATTCCTAGAATGCATCCAAGGTCGCGAAATTGCCTGCTACTCAACACCATTTAGCACCGGAGAGAATATACAGTGTTGCTCAAATGTCTATCGTCGGCCATTTTCCCGCAATGTTGGTGCCCGCGCCGGGTAGCATTCTCCCGACCCGCCTGGTGATTTTTGCGCCTGTGGCGCGCGCGTCGCCCACAGGGCCGTGCGACGCTTCATTCCGGCAATTTCCAACTCGTATAGCGCAGCGATTCAATATCCACAGCCGTGCCATGTCCGCGCGCCGGGCCGCGCGGGAGCATTTCTGCGCCCTTGAAACCAGTGAGGCAAAAAAGCTCGATCATGTTGCCCGATGGATCGCGAAAAAACATCAAGGCCTCCACACCGCCGCGCGTCCAGAAGTTGGAGCTGGGAATGCCGCAGCGGGTGAGCCAGGCTTTCATGTGCAGCATTTCGTCTGCGCTCGCATAAAAAGCGAAGTGCGGATATTCGGCGCTTGTCTCGATGAAGGAGCAGCCCTCTGCGCCAATACCGACGTCCACGCCGGCCAGTTTGAACGACGCGAAGCTCTTCTCCTCGATGTGCATTTGCGCGCCCAGGACTTTGGTGTAAAAAAGTTTACCCTCCTCCAGATCGCGGCAAGGCACGCTCACATGCGCGAATTGGCGCAGCCTGGGTGGGCCATTGACTTGTTTTTGCTCAGTATCAATTACGGCATTGTCCATATCTGCCTCCATTTGCCATCGCTGAACTTGCCCATTACCTTGCCCATGCCCATGGGTTCGCCTGGCGTAACATTTCTTTGGTGACATTTGACCTGACGATCACCCATGCCGGAGTTTAGGCCACCATCTCCACTGGCGCTTCGCCCTGCGCTCGCGCCGCGATTTCGCCCAACACATAGACGATTTCACCCTGAGTCTCGAGCAAGCCCTTGGCAGCCGCAGCATCCGCGCTCGACACAATCACCACCATGCCGATTCCGCAATTGAACACGCGGTGCATTTCCGCCTCCGCCACGCCACCCTCCTGCTGCAACCAGATAAATAAAGGCGGCATCGGCCAGGAGGACTTGCTGATTCGCGCGCAAACACCATCAGGCAGGACACGCGGCACGTTTTCCACGATGCCCCCGCCAGTGATATGTGCCATGCCTTTGACCGTCATAGCCGCTATCAGCGCAAGCAGCGGTTTCACATAAATTCGCGTCGGTTCCATAACAACATCGGCCAGTTTGCGGCCGTGAAAATCACCATCGAGATCAGGCTTTGAGCGTTCCAGAATCCGGCGTACGAGCGAGTAGCCATTGGAGTGCGCGCCGCTCGAAGCAAGGCCGAGCAGCACGTCCCCGGGAGCGATGGTTTTCCCCGAGATGATGCGGCTTTTCTCCACCACGCCGACGGCGAATCCAGCAAGGTCATACTCCCCCGCCGGATACATGCCCGGCATCTCCGCGGTCTCACCGCCAATCAACGCACATCCGGCCAGTTCGCAACCGCGGGCGATACCGCGCACCACTTCGGTGGCCACCGCCACATCCAGCTTGCCGCAGGCGAAGTAATCCAGAAAAAAAAGCGGCTCCGCACCCTGCACAAGGATGTCGTTGACACTCATCGCCACCAGATCGATGCCTACGGTGTCGTGGCGCTTTAAATCGAAGGCTAGCCTCAATTTTGTTCCGACGCCGTCGGTGCCCGAAACCAGCACCGGCTCACGATATTTTTTCGAAATTTCGAACAGCGCGCCGAACCCGCCTATGCCCGCAAGTACTTCAGGCCGCTGGGTGCGCCGCGCAAATGGTTTTATCGCCTCGACCAGGGCATCACCGGCGTCAATATCGACGCCGGCGTCGCGATAAGTCATTGAGGCCGGCGAATTGAGTTTTGGCGAATCGGAGTTTGGCAATTTGGAACCAGTCACGAAAAGGTATCACCGGGTTGCGACTATTAAAGTCTGAAATGTTAAAGTGCAACTCTCAAACGCTTACAACTCTCAGACGCGTATTTTAGACCAGATGATGCCCCTATCCTCCGCCAACCGACGCGCCATGATCTGGTTTGCCATCGCCATCATGGCATTGACAATGCTGCACCTGCTCGGGCCGATATTAATGCCCTTCATTCTCGCAGCGGTGATGGCCTACATCTGTCAACCGCTAGTACGCTGGCTCACGCGCAAATGGATGCCGCGTACTCTGGCCGTGGTCGTGGTTCTGTTGCTCGAGGCCTTATTGCTGCTATTGCTCGCTCTGGCACTGCTGCCTCTATTCATCAAGGAAATCCGGCTGCTCTCCGATCAACTTCCCGCGCTGCTGGACAAGCTGAACGAAACACTCGCGCCATGGCTATCAGCGCGCCTGGGCATGAACGTATCTTTTGATCCGGCCAGTATCAAAGCGGCCGCTACCGAGGCCATCGCCAACTCCGAAGGCCTCGGTGTAAAAGCCATCAATTCCCTTCGCCTGGGGGGGCTGGGATTGCTTGGTCTGGTCACCAATCTGGTGCTCACGCCGGTGCTGCAGTTCTTCCTGATGCGCGACTGGGAAACGATGCACGCGCGAGCCGATGCGCTGATCCCGCGCGCCTGGCACACCAAAGTCAATGAGTTCATGCATGAGGCGGATAACGCGATGGGCGAATACCTGCACGGACAAATACTGGTGATTCTCGTCATGGCCAGTTTCTATACAGTCGGGCTGTGGATCGCGGGACTGGAATTCTTTTTGCCCATCGGCATCATGACCGGAACCCTGGTGTTCATTCCCTACGTAGGCGCGGCCATCGGATTTTTGCTGGCCACGCTCGCGGCCGCTTTGCAGTTTCAGGATTTGCCCGGCGTAGTGTGGGTATGGGTGGTGTTTGGCATTGGCCAGGCGCTGGAAGGCAATTTCATTACACCCAAGCTGGTGGGCGAGCGCATCGGCCTGCATCCGGTGGCGGTGATTTTTGCCTTACTGGCATTTGGCCAATTGTTCGGCTTTGCCGGCCTTCTGATCGCGCTACCCGCAAGCGCGGTGCTGCTGGTAGCTTTGCGCAAGTTGCGCGGCGGCTACCTTGGCAGCGAACTCTACAAACGATCATAGCCCCCGTGGAACAACTGGTTCTGGAACTCGCGCCCGCTCCCAAGCCGACGCTCGATAATTACCATGCTGGTGGCAATGCCGCGGCTCTGCTTGCATTGCGAGCGGTCCTGGACGATGGCAATGGCGTGCTTTTTCTATGGGGTTCGCCCAGTTGCGGAAAAACGCACTTGCTTCGCGCCGCAGTGCATGCCGCGGGACTGCGTGGCATGCACTCGCAACACCTTCGCACCGACGACATAGCCATTGCCAACGAACCAGGACTGCTGGTGGTGGACGATGTCGAAAAACTCGATGGCGCGGCGCAATCCGCCCTGTTCGATGCCTACAACCGCATGCGTTCCTGCGGCGGGGTGATCCTCGGCGCCGGCCACCTGCCACCCACCGACCTGGCCCTGAGGGAGGATCTACGCACACGCATCGCCTCGGGCGTGGTCATGCAAATGCGCCCTTTGACGGAAGCGCAAAAACACAGCGTATTGATGGCGCATGCGAGCCAACGCGACCTGGTGCTCGCCCCGGAAATCATTAACTACCTGCTCGCCCACTATGCCCGCGACCTGGGTTCGCTCATTGCCGCGATCGACGCCATGGATCACTATTCCCTACGCACCAAACGCGCCATCACCCTGCCGCTGCTTCGGCAAAGCATGCAATCGAACATGCAATCGAAATTCGGCGATCAAGAACCTGAGCGCAACTAGAAGGCAATCCAATAGATGAATCTCACCCTGTTTGACCTGGACAATACCCTGCTCGATGGCGACAGCGATTACGAGTGGGCGCAGTTTCTCATCGGCGAGGGAGTGCTGGAGCGCGACATCTACGAGGTGCGCAATAATTTTTTCTACGACCAGTACAAGGCGGGAACACTCGATATATTTGAATTCCTGGATTTTCAGCTTGCGCCCTTGGCTCGTTATCCGCGCTCGCAATTGGACGCCTGGCATGCGCGCTTCATGAAAAGCCGTATCGAGCCGATCATGCTCGATCGGGCACGCGCCCTGGTCGACTTGCACCAGAAGCGCGGTGACCTGTGCGCTATTGTCACCGCGACCAATTCTTTTATCACCGCGCCGATCGCCGCCGCTTTTGGCGTTGAACACCTGATCGCCACCGAACCCGAGGCGCGCGACGGCCAGTTCACCGGCAAACCCGCTGGAACTCCGTGCTTTCGCGAGGGCAAAATCACCCGGCTTGAGGCCTGGCTTGCTGGGCAAGGCCTGGCATTGGCCAGCTTCGATGAAAGCGCCTTTTTCAGCGATTCGCAGAACGACCTGGCCTTGCTTCTACGCGTCACACGTCCCGTGGCGGTCGATCCGGATCCGATCCTTCTTCAAGCGGCCCGGGACCACCAATGGCAAATTCTCAGCCTGAAATAGCGCTGTCAGTTACCGGCTGCGTGTTGACAATTCTGGCAAAGAATCAGAGTTTGCATACGTCCCGAAAATTTGTACAGTTCCGCCTTTTGCAACTTTACAAATTTGCGGGAAAAGTGGCCTCAATGAAACCCTGTTTGGTCCCGGCTCCGCCGACTTAGGTCGCTTACGCACTTCGCTTAGGTTGCTTTTGCTCTTATTAAGAAAGAATCGTCGTTGAATTGGGTTAAACTTCGAAGCGCTGTTGGTGCAAGACACCTGTTGCGCATAGGGAAAGCACCTCTGGTGCATAGACACAAAGGCAATTTCAATGCAAAGAACCATTGATTAAAAAATTTATCCGCCGGGTACTGGGCTTGGACAAGAAGGCCGGGCCGAAAATCATCCCAAAATCCCGCCACGGCATCAGCCGCGAGCAGATCTCCTCGGGTTCACTACGCGTTTGCGACACCCTGCAAGCAGCCGGGCATGAAGCCTATGTGGTCGGCGGCGCGGTGCGCGATTTGATCCTCGGCGTACCGCCCAAGGACTTCGATGTGGCCACTAGCGCGCCCCCCGAGACAGTGCATAAGCTTTTCCGGCGTTCGCGCCTGATCGGCCGGCGTTTCAAGATCGCCCATGTGATGTTCGGTGCGGAGACCGTGGAGGTATCGACTTTTCGCTCCGGCGCGGCCGAGGACAAGGACGAGCATGGCCGGGTCTTGCACGACAACGCCTATGGAACGCGCGAGCAGGACGCGGCGCGCCGCGACTTCACCACCAACGCGCTCTATTTCGATGCCTCAAATGAAACCGTGGTCGATTTCCACGGCGGAATCAAGGATCTGAAAAACAAATTGGTCCGAATCATCGGTGACTCGAAGGAGCGCTTCCGCGAAGATCCAGTGCGCATGCTGCGCGCGGTGCGGTTTGCCGCGAAACTCGGATTCACGATCGAGGATGCCACGCGCGCACCGATCCGATCACTCGGAAAACTCATTGAAAACGTGCCGCCCGCGCGCATTTTCGATGAAATGCTCAAGCTTCTGCTCTCCGGCCACGCGAAGAATACCCTGCACCATCTGCGCGAAGAGGGGCTGCACCACGGCGTGCTGCCGCTTCTGGATGTGATCCTGGAACAACCCCTTGGTATGCGCTTCGTCAATCTTGCGCTCGAGGACACCGACAGACGCGCCCTCGAAGGCAAACCCGTGTCGCCGGCCTTTTTATTCGCGGCGCTGTTCTGGCACGAGGTGCTCGCGGCGTGGCGCACCGAATGCGCCAAAGGCGGGCATCCCGTTCCTGCCCTGCACAAATGCATGGACGAAGTGCTGGACGCGCAAACCGAAAAACTCGCGATCCCAAGGCGCTTCACCACCATCATGAAGGAAATCTGGCTGTTACAGCCGCGCTTCGAGCAGCGCCATGGCAAACGCCCATTCGCAACGCTCACGCAAGAGCGCTTTCGCGCCGCTTACGATTTTATGGTTTTACGCGCGAAAAGCGGTGAAGTCCCGATGGAACTTGGGCAATGGTGGGAGCGCTTTCAAAGCGTTCCCCACGTCGAGCAACTGGAAATGCTGGTGGAACCCCCGGATAGCGATAAGGGAGGCACGCGGCGCCGGCGCAAGCGCAAACCGCAGGCGCCGCCGCTGGTGCCCTGAACGCGGCGCATGATCGGCATGCATCGCGCATTTCTTAGCCTGGGCGCAAACCTGGGCGATCCAGTGGGACGGATACACGCCGTACTACTAACCCTCCGTGACAGCCCGGATCTCAAACTTGTGGCTGCCTCCTCGCTCTACGCCAGCGCGCCCGTGGACGCACCAGGGCAGGCCGAATACATCAATGCCGTGGCGATGATCGACACCGTTCACAGCCCCGGCAATCTGTTGCGATGGATGCTCGATCTGGAGTCGCAGAATGGCCGCGAGCGCTCGTTTCAGAACGCGCCGCGCACACTCGATCTGGATCTGCTTTTGTACGACACAATCTCAATTGAACATCCCGAATTACAAATTCCTCATCCACGCATGCATCTGCGCCGCTTCGTGCTGGAACCTTTGGTGGAAATCGCGCCCGAGGTGGAGATTCCAGGGCACGGCCCGGCTGCCCTGCTGCTAACGGGGCTGGCCGAACAGGCAGTGCGCCGAATAGCCCCCGCCTAGTTCAGCATTTTCCTTGTGTATCATTGACAGGTTCACCCCCGTGAGCTGATCACCAATCGAGCTGAATCGTCTCCAGGCACCGTTCAATGTCGCTGTCCAAATATCACTTTATCGTCGTCGAGGGCCCCATCGGCGTGGGCAAGACCAGCCTCGCGCGGCGTTTGTCCGAACGGCTGGGCGCCGCCATGTTATTAGAGCGCCCCGAACAGAATCCGTTTCTGGCGCGTTTCTACCAGGACATGCCGCGCTACGCCTTGCCGACACAATTGTTTTTTCTGTTTCAACGCGTCAACCAATTGCGTGAACTCTCACAATTGGACATGTTCAAGAGCCTGACAGTGTCTGATTTTCTACTGGAGAAGGACCCGCTTTTCGCGCGACTCACGCTCTCGGGCGAAGAGCTGTACCTCTACCAGACCATCTACGACACCTTGAAACCCCAGGCGCCGCGGCCCGATCTGGTGATCTACCTTCAGGCGCAGCCGGAGACGCTGATTGAACGGGTGCGCGAGCGCGCAACAAGCTACGAACGGCCAATCAGCGAGGAGTATCTTGCGCTGCTCGCCGAAGGCTACAGCCGCTACTTCTATCACTATGACGACGGCCCGATTCTGATTGTCAACTCCGAGCGACTCAATTTCGTTCGCAACGATAGTGACCTGGATCTGTTGATCGAACGCATTGCCGCAATGCGCGGCGGGCGCGAATTCTTCAATCTGGGTGAATAAGACTTTTAATGATCGGGGGGCACACATGAGCCGCATCACCTTGAATCGCCTGCAGCGAATGCACACTGAGGGCGCGAAGATCACCATGCTCACCTGCTACGACGCGAGCTTCGCCACGCTTTTGGAGTCTGCGGGTGTTGAAACGCTGTTAATCGGAGATTCGCTGGGCATGGTGCTGCAAGGCCACGACTCGACCTTGCCGGTGACGCTCGCCGATATTGCCTATCACACCCAGTGCGTTACCCGCGGCACGAATACCGCTTTTGTCGTTGCCGACATGCCCTTTGGCAGTTACCAGGAGTCGCCGCAACAGGCGTTTCGCAGCGCCGCAACCCTGATGGCAGCGGGCGCGAACATGGTGAAGACCGAGGGTGGCGCTCACATGGCCGCCACCGTGGAATTCCTGGCGACTCGCGGCATACCGGTGCAGGCGCATATCGGACTTACCCCGCAATCGGTTAATAAATTCGGCGGCTATCGCGTGCAAGGGCGCGACGACGACGACGCGGCGCGATTACTGGAGGAGGCGCGCCTGCTGCAAGAGTCCGGCGCCGACATGCTGCTCTTGGAGGCCATACCCGCCGCGCTCGCCGCGCGCATCACCAAAGCAAGCGCGGTGCCCACCATAGGCATCGGCGCAGGCGCGGATTGTTCCGGTCAGGTGCTGGTGTTGCACGACATGCTCGACATCTACCCCGGTCGCAAGGCGCGCTTCGTGCGCAATTTCATGCATGGCGCCACCAGCATCAAGGGAGCCATCGAAGCCTATGTGCGCGCCGTAAAGGACGGTAGCTTTCCGGCGGCGGAACATAGTTTCTGAGCTATAAGCGCATAAGCAACCTAAATAAGCGCATAAGCAACCTAAATAAGCGCATAAGGCACCTAATATGGAGATCATCGCCACTACCGCGCCATTGCGCGAATACCTTGGCAAAGTAAGGGCTACCGGCAAGCGCATTGCCTTTGTTCCCACCATGGGCAACCTCCACGAAGGGCATTTGACGCTCGCGCGCGATGCCAGGAAATATGGCGATTGCGTGGTGGCGAGCATCTTTGTCAATCGCCTGCAGTTCGCACCCAACGAAGACTTCGATCGTTATCCGCGCACGTTCGAATCGGATTGCGCGGCGCTTGCATCCTGCGGCGTGGACGTGCTGTTCGCGCCGGATGAACGCGAGCTCTATCCACAAGCACAAACCGTTACGGTTCAACCCCCCGCGATGGCAGACAATCTGGAAGGTGCATTTCGCCCCGGATTTTTTCGCGGAGTCGCCACCGTGGTGGCAAAGCTATTCAACATGGTGCAAGCTGATGCCGCCCTGTTTGGCAAAAAGGATTATCAGCAACTGATGATCGTCAGCGAAATGGTTCGCCAGCTTTCCATACCGATAGCAATTATTCGCGCTGAGACGGTGCGCGCCGCAGATGGTCTGGCACTGTCATCACGCAACGGCTACCTGTCGCCACTAGAACGCACCCAAGCGACAGAGCTGTACGCGGGCCTCACGGGAATCGCGGCAGCGCTGCGCGCCGGGGGCCGCGATTTCGCTGCTCTGGAATCCACAATGAAGCAGAAACTGCTTGAAAAACAATGGCATGTTGACTATGTTGCAGTGCGCAAACAGTCTGATCTACAATCGCCGTCGCAACACGATCGCGCCTTGGTCATTCTGGCGGCAGCAAAGCTGGGAACGACGCGGTTAATCGATAACCTTGAGGTCTTGGTGTAGCAAACGCGTAAGCAAACTAAGCTGGCAGAACCGGAACCAAACTGGGTGTCATTGAGGCCACCTTACCCGCTAAATTGTAGGTATGGAAAAGCGCAAACCTACAATTTAGCGGGACGTATTAAAAGCCTATTCAAATGCTGGTTCTTTGCCAGAAATGTCAAAACTTAGCTCGTAAGTGACTAAATTGCCGTAGACAGTATTCGTGGAGAGTTGAAATGCAGCGCACTATGTTGAAGTCGAAAGTCCATCGCGTCACAGTGACGCAGTCCGAGCTCAATTACGAGGGCTCCTGCGCCATTGACCAGACATTGCTGGACGCAGCCGACATCCGCGAATACCAGCAGATCGACATTTACAACGTCTCCAACGGCGAGCGCTTCACCACCTATGCCATTCGCGCCACGCAGAATTCAGGAACCATATCCGTCAACGGCGCCGCCGCGCGCAAGGCCGCGCCGGGAGACATTCTCATCATCGCCAGCTACGCGGTCTACAACGAAGTTGAATTGCAACGCTACCGGCCTGAGCTCGTGTATGTGGACGAGCACAATCGCATAAAGGCCAAGCGCGACAATATTCCTATGCAGCTTGCCTGAGCCGGTTTCATCACCAAGCAGGCGTCTTACGCACCAAGAAAAAAGGAGCCTCAGCTCCTATTGCATCTCGTCGATCTTAATTCTATCTGGCCCGCGTACTCGGCCTGACCCGGATGTTTTACTTAACCCGGATGTTTTACTTAACCCGGATACGGCTCCATAGTCAGTTGCTCGACCGCGCATCCAACCGCCTTCGCAAGGTTTTCCATATTCGGGTCGGTGACTTCAACAGGCTGAAAATCCGCCTCGCCACCTTTGCTTTGGATAAACGCCCTGGCGGCATCCTCGCTCGTCCAGATCACCACCGGATCGGGAATGACCCCCTCCATCTGGCAGCAGATTGGAAAGCCGTCGGTCTTATAGATAATCGCGAACATTCAAAAACCTCCTGGGGTGGCCAAGCGACCTGCGGAGTGTTTCACTGCCACCGCCCCAAGTCGGGCAGCGTACCCACTTTAACCTATGTCTTGCGCAGCATCCAACACGGCTTGAAAGCCGCCTGTTTTTCGCTGGCGGACTTCTCACAGATGGGTGAAAGCCATTCGATAGGCCTTTGATTTTTCTGCGCAACGTCAATCGTCAAGCACCGCCACGCTTAAAATACAGCTGATGGTGCCGAAAGAGGGAATCGAACCCACACTCCATTGCTGGAACCGGATTTTGAGTCCGGCGCGTCTACCAGTTCCGCCATTTCGGCACGACTTCGCAAACAACAATACTTCGCGCTGAAGTCGGCGCGGCAGGATTATATCGGATGCCAGTGAACACGCACGATTTTGAATTTGACCTTCCCGCGACGCTGATCGCGCAGTCTCCCCCGCCAGTACGCGGCGCAAGCCGACTTTTGCATGTTTCGGGCCAGAACCTTACCGACCGGGTTTTTGCGGATTTGCCCGACCTTCTGCGCGCAGGCGATGTTCTGGTGTTCAACGACACTCGTGTCATCAAGGCACGCCTGCAAGGCGAAAAAGCCAGCGGCGGACGCATCGAAGTACTCATCGAACGCGTCATCGGCGAGCATGAGGCGCTCGCGCAAGTGCGTGCCAGCAAAGCACCCCGAGCTGGGACAAAACTGCTATTCGAGGCAGGCATCTCCGCCGAAGTCCTGGGCCGAGACGACGACCTTTATCGGCTTCGATTTTCGGGCGAGGCAACGCTGGATGCATTACTGGATCGGCATGGTGAGATACCACTACCCCCGTACGTCACTCACAAGCCAACACCCGAGGACGAAGCGCGTTACCAGACTGTCTATGCTCGGCAATCCGGCGCGGTCGCGGCGCCGACTGCAGGCTTGCATTTTGATCGGGCTATGCTCGATCAACTAAAATCGCGTGGCGTGGATCTGGCGTGGTTGACCTTGCACGTGGGCGCGGGAACTTTTCAGCCGGTGCGCACCGAGCGCCTGGAGGATCACCAAATGCACTTGGAACGCTATTGCATCCCCGAGGAAACGCGTGCGGCGGTATTGAAAGCCAAGGCAGGCGGCGGTCGCGTGATCGCCGTGGGTACCACCTCGATGCGCGCGCTTGAATCTGCGGCCATCGATCAAACCCCGGCAAGCTTGGATATTCGCAGCGGCGAGGATGAGACGCGGCTTTTTATTCTGCCTGGATACCGGTTTCGCGTGGTGGATCGCCTCATCACCAACTTTCATCTTCCGCGTTCCACGCTGCTCATGCTGGTATCGGCGTTCGCGGGTGTTGCCGAGATTCAGCACGCCTATGCCCATGCGATCCAGAATCAATACCGATTTTTCTCCTATGGCGACGCCATGCTGATCGACAGCTTAGATCTATGAATTTCAACCTGATAAATCTATGAATTTCAACTTGATAGACCTATGAATTTCAACTTAATGCATGAAGACGGTCTGGCGCGCCGCGGCCGCCTGACCCTCGCACATGGCCTATTGGATACCCCTGCCTTCATGCCAGTGGGCACCTACGGCGCGGTGAAAGCGATGAGCCCTGCGGAATTGCACGGAATTGGCGCTCAGATCGTACTTGGCAATACCTTTCATCTCTGGTTGCGACCTGGTTTGGAGGTTGTCGCAGCACATGGCGGATTGCACCGATTCATGGGCTGGGAAGCGCCCATCCTCACCGATTCAGGCGGGTTTCAGGTATTCAGCCTGGGCGCCATGCGCAGCATCGCAGAGGAAGGCGTGCGCTTTGCTTCGCCGATCAATGGCGACAAGCTGATGCTCACGCCCGAGGAGTCGATGCGCATTCAGCGTGTGCTCAATTCGGACATCGTGATGATTTTCGATGAATGCACGCCGCACCCGGCTACCGAATCACAAACCGAATCGTCCATGCAATTGTCGCTGCGCTGGGCAGCGCGAAGCAAATCCGCGCATCAGGGCAATTCCAATGCCTTGTTCGGTATTGTTCAGGGAGGAATGTTCGAGGGCTTGCGTGATGCTTCGCTCGCTGGACTGGTGGGGCTGGAGTTCGACGGCTACGCCATTGGTGGCCTCTCGGTCGGCGAACCCAAGGAGGACATGCGGCGCATTCTCGCCCACACCGCGCCGCGTCTGCCGTCCTCGCGCCCGCGGTACTTGATGGGCGTGGGTACGCCCGAGGATATCGTTCATGCGGTAGGCCTCGGAATCGATATGTTCGATTGCGTCATGCCCACGCGCAACGCGCGCAATGGCTGGTTATTTACCCGCTTTGGTGATCTCAAGATTCGCAACGCACGCTATCAGCGTGACACCAGTCCCCTGGACTCGACCTGCGGCTGCCCTACCTGTGGGAGCTTTTCGCGTGCCTACCTGCACCACTTGCAAAAAACCGGCGAAATCCTCGGCGCGCGCCTAAATACCCTTCACAACCTCTACTTCTACCAGCAACTCATGCGGGAACTGCGCGACGCCATCACCTCGGATAGCTTTTCCGCCTATGCGACCCGATTCGCCCAGGACCGTTCCCGGGGCATTGTTTAGATAGAGAGTACAAGGGGGGCCTACTACGCCCCCTTGTATATCCCCCCCGATTGGTTTAGTTGGTATTACTTTCTAATTAGTCTCTTATAGATCGCGTCCCTAGACTATAATTTTGCGTTTTTCGAGCCTGCTCAGCCGATTGGTATTCGCGCGCGGCACGAAATTCATCCCACTAGACAAAAAAAGAGGTAGACCGTGTTGATATCCCCCGCATTTGCTCAAGGTGCCGCCCCCGGCGGAGAAGTCAGTTGGGCGGGCATGCTGCCCATTGTGCTGATGTTCGTGTTGCTCTACTTCATGATGATCCGCCCGCAAATGAAACGCGCCAAGGAACACAAAACGATGGCCGAGGCCTTGCAAAAAGGCGATGAAGTCGTCGCCGCGGGCGGGCTGCTGGGTAAAATTACCAAGGTCACGGACGCCTATATATCCATTGAGGTTTCCCCCAACGTGGAGATCAGCGTACAGCGACTCGCAGTTCAGACGCTGCTTCCCAAGGGCACTATCAAATCGATGTAAGTAGCGGTCTGTATAAGTATCAGAGCGGTCTGTTTAGACCTAGCCCGATGATGCTGACGCCGACGCAAGCCAGCATCGCCCAACAATCCAGGATGGCCACAATTTCATGAACCGTTACCCTGTCTGGGTCTATTCGCTGGTCGCAGCGTTGCTGGTGCTGGCCGCACTCTATGCGGTACCCAACCTGTTCGGCGAGGCGCCCGCCGTGCAGATATCTTCGGCGCGTGCCACCACCAAGGTTGACAACGCCCTTCAGAGCCGCGTTGAGGAGGCGCTGAAAGCCGCAGGAATCGCGCCTACCGGCATTTTCCTGGATCTCTCCTCGATCAAGGTTCGCCTGGCCGACACCGAAACCCAGGGCAAAGCAAAAGACGCCATCGAGCGAGCCTTGGTCCCCGACCCGAATAACCCCTCCTACACGGTCGCGTTCAATCTTTTGTCTAATTCTCCCAACTGGATGACCGCTATCCGGGCCCTGCCAATGTACCTGGGACTGGATTTGCGCGGCGGAGTGCACTTCCTGATGCAAGTGGACATGCGCGCGGCGCTCACCAAACGCATGGATAGCCTCACCGGCGACATACGCACGCAGATGCGTGACAAGAACATTCGTCATGCCGGAATCAGCCGTGAGGTCTCCGGCATCGTGGTGCGCTTTCGCGACGCGGACACTCGCACCAAGGGACGAAAGCTGATCGAAGATCAAATTTCCGATCTCACGCTCATCGATGGCGGCAGCGGTGAGGACCTGACGTTGACAGCCACGCTCAAACCCGAGGCGCAAAAGCGCACCCAGGAATTCGCGCTGAAACAGAATATACAAACGCTTAATAATCGAATCAACGAGCTTGGCGTCGCCGAACCGGTGATTCAACAACAGGGCGCCGATCGAGTCGTGGTGCAACTGCCCGGCGTGCAAGACCCTACGAAAGCCAAATCCATTCTCGGGCGCACCGCGACGCTGGAAATCAGAATGGTGGACGAGGACAACATGAATGCCGGGGCGCTTGCCGCCGCCAGAAACGGTCAGGTGCCTTTCGGGAGCGAGTATTACGTCGAAGGCAACGGCCAGCCCATCATCGTTCGTAAGCAGGTGGTGCTCACCGGCGACCGCCTCACCGACGCGCAACCCGGCTTCGACAATCAAACGCAGGAGCCTGCAGTCCATTTGACGCTCGATGCCACCGGCGCGCGCATTTTCAAGGATGTCACGCGCGAAAACATCAATAAACGCATGGCGATCCTGCTCATTGAAAAAGGCCGCGGCGAAGTGGTCACAGCGCCGGTGATCCGCAGCGAGATCGGCGGCGGGCGCGTGCAGATCAGCGGTCGCATGAACACGCAAGAGGCCAACGACACAGCGCTGTTGCTGCGCGCCGGCGCCTTGGCCGCGCCCATGGAAATCGTCGAAGAGCGCACCATAGGGCCGTCGCTGGGCGCGGAGAACATCAAAAAAGGTTTCAACTCGACCATTTACGGGTTTGCCGCGATTGCCGCGTTCATGATTTTCTACTACATGCTGTTTGGCGTGTTCTCGGCCTTGGCGCTGTCGTCCAACCTGCTGTTCCTGATCGCGCTCCTGTCCTTGCTGCAAGCCACCTTGACCTTGCCCGGCATCGCCGCCATCGCGCTCACCCTGGGTATGGCAATCGACGCCAATGTGCTGATCAATGAGCGGGTTCGCGAAGAATTGCGCGGTGGTTCCACGCCCCAGGCGGCGATTTCCGCTGGCTACGAGCGCGCCTTTGGCACCATCCTCGATTCCAATATCACTTCTCTGATTGCCGGCCTGGCGCTGTTGCTGTTCGGTTCCGGGCCGGTGCGCGGCTTCGCGGTGGTGCATTGCCTGGGGATCATGACTTCAATCTTTTCCTCCGTGGTAGTCAGCCGCTGCATGGTGAACCTGGCCTACGGCGGTCGCAAAAAACTTGCCACCGTGTCCATCGGCAACACCTCCTGGAAGTAGGAGACTAAAAAGGTGGGGATTTAAAAAATGGAGTTATTCAAAATACGCAAAGACATACCGTTCATGCGGTATGCGCTGAGCTTCAATATCATATCGTCGATCACCTTTCTGCTCGCGGTTGCGTTCCTCGCCTTCAAGGGACTTAATTTTTCGATTGAATTCACCGGCGGCCTGATCACAGAGGCGCGCTATGAGCAAGCGGCCGACCTCGATAAGATCCGCGCGGCCATGGAGCGCCTGGGCGTAAAAGAACCGCATGTGCAGACCTTCGGCACGCCGCGCGACGTGCTCATCCGCATGTCGGTCAAGGACGCCGAGATCGCCGAATTCACCACAAAAAGCTCGGAATCGGGCAAGGCCGAATTCGACAAGGACAAATTCCGCGCCGCCGTGCTGGTGAACGCAGCGCCGCAGGTCACGGTGCAACGCGTCGAATTTGTTGGCCCACAAGTGGGCCGAGAACTGGCTGAGAACGGCGCGCTTGCGCTATTGGTGACCTGCTTGGGAATCGTCATCTATCTGGCATTTCGATTCGAATGGAAATTCGGCGTCGCTGCCATCATCGCCAACCTGCACGATGTCATCATCATCCTGGGATTTTTCTCCTTTTTCCAATGGGAGTTCTCGCTGCCGGTGCTGGCGGCGGTGCTTGCCGTCCTGGGATATTCCGTGAATGAATCGGTGGTGGTCGCCGACCGGATCAGGGAGAACTTCCGCAAAATGCGCCGCGCGCCGGTAACCGAAATCATCGACAACGCCATCACCCGCACCATGTCGCGCACCATCATCACCCATGGCTCCACGCAGATCGCGGTTCTGTCCATGCTGATATTCGGGGGGGCAGCGCTGCATTACTTCGCAGTTGCCCTGACAATCGGCATCTGTTTCGGTATTTATTCTTCGGTGCTGGTGATGGCGCCCTTAGTCATGTGGCTCGGGGTGCGGCGCGAGGATCTGGTTAAGCCGTTGCAAGCCAGCAAGGATGGAGCAGTGGTGTAGTTACACTCATCACGCGTCAATTGCCGCAACAACGTAAATTAGCGCATTCGCAATGCTAAACCGGCAAAGCCGGAACCAAACAAGGTGTCATTGAGGCCACCTTGCCCGCGAATTTATAGGTTTGGAAAAACGCAAACCTATAAATTCGCTGGAGGTATGCACAAGCCCTGGTCCTTTGCCAGAATTGTCAGCACTTAGCTCATATGTGACTAACGTCACAGTATTTGCAAGCTTAAGTCGTACATAAGTAACCTTAGGCGGTATAAGCGGCGTACCAATTAATAAATTTAGGAGAACTTCATGCAAAAGAAACTCTGGGCGATCGGGCTGGCCCTGGTGCTGGGCGGCGGCTACACGCTTTCCGCGTTTGCGCAGACAAAACCGGACGTGCTGGTACGTCAGCGCCAGTCGGTGATGGTTCTGCATGGCAAGTATTTTGGTCCGCTCGGCCTAATGAACGCAGGCAAGCTTCCCTACAACGCCGACGTGGTTGCGCGCAATGTGGGCTTCCTGGATGCGCTCTCCCAGATGCCCTGGGATGGATTCACCGAAGATACCAAGGGCGAGAAAAGTCGGACCCTTCCGGAGGTCTACAGCAATCCCTCGGGATGGAAGACGGCTCAAGACAGCTATCGTGGCGCAATCGGCAAGTTGGTTGCCGCGAAGGGTAACGAGGCCGCTTCCAAGGCGGCGATCGGCGAAGTGACCCAAGCCTGCGGAGCTTGCCACAAGAATTTCCGCAGTCAGTAATTGTTCGAGCTTCAAGAAAAGCCCCGCTTCGGTGGGGCTTTTTTATTATGCGTGGCATAGTGTTCGAGGTGTGGTTTCACCATTGGCGGCGCAGCGGATAGAATCCGGCACCTGACTCATTTTAAAAGCCTGAAATGAACATTGTCCTGCGTTATGCGGTCGCCATTTTCTGCCTCTGGATCAGCGCATTTGGCGCGTATGCCCAGGACGCCAAACGCGGCCAATATCTTGCGACCGCGGCCGGTTGCGCGGGATGCCACACCGAGGAAAAGAAAGATGCCGTGCCGTTCGCGGGAGGCCGTGCCCTCAAGACACCGTTTGGCACCTTCTATGGTCCGAACATCACGCCGCATCCTCAGTCCGGCATCGGCGGCTGGAGCGAAGCCGATTTCATGAAGGCCTTGCGTGAAGGCACCCGACCGGATGGCGCGCACTACTACCCGGCGTTTCCCTATACTTCATTCACAAAAATAGTCGATTCGGATTCACGCGATCTTTTTGCCTATTTCAGAAGCATTCCGCCAAACGCGCGGGCCAGCCAGCCGCACGATCTGAAATTTCCGTTCGGATTTCGCATCCTCAATCACATCTGGAAATGGCTCTTTTTCACGCCAGGCGGGTTCGTGCCCGATGCGTCCAAATCGCAGGAACTCAATCGCGGCGCCTATCTGGTCCAAGCACTGGCCCATTGCGGAGAGTGTCATACGCCACGCAATTTTCTCGGCGTGTCTAAGAAGAATCGCTTTCTCGCCGGCGGCAAGGGGCCGGATAACAAGGACATTCCTAATATCACGCCGACCCGCCTTAAAAACATGAGCGACAGCGATCTGCTCCAGTACCTGCAAACCGGATTGACCGCCGATGGTGATGTCGCTGCGGAACCGATGAGCGAAGTGATCACGAATACGCTTGCCAAACTGAGCGATCCGGATATCAAAGCCTTGATGGGTTATCTGCGAACTCTGTTGCCGCTGCCCGAGGAAAAATAAACTCGGACCGCAGCTCGCGTTCGTATTTCCGCGGAGTCTCTAGATTTTAGCGGCGAGCTCGGCGGCCTTGCCAATGTAGGTGGCGGGGCTCATCGCCAGCAGACGGTTTTTTTCCGTTTCCGGCAACGCCAGCCCACGGATAAACACGCGCATCGCCTCGCCATCCATCCGCTTGCCGCGAGTGAGCTCTTTCAATTGCTCGTAGGGATTCTCCATCCCGTGACGCCTCATCACCGTTTGAATCGCTTCGGCCAGCACTTCCCAATTGGCATCCAGGTCCGCTGCCATGCGCTGGGGATCGGCCTCCAGCTTGCTTAAGCCCCGCATGCAGGCGCCCCACGCCAACAGCGTATGTCCCAGTGCCGGGCCGACGTTGCGCAGAGCGGTTGAATCGGAGAGATCCCGCTGCCAGCGCGAGACAGGCAGCTTTTCAGCCAAATGTCCGAGCAGTGCATTGGCCACGCCGACATTGCCCTCGGAATTCTCGAAGTCGATGGGATTGACCTTGTGCGGCATGGTCGATGAGCCCACTTCGCCCGCCTTGGTTCTCTGCTTGAAATATCCCAGCGAAATATATCCCCAGATATCACGATCCAGATCGAGCACGATACCGTTGGCGCGCGCGATCGCATCGAACAGGCGAGCCAGGCAATCGTGCGGCTCGATCTGCGTGGTGTAGGCATTGAAGGCGAGGCCCATGGATTCGACGAAACCGCGCGAAAACGCTTCCCAGTCGAAATCCGGATACGCCGCCAGATGCGCGTTGTAATTGCCGACCGCGCCGTTGGCCTTGCCATTGAGCGCGACCGCGACAATCGCTTCGCGCGCGCCGCGCAAACGATGCACCACGTTGGCAATTTCCTTTCCCATCGTGGTGGGTGTGGCTGGCTGGCCGTGGGTGCGCGCGAGCATGGGCGCCGCGGCTTGCGCATGCGCGATCTCGCGCAACCTCTCAATCAATTCATCCAGGCGAGGCAGCAGCACCTCTTTCCTGCATTCGACCAGGGCGAGCGAATAGGAAAGATTGTTGATGTCCTCGGAGGTGCAGGCGAAGTGGATGAACTCGGAGGCCGCCATGATCTGGGCGTTGCCCGCAGCCCGCTCCTTCAGCCAGTATTCGATGGCCTTGACGTCGTGGTTGGTCCTGGCCTCGATGGCCTTGACCTGCTCGCCGTCTGCTTCTGAGAATCCTGCCGACAAAGCGCGCAGAAAATTGACGCTCTCCTTGGAGAACGGGCCTATACCCACCAGGGATTTCTCACCGGCAATCGCGATCAGCCATTCAATTTCAATACGCACCCGATAGCGAATCAGACCGAATTCGCTGAAATAAGCGCGAAGCTTATCCACCTGCGATGCGTAGCGCCCGTCCAGAGGAGAAATCGCCGTAAGAGAGGTAATCGGCATGGGGCTGATCGGTAATTTTGACTGTCAATTTTAACATGGGGGTTTCCCCGGATTTAACACAGAGAAGCAATACAGCGAGGCAATACGGAGAAGCAACACTGCCGGGCCCACGCAACAGAAACTGGCTGAGAATCAATCCTTGGTTCGCAGGTGAAGTGTTGTCTGAATTGCGGCCCGAACTGCGTCCTGAACTGCGGCCCAGACTCAAGGCGGCCATGGTCGCGTGATATAATTTTGGTCGTTTCATGCGTAGATCAGCAATACGTCGCGATTTCTGGCCGCATGGCTTTGGGTATTTAGAGACCTCCTGTATTTCCAAAACATTCCATAAAAATGAAACTCATAGGCAGTGACGCCAGTCCATTTGCGCGAAAAGTGCGTATTGTGCTGGCCGAAAAGAGCATCGAATACGACTTCGAGGCGGAAGATCCCTGGGGCGAAAATTCCGGCATCTGGAGCAACAACCCCTTGGGGCAGGTTCCGGTGTTATTGCTCGAAGATGGCACACCCATCTTCGATTCGCGCGTCATTGTCGAATTCCTGGATAACGCCTCGCCGAGAGGAAAACTCATCCCCTCCGACAACCGCGAGCGCATCGAGGTTCGCCGCTGGGAAGCCCTGGCCGACGGCGTGCTCGACGCCGGTGTGTTGGTCAGGCGTGAGCGCGCGCGGCCCGAGGCCCAGCGCAGCCCCGAGTGGATCGACCGGCAAATGAAAAAAATCGACACCGGACTCAAGGTGATGGCGCATGACCTCGCGGACAATGCCTGGTGCGCTGGCAATAGTTTTACGCTGGCCGACATTTCGGTGGGCGTATGTCTTGAGTGGCTCTCGTTTCGATATCCGAAAATAGGCTGGCGCGATTCGCAGCCGGGCTTGGTGAAACTGATGACGAAACTTCAAGATCGCCCCTCCTTCGCGGACACCGCTCCCAAGCCCTAGGCAAGTCCAGAGCAAGGCCCACCGGGAGAGTACCGCGTTCGAATACGATACGGCGTGGCTCGCCGATCCGATGCGGTGCAGTTTGGCGGGTCGAGGAACGCGCGCTGGGCATGAGCGGCGCCGAGCTTGATCAGTTTGCCGATGCATTCGAGCACTCCGAACGTGCCGCGTTGAGACGTGTTTCGCGTTAGGGACAGCGCCGCTCGCAAGCAGTCGCTTTGCGACAAGCGAAGCGCCGGTGGCAAATCACTGAATTACTCCGCCACCCATGCAAACTTCACGATCATAGAGAACCGCCGACTGCCCCGGTGTTACCGCCCATTGCGCTTGCTCGAACACAAGGCGCATGGTCTGGGTATCGCGCAGGGTCTGCGTATCCGCTAGCGTGAATTGGCAGGGCGCATCGGCTTGGCGGTAACGCGTCTTGGCGGAGAGCTTCGATCCCGAATCGGGCGCGGTTCCGCTGACCCAGGAACACTGCGCCGCGGCAAGCTCGCGGCTACTAAGCAAGGCATGCTCATGCCCTTGGACCACGGTCAGCTCATTGGTTTTCATATTCTTGGCGGCGACATACCAGGGATCATCGCAGGCGCCCTTGACGCCGCCCACGCCTATGCCCTTCCTCTGGCCGATGGTGTAGAAGGCCAAGCCCACATGCTCGCCGACCTCGCTGCCTTCGGGTGTTCGGATCGGACCCGGCTTTTTGGGCAGATAGCGATTGAGAAACTCGCGAAACGGGCGTTCACCGATAAAGCAGATTCCGGTGGAATCTTTTTTTGCATGCACCGGCAGGCCGGCTTCCCGAGCGATTTGGCGCACTTCGGTTTTTTGCAATTGCGCGAGCGGGAACAACACTTTGGAAAGTTGCGCCTGATTCAGCCTATGCAGGAAATAACTTTGATCCTTGCTGCCATCGGCGGCACGCAGCAGTTCGAACCCGGTCTGGCCTTCGCGCACCCCGGCGTAATGCCCGGTGGCGATACGTCGCGCGCCGAGCGCCATCGCGTGATCGAGAAATGACTTGAACTTGATCTCGGCATTGCACAACACATCGGGGTTGGGGGTGCGGCCCGCGGCATACTCGGCGAGGAAACTCTCGAAAACACGCTCCTTGTACTCGGCGGCGAAATTGACCACTTCCAATTCAATGCCGATAACATCGGCCACTGAGGCGCAGTCGACCAGATCCTCGCGTGTTGAGCAGTATTCGCCCTCATCGTCGTCTTCCCAGTTCTTCATGAAGAGACCAACGACTTCGTAACCGGCACGCTTGAGCAACAACGCGGCCACTGCGGAATCCACGCCGCCGGATAAGCCCACCACGATTCGTTCAGTGCTCATGAAATAGAGTGGAAGATAAAGCGAGGATCAAGTGTTCGTAAAAGTGCTGGCGAGGTATCTGGCGAGGCGCGGATCACGCATTGGCGATATCAGACGAGGTGCTCGATCACATCGAGGGGCAGGCGCTTTCCGGCAGCGTAGTCCTCGACGCAACGCAATACCAGCGGGCTGCGCAGCCGCTCGGTGTTGCCACGGAGTTCCGCAGCACTCATCCACGCCGCGCGCAGGATGCCCTTGTCGAGCGTGCGTCCCTCCTCGAAGCCATCGATATCGCCGCAGAAGGCGAAACGAAGATAAGTGATAGCCGAGGCCTCATGACGCCACGCGTAGATGCCCACCAGATGGCGGGGAATGAAGCGGCAGGCCGACTCCTCCAAGGCCTCACGTATGCTCGCCTCCAGCAGGGTTTCGCCGGGCTCCCAGTGACCGGCGGGCTGATTGAATACCGGAACGCCCTCCTCGCCTTCTTCTTCGATAAACAAGAATTTGCTGTCGCGCTCAATCACTGCGGCAACGGTGACATGGGGCGTCCAGATCACTTTTTGCCCTTCTTGATCATCTCGGCCATGCGTGCCACGCCGCGCTCAATGGCTTCGTTCGAGGCGGCATACGAGAAACGGATGTGCTGCCCTTCGCCTGGCACGCGCGAGCCAAAATGGATATCGGCCAACACCGCCACGCCAAAGTCGTTCAACAGGCGCTTCCTGAATACCTCCGAATCCTCAGCGCCGGTCATTTTGCAAGCCTCGGTGACATTGGGCCAGGCATAGAAAGCGCCGCCGGGCGTGCGGCAAGTCACTCCGGGGACTTGATTCAGCAAACCCACGATCAGATCGCGCCGTTTGAGAAACGATTCCCTCATCATCTGCGCTTCATCCTGCGGGCCATCGATCGCCTGAACTGCCGCCCATTGGCTGATGTGCGAGGCGCAGGACTCGGTATTCGTGATCCAGCGAACGAAGTGCGGCGCCAGCACCGGGTTAGAGGCAAAGCCGATGCGCCATCCGGTCATAGCCCATGTCTTGGAGGCGCCATCGGAGATCACAGTGCGCTCATACATATCGGGAAACGAGGCAATGGAGGAAAATTCTTCCCCGTAGCAAAGCCGTGAATAGATTTCATCGGCATACACCCAGACATGCGGGTGGCGGCGCAGGATCGCCGCGATGGCCTCCAGATCCTTTTTGGAAAGTATGCCGCCTGTAGGGTTCTGCGGCGAATTCAGAATGAGAAGCTTGGTCTTGGGCGTGATCAGCTTTTCCAGATCCTCGGGATCAAATGCAAAATCGCGCGCCTCGCGCAGATGCAAGGGCACCGGCACCGCCCCGTTGGCCAGAATCTGCGACTCGTAGATCGGAAAGCCGGGATTGGGATAGATCACTTCGTCGCCCGCACCGTAATCGGTGACCGAGAGAATGGTGTAGGCAATGAATGGCTTGGCGCCTGCAGCCACCACCGTGTCCTCGGGGCGGATGGAAAGACCGCGCATACCGCCCATGTAACGCGCTGCGGCGGCGCGCAATTCGTCTATCCCCGCCGAGGCGGTATAACCATGCCGCCCATCGCGCACCGCGCGAATGGCAGCGTCCTGGATATGCGTGGGCGTATGAAAATCGGGCTGCCCGATGCAAAACGAGATGATGTCCCGGCCCTCTCGGGCGAGCGCATTGACTTCGGCCAATACGACGAAAGCATTCTCGGTGCCGAGATCCGAGGTGCGGCGGCTGATGGCGGGCATGAACGCTTCTCTTCAAAACCAAGGGCGGAATTCTACCCGCTCGCCGCTTGTTTTAACGCCAGGGCAAGCTCGCCGTTGCTATGATTGCACAACGGAGAACCAAAAATGCTGGTCAATTGCGCGGCCTATAAAGACGGAACAAAGATTGCCGACATCAACCCGGACGAGATCAGCGTCTACCTCGGTCGCGGCGATTGCTTTGTGTGGGTGGCGCTTGCCGAACCCGGTCCCGGCGAACTTGCAGTGCTTCAGCACGAATTCGGCCTTCACCACCTTGCGGTCGAGGACGCTCAGCACGGCCACCAGCGCCCCAAGATCGAGGAGTATGAGGACTCACTGTTCGCGGTCATGCACACCGTCGCGCAGAAGGACGGTGAGTTGCAGATCGGCGAAGTGGATGTCTTTGTCGGCAAGAACTACGTGCTGTCCGTGCGCAACCGCACCGAGCGCGGCTTTGCCGACGTCCGCGCGCGTTGCGAACGCGAGCCGCATCTGCTCCGGCAGGGTTCCAGCTTTGTGTTCTACGCGCTGATGGACGCCATCGTTGACCGTTACTTCCCGGTGTTGGACGAACTGGAGCACGAATTAGAAATCATCGAAGAGCGTATGTTCGCCAATGCCACGGGTCGCGTTAACGTCGAAGCGCTGTACGCCCTGAAGCAGAAATTCATGGTGCTCAAACACGCGGTCGCGCCGCTCCTGGAGGGCGTGGCCAAGCTCTACGGCGGACGGGTGCCCGCGCTGTGCGCCGACACCCAGGAATATTTTCGCGATGTCGCCGACCATCTGGTTCGCATCAACCAGTCGATCGATGCCCTGCGCGAAATGGTGACCACCGCGATGTCGGTGAACCTGTCTTTGCTTACCATCCATGAGAGTGAGGTCACCAAACGCCTGGCGGGCTACGCGGGCCTGGTCGCGGTGCCCACCATGATCGCCGGCATCTACGGCATGAACTTCCAGCACATGCCGGAACTGGCTTGGATTTATGGCTATCCCCTGGCATTGAGCATCATGGTGGTGCTGGACGTGTATCTCTTTTATCGGTTTCGCCGAGCGGGGTGGATTTGAGAGCGCCAGGGACTGTACAACAATGCAAAACTTTTATGATTATATATGTATGTTTATTGTGCCTAATGACACAATTTGCATCTTATTTATGGAATATACCGCCTCGTCATTCGACTATCCACCACTTAGCGCCTGAACAATCACCACTTCGTCGGTAGCGGCAAGCGGCTCGGACAGATCACTCACCTGCTCCCCATTGATAAAGATTCGGATGTGGCGGCGAATCCGGTCCTGTTCGTCGATCATGCGAAAGCATATCCCGGCATAGCGACGCTCAAGATCGGCCAGGACCTCCGCGAGCGTCGCTCAACTTGCCTCGGTCGCGGCGGCCTCGGTGTAGGAGCGCAGCACGCTGGGCCACCACGCCTGCTTTTGCGGCATACCGGCATCCTGCCGCTGCCAGGTCTTGCCTCCATTGCGCGTGGCATACACCGCGGGCTTCCCCTCCACGCTGGTACGCGGCGACACCGTGGCGCCGTCCATCGGCAGCACCCAAGCGGTGTCCGCGTCGCGCGGATGCACCACCATCGGAAAACCGATGTCACCGACGCGCTTGGGCATATTGGTGCCGATCCGCACCCATTCATCCGAAGGCCGGTCGATGCGATAGATGCCGCAGTGATTCTGCTGATACAGGCGAGCCTGACAAGAGCGCATTGATCGTCGTCGTCCTCGACCACCAGCAGGCGCACGCTGGGTGCCATCCTTTGGCCCACAAGAGCAATCGTCATGATTTCACCTGTCCACCTGCCCGTCGAAGCAAATCGGCGACGGCTCTTTGCCCGCGTTGCTCGGCGTGGGCAAGCGGGGTCAGGCCCTGCCGGTCGGCCAGGTTGACATCGGCGCGGTGCGCGATCAAGAGGCGAACGATCTCGGTATGTCGCGGGCCCCCGTCGCCCAGGATCACGGCCTCCAGCAACGCCGTCCATCCCAGTTTGTTGACGTGGTTTACCTCGATTGCCGATCCGAGCAGCACACGCACCGTCTCTACATGACCATAGTGGCATGCCGGGATCAACGCGGTGCCTCCATAGCGGTTGGTGAGTTTGAGATTAGCGCCACTATCGAGCGCGAGGCGCACGATCGCCGCATGGCCGCTTGCACCCGCCAACAGGAACGCGCTGTCGAGAGTCTCGTCTTGCGCATTGACATCGGCCCCGCGCGCGATCAGCAGTCGCGCCGCCTCCACGTGACCGCCCTGCGTCGCGGCGAGCACCGCGTTGCGGCCCCGCCCGTCGCGCGCATTGACATTTGATCCGGCATCCAGCAGGCGGCGAAGCGACGCGACATCACCGCGCTGGGCGGCGCCAATCAAGGCCTCGTCGGACCAAGCCACCGCCGCTGGCAGCAGCATCGCCAATGCGAACCATCGCAGGCAGTTCATGTCGGCGCCCCCGCATCGTTCAACGCGTCGCCGTGCACCATGCGTTCGATCCGCGCCGAGGCCGCCGCGGATTCACACATTCGGCAAGGGCGCGAGGTGGACACCAGCACGCAACCGGAGAGGTCGCGGCTGCGCAGCCGCCGCGCCGCATCCCGAATTGCCTCCATTTCGGCGTGCGCGCTCGGATCGCCCGCGGTCACCACGCGGCTGGGCGCCTCGCCCACAATCTGATCACCGCGCAGCACCACGGCCCCGAACGGCTGATCGCCGGAGCGCACTGCCTGATCGCGAAGCGCCCGTGCCCGCAGCATCGCCTGCTGCAGCGACGGGGTCGCCCCGGACATAGCCGGCACGAGCAAAGGCAGAATGATCAGGCACTGGCGGCGGGTGAGCATGGCAAGCTGTATGTATTGCGCATCAATAAATTAAAATTGTCCGGTTTATTATTAAACAGTCAATATAAATCCATGTCATTGAAGTATTTTTAATTTAATTATGGTCTAAATGGAAATCAGCGTATCTCCACTCCGGAGGCTTTCACCAATCGCTGATTGATGACGACGCCCTCGTTGATTTCTCGTGCGAACTCGGCAGGCGTGTTGCCCATCGGGATCATGCCTTGCGATTTCAGGCGCTCGGCAATTTCCAGCTGGCGCAGTCCGCTGGCAAGCGCGGCTTGCAACCGGGTGGCTATTGCCGGCGGCAATGCGGCCGGACCCCAGATGCCGATGCCGCCGGGGGCTTTCTCGAAGCCGGGCACGATTTCCTGGATGGTGGGTACGTCGGGCATTTCCTCCCAGCGTTTGGGCAGCATGACGGCAAGTATTCTTGCTTTGCCCGATTTGACGTGCGGCAGGAATGTCACCACTGGCTGGAGCACCAGCGGCACCTGGCCGGCCAGCATGTCGATAGTGGCCTGCGCGCCGCCCTTGTAGGGTATGAACAGCATTTTGGTGTTGATGAGCAGCGCGATTTGTTCCATCGCGAGCATGGTCTCACTGCCGGTGGTTCCATAAGCAAGCTTGCCGGGAAACTTTTTCGCGAAGTCCACCAGTTCGGCCATCGACTTGGGACCGATGGCCACGCTCGCGGCGATGCACAGCACCGATTCAACCGCATGGGTGATTGGCGAAAAATCCTTGATGGGGTGGTTGAGCGCCTCCTTGTCGAACAGCGAAAGGACGTGGCTACCTATCGCGGTCAGCAGCAGGGTATGGCCATCGGGCGCGGCGCGCGCCACGGCCTGCGCGCCGATCTTGCCGCCTGCGCCGCCCTGGTTCTCTATGATGATCTGCTGGCCGAGCAGTTCGCCCGCTCTGGGATTGATGGCGCGCGCGAGCACGTCGGCGGCGCCGCCGGGCGGATAGGCAACAACCAGCCGGATTGGTTTGCTCGGGAATGTTTGCGCCTGCGCGCCTCCGAGAACCAACGTGACGGCGGTGACAACAAGCATGGCGTGGATGAACTTCATCGATGACACCTCATCGGCGCGGGATCGTGCCGTGGAGCCAATCTACCGCCGTGCGACCGCTCTTGTAAAGCAATTCAGTCGTTCGATGTATCCGTTGCGCGATTTCAGTTGCGTGACATCAGTGGTGCAATTTCAGTAGACGGGCGCGGGAACCTCGGACTTGCGCAGATCTTCGGGTTTGAGACCGGTGGCCTCCTCCAGCGCCTGTTCGACGCGATCCAGGAACACGAAGCGCAGTTTCTCGCGCGCCTCCACAGGCACATCCTCCAGATCTTTGCGATTGCGCGAGGGCAGCATCACCGTGGTGATGCCGGCACGCAGCGCGGCGAGCACTTTTTCCTTCAACCCGCCTATGGGCATCACCAGGCCGCGCAGCGATATTTCTCCTGTCATGGCAATGTCGCTGCGGGCCGCGCGGCCCGACAACAGCGAGGCGATCGCTACAAACATCGCCACCCCGGCGCTGGGACCATCCTTGGGCGTGGCGCCGGCGGGCACGTGCACATGCAGGTCAATCTTGTCCAACGATTCGCCCATCATCGATTTCACCACCGTCAAGGCGGCCTGTGCCGACTCCTTCATCACATCGCCCAATTGACCGGTGAGGATCAAGCGGCCGCTGCCGGGCACCTTGCTCGCTTCGATGAACAGAATGTCGCCACCCACCGGCGTCCAGGCAAGCCCGGTGGCCACGCCGGGAATGCCGGCGCGCAAGGCGATTTCGTTTTCGAAGCGTTGCGCGCCGAGAATGGCGTGCAGGTCTTTGATGCCTATGTGAATCGATGCGGGCGGCGCCTGGTCTTTGGTGTCCGATTGCGCTGCGACGAGATCTTCGGAGGAGGAAGTTATTCCCGAATTTATTTCCGCAGTTATTTCCGCAGTGATCTCATTCCCCGAGGCAATGCGCATCGCCGCATGTCGGAAGACCGCGCTGATTTCGCGTTCGAGATTGCGCACGCCCGCCTCGCGCGTGTAGCCCGCGATCAGCTCCTGCAGTGCTTCATCGTCTATGGCCACCTGAGAGGCGTTGAGGCCGTTGGCCTCAAGTTGCCGCGCCACCAGATAGCGGCGCGCAATTTCGAGCTTTTCGGCCTCGGTATAGCCGGGAAGCGCGATGACCTCCATGCGGTCGCGCAGCGGCCCTGGAATAGTGTCGAGCACATTGGCGGTGGCGATGAACATGATTTTCGAAAGGTCGAAATCCACGCCCAGGTAGTTGTCGCGGAATTTCGAATTCTGTTCGGGATCGAGCACCTCCAGCATCGCGCTGGCCGGATCGCCGTGAAAGCCGCCGGAACCCAGTTTGTCGATTTCATCGAGCAGAAACACGCCGCCACGGCTACCGGCGCGGCGCAGCGCGGCGATGATATTGCCAGGCAGGGAACCGATATAGGTACGCCTGTGGCCGCGGATTTCAGCCTCGTCATGCACCCCGCCCAGCGCAACTCGCTGGAATTTGCGCCCCATGGCGCGAGCGATCGATTGCCCCAGCGAGGTTTTTCCCACGCCGGGCGGACCGACAAAGCAAAGTATCGGACTGTTACCCTTGGGGTTGAGCTTTCTCACCGCGAGGTGTTCGAGGATGCGGCGCTTGATTTTCGGCAGGCCATAGTGGTCCGAATCGAGCACCCGCCGCGCTACGTCAATATCGATGGCGGCGCCGTTCTCGGCCTTCCAGGGCAATTCCGCGAGCCATTCGAGATAAGTACGCAGCATTGAGGATTCGCCTGCGCCATCGGACATGCGTTGCAGGCGCTTCAATTCCTTCCTCGCATGTTTCAAGGTTTCTTCGGGCATGCCGGCGTCTTCCAGCGATTTCTTGAGATCCTCCAGTTCCGCGGCGCTGTCCTCGCCGTCGCCCAGTTCCTTCTGAATCTGACGCATCTGCTCGCGCAGCACATGCTCGCGTTGGTTCTGATTGAATGCCTTCTGCGTTTGTTCGCCAATTTCGCGCGACAGGCGCAGCACGCCGACGCGCTCGCCAAGCAGCAGCAGCACCCGGTCAATGCGTTGCGCTACATCGAAGCTCTCAAGCAGCGCTTGCTTGTCGGTGAGCTTGATGTCTAGAAAATTGGCCACCATGTCGGCAAGACCACCCGGCGAATCCATGGCGCGAATGGCATTGGCCAGTTCGTCAGGCGCAGTGGGCAAAAGCTGAGCGGCCTCCACTGCCTGGCTGCGAAGCTGCAGAAAGCGCGCCTCGAACTGCGCATCAGCACCCGGCGCCACGTCCTCCAGGTAGGCGACACGGGCCACCAGAAACGGCCAGCCATCGAGAAACTCGAGTACGCGAAAGCGTGCCTCCCCCTGCACCAGCACGTGATGCGATCCATCAGGCCCGGTGACGTGGCGCAGGATCTGCCCGGCAGTACCCACCCAATAAAGCTCATCCGGGGCGGGCGCATCCTGTGTGGCGTCGCGTTGCAGAAGAAAGCCAATCCGCCGCTCATCGCGCACCGCCTCGCGCGCGGCCAGCACAGACGCTTCGCGCCCCAGCGACAAAGGCGCGATAACCCCGGGAAACAAAACCATGTTGCGTATCGGCACCAGCGCGATAGCGTCTTCCGGCAAAGGCCTGTTGGCGCCATTGCGGACCAGTGCGGTTTTGCTCGCGGCCGATTCAGTGTCCCCCGTCAACGCGCGCTGATTCGGCACACGCGGCATGGCCGCTTTTGCCTCATCGCCTGAGGGGTAATTCCAGATCCAGTCATTCACGTTGCCTAGTTTCATCGCCACTCTCCCTTACCCCGTAGGTGGAGGCGCATCGGCACGAATCAAGTGGCATATACGAATAACTTAGGCGAATAACTTAGGCGAATCGCATGCCCCCTAGATTCGCAGGGGGTTCTCGCTGCGGGTACTCAAGCCGATATCTTGGTCGGCGGCTTAGGTTGCTTGGGTTTTTTCTGCTCTTTTTTCGGCCTATCGCGATTGCCCATGATGACTTCCTTTTCGGTGGTTAACAAAATTCAAAGGTTTGCGTCGGCAAGCCTACGCTGCTTTCAGTAGATTGGGGCGACGGCATTGCGACAGGCAGCATTGCGACGGGCGGCGTTGCACTCCAATACGAGGAGCGGCGTTGCAAGCCTGACTACGCGATATCCGCCGAATGACGCAGCAAAGCCTCCAAGGGCACCAGTTGCAGCACATTCTGATGCGTGGCCTCCAGCACCACCTTGGGCGCCATACCGGCCTCCCAGGCTTCGACCCAGCGCAATACGTGCAGGCACCAGCGATCACCCGGTTGCAGGCCGCGAAAGCGCATCTCCGGGCGCGGCGTGGATAGATCGTTGCCACGCTCGCTCGAGAACGCGAGAAACTCCGCCGTGCTCTTGATGCATACCAGATGCGCGACACCGTGCTCGCTCTGAGTCGCGCACCAACCGTTGCGAAAAAATCCGGTCAAAGGCGCATAGCTGCACGCTTGAAGGGGCTCGCCAAGGACGTTTTTTTCGGATGAAATCATGGGGAACGCTGTCTTGATTCTTGCTCTGGGTTCTTGCTCCGGCTCATCGGTGGAGCGAATTCGCATCGTACCGGATTATCGTTGACCTGCCTTATAGCGGTCGCGGAAAGTGCCGCCGGACTGCGGCGCGGAAAAAAATCGTCCGGCAGTCCAGCCGGCAGCGAATGGCAAGGTCGCAATCATGCCCTTGCTGCCACCCAGAAAATGCAGAAATGCTGATTCGAAGAAAAACTCTTACTCGCCCCACTATATTGGGGGAACTACAAGGGGCAAAGCCCCTTGTTCGTACGCCCTCTATCAAGGGGCAAAGCCCGTTGTTCGTTAATCTTAGGATTATTGCGCAACCATTGCGTGCACGGCAAAAAGATTATGTGTGTCGAACCATGTTTTTTCGACGCGCAGGCCCGACTCCTGCGCCATAGCGCGAAACGCATCCGCGCCATGGATATAGTGACTGGCGGTGAGAATTTTCTCCCCTGAGGAAAAATCGATGCGCTTGCCAGCAACATTGGCAAACTGCGAATACTGGCTCACCAGACCCATATCCAGTCGAGCTTCGGTTGCATCATATTTGGCGAAATGCTGAAATCGCGACATCTGGAAGTCACCTCGACACGCCTGGTTGAGGTGGCGCAGCGCATTAAGGTTGAAAGCCGCCATCGCGCCTCGTTGATCGTTGTAAGCGCCCTGCAAAATCTCCCGATCCATGGTTTGGTCGACACTAACCAATACCCTCCCCGCCGGCCCAACGAGAGCGCGCAAGCTGCCCAACAGCGCGGGAACTTCAGCCGGTGAAAAACGCGCAAACGCGCCGCCCAACAGAAACGCGGCCTTACGTCGAATCAGCACACCCACGAATCGCGGCAGTTGCAATGGCATTTCAAAATCCGCGTGCAGCGCGCAGATATTGAGCCAGGGGAAAAGTTTCGAAAATAAACCGCAACGGTCTTTGAGCGTAGTGATCGACGCGTCCAACGGGGCATAGATCGAGGGCCGCAAGTGCTCGATCAAAATGCGCGAACTGGCGAGTCCATGCTTGCCCAAGTCGATATATTGGCAACTTCCGCCGATGAATTTGACAATTTCACCGATATTCGAAGTCAGAATATTTTTCTCGGTGCGCGCTGCGAGATATTCGGGCTGCGCGCAAACATAATCAAATATTTGCAGGCCGACGACATCGAACAGCGCCTGCCACGGAATCTTTTTTTTCGGCTGCGACAATCCGGCAAGCACCGCTTGCCCTAATCCCTCGGCCTCGGCGAGAAAATCGTAGATCCGGACTAAGCCCGGTGGTGGAGACTCCGGTAAGCCTGCGGCGTCTAACGCTGCGTGCAGAAGCGGCATTTCATCGACATGTTTCGCCACCATCGGCTCTCAAAACTCAAGTCGATCGCGACGGCAATCGTGAGGCCAATTGATCGCGACGCGGCTTTTGCACAGCGGCGCGTTGTGCCCCCGCTCTACCGGACTGGACTTTTTGATCTAGTGACTTTTGAGACAGCGACTTTTGAGACACTGCCTTTTGCGACGCCGACTTTTGCGACGCCGACTTTTGCGACGCCGACTTTTGCGACGTGCCTTTGCGTGACGCCGATCTGGCGACCGAAGGCGGATTAATACCCTCAGCGGCCTCGAGCCATTGCCTGACGCGCAAGGCATCGACGCTGCGCGAGTTTTTTCCCCAGGAATCGAGCAACACAATTATCACGGCGCGGCCGGCAAGTTGCGCCTGCATGACCAAGCAACGCCCGGCCTCATTGATGAAACCGGTTTTCGACAGGCCAATGCCCCAACCCGGATTTGCCACCAAGCCATTGGTATTGCGGTACGCGAGCTTGCGTCCAGACACCTCGGCATCGTGCTGGCGCAGCGTGGAGTATTCGCGAATCTTGGCGTAGCTGTGCGCGTGGGCGACCAGCGCGGCCAGATCTTCCGCAGTGGAAACATTGCTGCTGGACAATCCGGTCGAATCCGCGAATCGCGTGCCACGCAAACCCAGGAACAGCGCTTTTGCATTCATGGCGAGAATGAATGCGTCGCGTCCGCCGGGGTAAGCGCGCGATAGCGCCGACGCAGCGCGATTTTCGGAAGACATCAGTGCCAGGCGCAACATTTCGTCGCGGGACAACGCCGCGCCCAGGTGGAGGCGCGATTGGGTATTGCGAAGGTAATCGACCTCTTGGTCGGTAATCACGATCAGTTCATCGGCGTCCAGTTGCGCGTCAAGGACCACCATAGCCGTCATCAACTTGGAAATTGAGGCGATCGGATGAATCGATTGCGAGTTCTTGCCATAGAGAATTTCGCCGGATGCCTGGTCGAACACCACAGCAGCGGTTGAATTGAGAATCAGCTTCGAGGTCGGATGCAATGCCTGGCTTGCCTGCGTTGACACGATTGCCTGACTTGCAGGGGGAGCGCTCAACTCAAGGGCTTGTTTGAGATCCTGACCATTCGCCAAGGCACCCGTGGCAAAGCCTAGACACGCACCGAGACAGGCAAGCCCCAAATGCCGTTCAATCACCAAAGCGAAACGGACGATTGTTTTCAAGGAGCTGCTCCAAATGCCGCGAATAATGCGGCCCAGTGTAGCGTTTAAATTTAATAATTACAATAAAATTATATAGATAGCGAAGTTATTTCAAGTATAAAACAACATTACTACTTCGCTTTTTTTTGCTCGTTCGTTATATTGCCACCTTACTTGTATTGCATTAGCTAATAATCTGTCAACCATCCAGCCCAACACCATCCAGCCCGCGAATTTCAGGCGAAGCACCGGCCATAGTTAGCGCCTGCTCTTGCTCCTGCTGCTGCAACGCCCACATCTGCGCATAGGCGCCTGCGAATTCCAATAATTCGCGATGAGTGCCGCGTTCGACGATGCGCCCGGCGTCCAAAACGATGATTTGGTCGGCATCCATGATGGTCGAGAGGCGGTGCGCAATCACCAGCGTAGTGTGACCACGAGCGATACGGTCCAGCTCCGTCTGAATCGCCTGTTCAGTCTCAGAGTCCAGCGCGGAAGTAGCCTCATCGAAAATAAGTATTCCGGGGTTTTTAAGTATCGCGCGCGCTATGGCGACGCGTTGTTTTTCACCGCCTGAGAGTTTCAAGCCGCGCTCGCCAACGCGCGCCTGGTATTTGTCGGGAAGGCTCTCTATGAAGTCGTGGATATGCGCAGCGCGCGCCGCCTCTATGACCTCTTCCTCCTCGGCGTCAGGCTTGCCGTAGTGAATGTTGTAGCGAATGGTGTCGTTGAAGAGGACGGTATCCTGCGGCACGATGCCTATCGCGCCGCGCAATGACGATTGCGTGAAATCGCGCAAATCCGTGCCGTTGACGCGCACCGCTCCACCGGAAACGTCGTAGAAGCGGTACAAGAGCCTGGCAAGCGTGGATTTGCCCGAACCCGAATGGCCTACCACCGCAACTTTGCTGCCCACGGGAATCTCGAAGGACACGTCGAACAATATCTGCCGCTTGGGATCGTAGGAAAAATTCACATGATCGAAGCGGATCGAAGCCGGGCCGCTCGCCAGATCGCGCGCGTTGGGTCGATCCGCCACTTCTCGGTTCTCCTCCAGCAAGCGGAACATTCGATCCATATCGATCAATGATTGCTTGATCTCGCGATACACCATACCCAGGTGATTGAGTGGGATGTAGAGTTGAATCAGCAGCGCATTGACCAGCACCAGGTCACCCAGGGTGAGGCTCTGATTCACCACGCCTTCAGCGGCCAGCAACATCAGCAGCGTGACCGCGGCGGCGATGATGAAACTTTGCCCGATATTCAGCAGACCCAGCGAGGCCTCGGTTTGTACCGCCGCACCTTCGTAATTCGCGAGATTCTCGTCGTAGCGCCGCGCCTCAAAATCCTCGTTGTTGAAATATTTCACCGTCTCGTAATTGAGCAGGCTGTCGATGGCACGGGTATTGGCCTTGGAATCAAGCTCGTTGGCGCGGCGACGGATTTCGGTGCGCCACTCGGTGATCAGGATGGTAAAAGTTATATACAGACCCACTGCGGTAAAGGTCACCACCGGGAAGCGCCAGTCGAAGCGCGTGATCAGCACCGCGGCCACCAGCGCGAACTCCAGAATCACCGGCAGGATGGAGAACAACATGTAGGACATCAGCGTGGAGATGCCGCGCGTACCCCGCTCGATGTCACGCGACACTCCTCCGGTCTGACGCTCCAGGTGGAAGCGCAGCGATAACGCGTGCAGGTGGCGGAATACCGTGAGCGCGACGCGGCGAATGGCGCGCTGCGTGACGCGAACGAAAACAACGTCGCGCAATTCCGCGAACAAAGTGGTTGAAAAACGCAGCAAGCCATAGGCCGCGAGCAGCGCGATCGGCATGGCGAGCATGGCCGTCTTGGGATCAAGCGCGTCGACCACGTCCTTCAATATAAGGGGGACGCCGACGTTGGC
>CAMDFL010000015.1 GCA_945897475.1 Bordetella parapertussis
CAGCAATTCGACGTAGGTTTCGCCGCGATCGCCACCGGCTACCTCGCAACCATAAAGCCGCAAATCCGCGCCTTGATCGAGATGTGCGCTCCATTCTTCGATCTCTGCTGAACGGGCGATCATGGACTCCAGCGTCAGTTTCGTGTCTCCCAACGTCATCTCGCCCGGACGCCCGTGTGAAACGATGTGGACGGTTTCGACCCCGGTCCTGGACGACAGGATTTCGGAAATCTGCTGTACGCCGTCTCGGTTTGTATCGAGGATGATGATTTCGAGGTCTGAACGCGCGGCAGCCTTAAGTATGTCGATGCCCTCCACCGAACCATCGATGATCAGCAACTCTTGAACCGCCGCTTGTCCAGTCATGCCGATACTCGACGTGTCGGCAAGGTCACGGTCGGTGTCGGGCTGCGTGACCTGGGTCGACTCGCGTTGCGCATCGGTGGCGCCAACAGGGGCAGCGGAATTGGCTGCCAACGTTTGCGAATCTCGGGCATAGGATGCAGTTTGCGCAGGCGCTTTGGCTTTTTCCGCTTCAGGCGTGGCGAAGATGTTGACGGCAGGCGGCGCTCCAGGAACCTCATGCGGCACGGAACTGTCTGGCTGCGGCGCCGAGGTGTCTGGCGCAACTCTATCGACGATTTCGGCCCCGATGGCCCCGTCGAACACCACACGCGGTTCAAGCGCCATGTATCGGGTGCGTCTGGCGGTGGACGGGCCCTTGCGTTTGGACTTGGGCTTGACCTTTGGTGTTGCCTTTTCGTCGTCACCCGTCGAAATCGTTTTCTTGGCCATGATTTTTCACCACCAGAAATAGTACATATTGTTTAAAATCAGATGCTTGAATAGAAATCGCCCGTTTCTCGGGCTGATCCCACCGAAACATCGCAATTTAGGAGGCTACTGGCAAGCACTGAGCGTGAATTACGTCACAAAACGACGCAGTAGCTCAGGGACGGATTTAGGACATTGGAGGTCAAAATCGAGTTGCCCCAATGAAATCAGAATCAGCGACCAATTAGTCGTTCATATCAACGATTAGAAGCCGCTTTCACGCACAAATAGCGAGATGGCGCGCGAGAAGAAGTTCTGCGCCAGAACCTCAAGGGCAATCTCGACTCGGACCGTTCCGCGTATCACGGCCGGAATTTCATGCGAAGTGATCGCAGGCTCGATCAAGACGCGGTAAACAGGGTCCTGTGCCATGGCCACGCCTCGTTTGTCGACCACGGCGGCGATTGCGCCGCCGTAGGGCGCCGCGAGTACGCGATGATTGACTTGACGGCTTGCCGTGGTATCAACGGCACGCACGACGCCCCAGATATGCTTTGCGCCGGCGACATCCGGGATAAATCGAACCACCTGGCCGATCGTCACGGACTTCACCCGTGATTCCGCTATATAGGCCTCGATAACGGCTTTCGAGGGCCCTACAACGCGGGCAAGAAGTTCCTTTGAGTTTATCCATCGCTCTTCCATGATTTGCGTGGACATATCCCGAACGATGCCGGCCTCGCCGGCGCGAATGTCAAGTCGTTGCGCATCTTCCTTGACGGACTGCTGCTCGGCCAGCGCTTCTGCGATCTGCTGCAACAGCACTTCGCGGCGTTCCTGTTGTTTCGCAGTGGCGACGGCGCGCACAAACTCCGATCGCGCGGTAGCCAGCGCCATATCCGCCTTGATGGCTCGCAGAGAAAGCTCCGGAACTTCAAGTCGAAACAGCAACTGGCCGGGTTGCACAAATTCCCCATCCCTGACGTGGATCGAGACAATCCTTGCGGACACGGGCGAATAAATTTCCTGGGAATACTCAGCGCGGATCACAGCGGGCGCGGTCAATTCATTGGTGATTGGGATCACCCATATCAAGGCGGCCAGTACCAGGCCTGTGGTCGAAAACGAAACCAGCCCGATGCGGACTTCGGCGCGTCTGCCCCACAGATATTTAAACTCTGCCCATACCGGTTTGAAGATGAACCAAAACAACTCAAGAATCATCATGATGATTCCGAGCACTTTGAAAAACATGTAGTAGACCAGCAGTGCGATACCAAGGAAAACAACTAATCGATAAATCCAAACCACCAATGCGAAAACGACCAATCCAAAACGCTGTCGAACCGTAAAAGTGGGTTCAGGCAGTTCCTGGCGCAGTCCGAAAAAGCTGCGGCGAATCCACCAGCGGGCGCAGGCAGAACTGCGTTCGTGAAGATTGGGAAAATCAAGCGCGTCCGACAATAAAAAATACCCGTCGAAACGCATGAATGGGCTCGCGTTGAGCGCAAGCGTAATAATCCATGTCGATGTCGCGAGAACGAAAAGCATATATTTCATGTTTCCGTCCGGCGTAATCGCCCACAGCAGCGTGGCAAAAATTGCCAGCACCAGCTCCGCGCCCATGCCCGCCGAGGCAATGGCCATTTGCTTTCGATTATCGGCAAGCTTCCAGGTCTCGCCTGTATCCGTATAGGGGACCGGCCACATGACCAGGAACGCAATGCCCATGGTGGGTATGCGCACGCCATATCGTTTCGCGGTGTAGGCGTGACCCAGCTCGTGAATGATTTTCGAGAAAGTTCCCGCGATAAGAAAGTACAGTCCGCCCTGCAAATTGAAGAAATAGGCGAATGAGCGGCTCAATTCATCCCATTCACGAAAAATCAGGTATAGGTCTGTGACGAACACAAGAAATACAACGAGCGCGAACGCGCGGGTATAAAAGAGTTCCACGAATGGCAATGTTCGTGCGAGGAACCTGTCGGGTCGAAACAAGGGAATTCTGAAAAACAGATAGCCGTGGAACAGTTTTTCATACCACGGCTTCTCCGCCCCCAACCAGCGTTGGCGAAGTTGATCTCGATCCGCCTGGGTCCCTTGAACGACCAACTGCTGGTTTTCGAGAAACTTGATGAAGCCTTCGACTTCGTCTTCGGTTGGGACAAGCGTGGTTGCCTCGGAGACCGCTTCGATCAAAGATTCGACGCTGTCACAAGAGTCGAAATGCGCCAGCAGTTCGAATTCCAGCCAGCCTAGTTCGAAAAATTTGTTTCGAACCGGGTCAAGGATCCGCCAACTGGGCGAACCGTCCCGGTGCCGCGGACCTTCATAGAGTTTGAGGTCCTGCCGCAGGGCTGGAATTGAAAGTGGTTGCGGCCCGCTCGATGACATACCTTTTCTCCGCCCGCCTTCCTGTTAGAACCCTCTGGCCTTACTGTTAGAACCCTCTGGACAAGCCCCGGAATAGTAGTCAAATTGAATGCTCAAGGATCTGATAAGTATCGGCGCGGTCTGATAAGTATCGGCGCGGTCTAATAAGTATCAGCGCGGTCTAATCGAGACCCCCATAACATCCCTGGCCATGTTGCCGATTTGTCTTTTTCACTTTATTTATCAATCGGTTATTTTACCTCTAGTAATTGACGTGCCGGCTTACTTGACGCGTCGCAATGCAGGGCGTCCACTGGGTTTGGGCGGGTCTGTACGAGGTTCGTCCTTACCCGCATGCGAAGGCTCCGACGCATCGCCGGATTTCCCGGATTCGGGCGGGAAAACCATGCCCTGGCCGGTTTCGTGCGCGAAGATTTGCGTGACGGCGGCCATTGGGATTGATATGTCGCGAGCGACCCCGCCGAATCGAGCCGCGAATTCGACCGACTCCTGCCCGATCTGCAATCGATTCGAGGCCAACGGTCCGATGTTCAATACGATTTCGCCGTCATGCACGTATTCCATGGGGACACGCGTATCGGCACTAACTGTGACGGACAGGTAAGGCGTGAATCCGTTGTCAACGCACCATTCGTAGAGCGCGCGCAGCAGGTAGGGCTTGGTGGATGTAGACGCCGACATGCCTATGCGCGGTGCTACTTACGCATGACCTTTTCCGAAGGGGTCAGCGCCTCGATAAATGCCGGCCGCGAAAACAGGCGCTCCGCATATTTCATCAGGGGCGCCGCGGTTTTCGGCAGCGAAATACCATAGAAATCGACACGCCAAAGCAACGGCGAGATGGCCACATCGAGCATTGAAAATTCGTCACCCAGCATGTATTTCTGTTTTTGAAATACCGGCGCAAGCTCGGTAAGGCGCTCCGCCACTTGCTGCCTGGCACGCTCCTGCTGTTTCTGATTGCCTTTTTCCAGCAATTCGATATCCGAAAACAACTCAGTCTCGAAATTAAACAGGAACAGTCGCGCACGTGCGCGCATCACCGGGTCTGCGGGCATCAATTGCGGATGAGGGAAGCGCTCGTCGATATATTCATTGATGATATTGGCTTCATACAGAATCAAATCCCGCTCGACCAACACCGGAAGACGGTTATACGGATTCATCACCGCGATATCTTCAGGTTTGTTGTACATGTCGACGTCGATGATTTGAAAGTCCATGCCTTTTTCATAGAGCACGATGCGACAGCGTTGGGAAAAGGGGCAGGTCGTGCCCGAATATAGATTCATCATCTGCTTATACCTCGATTACTTTCCAGAAGACAAAGGCGCGGCGCCGAATGGACCGCGTCCTCTGATTGTTCAGTTGATCAGTGAACGTTTTTCCAGAAATTCTTATACAGGGCCCACGTGAGAAACAGGAGAATCAGCAGGACAAACAGAACCACGATTCCAACATGTTTGCGGTAAATCTGATCGGGCTCGGACATCCACACCATAAAATTCACCAGATCGCGAACGGTCGCGTCGTATTGGGCCGAGGACTGCGACCCAGGGACAGCGACACGCACGGCTTTAAGCAGATAAAGCTTGGCCTCTCCTTCGCCGCTCGCGTCGATCCGCGAGTACGTGCGTGTTTGCAGCTTCGCTGCAATTGCCGCTTCTTCTGTCTTGAACTCACGAATATCGAGGGCCCCCTGCCCGGATAGGGTCCACAGCGCGTGAGGCATGGCCACCCTGTCATACACCAGATTGTTCCAGCCCGTCGCAGTGGACGAATCGCGATAAAACGAGCGAAGATAGGTATACAACCAATCCGCGCCACGCGCCCTGGCCAGAACGGAAAGGTCCGGCGGTGGTGCGCCAAACCATTCCTTGGCATCTTTTCGCGTCATTCCAATGTTCATCATTTCGCCAACTTTTTCAGCGGTGAACAGCAGGTTATCCTTGATCTGAAGCTCCGAAATGCCCAAATCACGCATACGGTTATAGCGCATCATCGACGCGGCGTGACAATTGAGGCAATTATTGACGAACACCTTGGCGCCGGACTGAAGGCTGGCCGCGTCGCGCAAATCAATCGGCGCGTGATCCAGTTTGACTGAGCCGGAAGACGCAAATGCCGCTGTCGATAATGACAAGGCAAGGCTGGCGATCACACTGGTGAAGATTCGTTCGAATCGTTTCATGGCACTCATCCGGTCACCCGTTGCGGTTCAGGCTTTGTCTTGTCTATCGCCGAATACCAAGGCATCAAGATAAAAAACAGGAAATAGATCACCGTGCAGATTCGCGCAACCACTGTCGCCCGCTCGGCCCCATCAAGCCAGGCGCCGAACTGTCCCCATTCACTGGTCGGCACCGTACCCAGATAACCTAGCACCAGGAAGACCACGATAAACAGGGTAAAAGCCGTTTTGAAAATCGGGCCCTTGTAGCGAATCGATTTCACCGGGCTGCGATCCAACCAAGGCATAAGGATCAGAATCACGCTCGCGGCGCCAAATACCGCGACGCCAGGAAACTGCGAATTGAACATTGGTGGAACGGCACGCAAGACCGAATAGTAGGGCGTGAAATACCAGACCGGGGCGATGTGCTCGGGCGTCTTCAGCGGATCGGCGGGTAGGAAATTGTTGTACTCAAGAAAATAGCCGCCCATTTCCGGCATGAAAAACATAATGGTGGCGAATACAATCAGAAAAACCACCACCCCGTAGATATCTTTGACCACGTAGTAGGGGAAGAAAGGAATGCCATCCAGGGGCCGCCCTTGAGCGTCCTTGTTGTCATTAATCTCTATGCCATCAGGGTTGTTGGAACCCACCTCATGCAGAGCCAACAAATGCGCCGCAACCAATCCTAGCAGCACCAGAGGTATGGCGATTACATGAAAGGCGAAAAATCGATTCAGCGTCGCGTCGGAAACAACATAGTCGCCGCGAATCCAAAGCGACAAGTCAGGCCCTATGAAAGGGATGCTGGAAAATAGATTGACAATCACCTGCGCCCCCCAATAGGACATTTGCCCCCAGGGAAGCAGGTAACCAAAAAACGCCTCGGCCATAAGGCAGAGGTAAATAAGCATTCCGAATATCCAGACAAGCTCACGCGGCTGGCGGTACGAGCCATATAAAAGCCCGCGAAACATGTGCAGGTAGACCACGATAAAGAACATGGATGCGCCGGTGGAGTGCATATAGCGCACCAGCCAGCCAAACGGCACCTCGCGCATGATGTATTCCACCGATGCGAAGGCCAGTGTCGAGTCCGGCTTGTAATGCATGGTGAGAAAAATACCGGTGACGATTTGCAGCGCCAGCACGAACATCGCCAGGGCACCAAAGTAGTACCAAAAATTGAAATTCTTCGGCGCGTAATATTCGGCGAGGTGATTGCGCCAGTTTTCCATCATCGGAAAACGCTGGTCGATCCAGGTCAAAAGGCTGCTCGCCGGCCCATTCAGGGGACCGGCGCAAGTAACAGTTACAGGTTCTTTTTTTGCGGCAGCCATTCCTTATGCCCCTTTCTTATCTTCGCCGATTAGGATTCTTGTCTCCGACAGATAAGTGTAGGGCGGCACCGACAAATTGACCGGCGCGGGCACCCCTTTGTAGACCCGCCCCGCCAGATCGAACTTCGATCCGTGGCAGGGGCAATAAAACCCGCCGTTCCAATCCGCGCCCATATCCGACTTGGATTCCGGCCCTTTGTATTGCGGCGAGCACCCCAGATGAGAGCACACACCCTCAAGCACCACGAACTCTTCCTTGATGGAGCGGAATTCATTCTTTGCATAGGCCGGTTGCAGGTCTACATCGGACGCTGGATCAGCGACAATGGAGGCGTTTTTCTTTATGCCCTCGAGCATTTCCTTGGTGCGGCGCAGGATCCAAACCGGCTTGCCGCGCCATTCGATGATTTGCATTTCACCGGCCTGCAGTCCACCAATATCGGCCTCGACCGGCGCGCCCATCGCCTTGGCACGTTCCGAGGGCAACATGGTCGCCGCAAAAGGCAATGCCGTGACGACTGCCGCCGCGCCTCCGGCGGTCGCCGAAGCAAGGATTAAATTTCTGCGCGATGTATTGATATCCTGGGAATCACTCATGGAATGCCCTTAGAAGAATTCGATAGCGGCTGTTGGATACTAAAACCGGGGAAAGTCGATTATATAGAAGGTTTTCGAATCGACCAAATTTTCGTCAATAACACCATGATTTCGCTTTATATTTGGGCTTAGTGAAATACTGAATGCCTGAAGACAAGCCTTGTATCAAGATACTGAGTCCAAGAAATTCGCAAATAGTGTTTCTTGTTATTCACGCACTTCCTTTTACTCGAGCGATTTACACGGGGGCTGGGCCATTTTGTTCAATACTTCCTTAGAAACAAAAAAGGGGTTCTCCATCCCTTCTTCGGTACCATGCCAATGCATTGCAATGGCCTTTCGAAAAGAGCTCGCATCATGACCCATCGCCTATGGCTGATATTCGCGCAAACTGCAACCATATTTTTGGCCATTTTTTTTGTCATTTCGACCCTCAAACCGGAATGGGTCTCGCAGCCGGCGCCGAATCTACAAGTTGTCGAGTTGAAACAGTCAGCCCCCCCGCAATCCGGCGAGGCGAGATTCTCAGGCTCTTTTCGCGATGCGGTGAATCGCGCCCAGCCCGGGGTGGTCAATATTTTTACCAGCAAGCAAGTAAAAGCCCAACGGCATCCACTCATGGATGATCCGATGTTCAAGCATTTTTTCGGCGATCAGCGGCGTGATAACCCACAGCGTTCATCGAGCCTTGGATCAGGGGTGATTGTCAGCTCCTCAGGATATATTCTGACCAATCACCACGTCGTTGAAGCGGCAGAGGAAATCGAAGTGGCGCTGGCCGATGGCAAAAAGCTGCGCGCGCGAATTGTGGGATCCGATCCTGAAACCGATCTAGCGGTACTGCAGGTAGAAGGGAGCAACCTGCCTGCCATCACATTGGGCAACGATGCGGGAATGCGTGTCGGTGATGTGGTGCTTGCCATAGGCAATCCCTTCGGCGTTGGCCAGACCGTTACCATGGGAATTGTTTCCGCGCTCGGGCGCAGCCACCTCGGAATCAACACCTTCGAGAATTTCATCCAGACCGACGCGGCCATCAACCCCGGCAACTCTGGGGGCGCGCTGATTGATTCCAATGGCGATCTGGTGGGCATCAACACCGCCATATATTCCCGATCGGGCGGGTCACTGGGAATCGGATTCGCCATTCCCGTATCCAGCGCCAAGCAAGTCATGGAGCAGATCATTTCCTCGGGAAGCGTCACGCGCGGCTGGATTGGCGTCGAGGCGCAGGAAATCAGCGCTGAATTGGCGGAATCTTTCAAATTACGCAGCACCGCCGGCGCGCTGATCGCTGGCTTGGTTCGCGGTGGTCCCGCTGAAACCGCTGGCATCAAACCGGGCGATATCCTGCTGAGCGTAGAAGGCAAGCCGGTCGGCGATCCCAGCGCCATGCTGAACTTGATTGCGGCGCTCACGCCCGGAAAGCCAGCCCGATTGCGCTTGCTGCGCAATCAAAAAGAAGTTGAATTTTCCGTGGAAGTTGGGCGCAGACCCCCGAGCACGCGGCAGCGCAGGCCTGGTTAGATCGCTTTGACCATTTACTTACAAGCTAAGTGTTGACAATTCTGGCAAAGAACCAGGGTCTGTGTATGGGTCCCGCCAATTTGTAAAGTTGCGCTTTTTCCAACTTTACAAATTGGCGGGAAAAGTGGCCTCAATGACACTCTGTTTGGTTCCGGCTAACCCCGGCTTATAGGCGGGATTCGCCCCCAGCCTGCTGGGGGGCGACCTCGGTGTCGCTTGGTGCGGTGGATTTATTTACGAAAAACCGTGAAACCAGTATTCCCAATTCATACAGCAGGCACAAAGGCACCGCCAGCAAAAATTGAGAAATCACATCCGGCGGGGTAAACACCGCCGCGACCACAAAAGCACCCACGATCACGTAGGAACGGGCTTCTTTAAGTTTTTCGATCGACACCAGCTTCGAGCGAACCAATACGATGACCACCACGGGCACTTCGAAGGTCACGCCAAATGCGATAAATGTCGTCAGGACGAAGCTGAAATACTTGTCGATGTCGGTCATCCACGCGACGCCCTCTGGCGCAACTGACGACATGAATTTGAAGATCACGGGGAAAACAAAAAAATACGCGAACGTCATTCCGACCAGAAACAGCAGGAAACTCGTAATAACAAGCGGCAATACAAGATTCTTCTCGTGCATATACAAGCCCGGCGCGACGAAAGCCCACACCTGATACAGCACATAGGGCAGCGCCGCGACAAAAGCGACAAGCATCGTGACTTTCAGCGGAACTAAAAACGGCCCAATCACATCGGTTGCGATCATTTGCCCGCCCTTGGGCATGGCCTCCAGCATAGGCATCGCCAGGATCGCGTAAATTTCGCGCGCCCAGGGGAATAAACACAGCATGAAAATCAGAATCACCGCCAAGGCGCGTACCAGACGCTGGCGCAATTCGACCAAGTGCGATAGAAAAGTGTCCGATTGGCTCATATCAAATTTGGTTCAGAGAAACGATGCTGCACGGGCCAATACAGGTCACACGGTTGCGCTCTGTTCGCCTGTTGCCTTCTGCGCTACCGTCACCTTTCGTTCCATCGATAGTGGTTGTGCCGCGTTCGCGGAATCGTGGGCTTGCGTTGACTCAAGGCCGGGGCCAGTCTCTGTCACCGCAGCCTGCTTGGCGGTGTCTGCATGCGGATTCACATCCGAGGCGATGCTCTTGAAAAAATCGTCTGACTTATAAATCTCGTCGTTCACCTGGGTTTGCACCGTCTGCGCGGTCTTCTCGAACTCCTCCTTGAATTTGCGAAGCTCCTCCAGTTCCATTTCGCGGTTGATATCGGCTTTGACGTCGTTGACGTAGCGCTGCAACCGGCCCATGAGATTCCCTGCAGTGCGCGCAACACGCGGCAGGCGCTCGGGGCCAATGACCACCAGCGCCACTACTGCGATCACCATGAGTTCGGAAAAACCAATGTCAAACATCTATTGGATGCGTTTCAATGGGAATGGAAGACTGGCCAACAAAATGCAGGACGGACTATGGGTGGTGTCCACACGCCAGGCGTCAGGAAATCTTGCTTTCCTTGCGTACTTCGGCATCGATGGTACGACCCGCGACTTGCGCCGCTGCCGGGTCCGAAGTGGCATCGGGTGCTGCCTCTTTAATGCCATCCTTGAATCCACGTACTGCACCGCCCAGGTCGGTGCCCAGATTGCGCAATTTCTTGGTGCCAAATATCACCAGCACGACAGCAAGCACAATTAACCAGTGCCAAATACTCCAGGTTCCCATTTATCTCTCCTTCAGGACTAAGCCAACATTCGTGGCAGGCGCTCCTGTCCACCTAGAATGTGCGCATGCAAATGATACACCTCCTGCCCGCCGACTCGACCGGTGTTAATGATGGTGCGAAAACCATCGCCTGCGCCTTGCGCTAAGGCGAGCCGACCCGCCACAGAGAGTATCCGACCCAAGACCGCTTGGTGAGAGTCTTCGCATTCCATGAGCGACTCCAGGTGCAGCTTCGGAATAATAAGAAAATGCACCGGCGCCAGCGGATGGATATCGTGAAACGCCAGAACCTGGTCGTCTTCGTGAATTTTCTTGCAAGGGATCGCTCCGCTGACGATTTTGCAGAATAGACAGTTGGAATCTACAACCATGTTCATCCTATCGATAGATACCAGTGGAAATGCCAGCGCTATCACCGTTCCGACTGTTTGCGGTCATGGTTTTTTTGCGCCGCTTTTTCGCGCCGCTTTTTCGTCGATACCCGACAGACCCTCCCGTCGGCTTAGTTCCGCGAGCACATCGCCGGGCTTCAGTCCGTAATATGCCAGCATGACCAGGCTATGAAACCAGAGATCAGCAGTTTCAGCAATTATCTTCGGCCGATCGCCATCCTTGGCGGCCATCACCGTTTCAGTGGCCTCTTCACCAATTTTTTTGAGGATGGCATCCTCACCCTGGGAGAGCAAACGCGCGACATAGGACGTGGCGGGATCTGCGCCTTTGCGCGATTCAACTACAAGCGCCAATTTGCCCAGAATATCGCTCATTTTTTCTCTCGTTCGGCGTAAATATCCTTGGGGTCCTTGATCACCGGATCCACCGCCAGCCACTTGCCGTCGACGAGCTTCTTAAAAAAACAGTTGTGCCGGCCGGTATGGCAGGCAATTCCGCCGTGTTGATCCACCTGCAATAGCAACACGTCGTTATCGCAATCCAGGCGCAATTCGCGCAGCATTTGCACGTTTCCGGATTCCTCGCCCTTGTGCCAGATCCGGCGGCGGGAGCGCGACCAGTAAACTGCCTGGCCGGACTCGGCGGTCTTCTCCAGCGCTTCCCGATTCATCCACGCGACCATGAGAATTTTTCCGGTTCCAGCCTCCTGCGCAATCGCCGGAATCAAGCCCTCATCATTCCATTTAATCTCATCGAGCCAAGTCATGTTTTTCCGTAGGTTCCGCGATTCTATTGAGGCATCTTTCGAATCGTTGAACTATAGCCGAACCTCAATGCCGCGCGCCGCCATGTATTGCTTAGCCTGTCTCACCGAATACTCGCCAAAATGAAAAATACTCGCCGCCAGTACCGCATCGGCGCGCCCTGCCAAAACACCTTGCACAAGATGCTCCAGTCCTCCCACGCCGCCGCTGGCAATGACCGGGATGTCAACAGCATCCGAAATCAGCCGGGTTAATTCGATATCGAATCCCTCGCGAGTTCCATCTCGATCCATGCTGGTGAGCAATATCTCTCCCGCGCCGTGTTCTTGCATCTTGCGGGCCCAGGCGAGAACGTCGATACCTGTGGCCCGCCGACCGCCGTGCGTAAAAACCTCCCAACCGGAACCTGGCGACGAAACTTCGCTTTTTTGCTCACTCCCGGTCGAGGCCGGTTGTGCGACTTTCTTCGCATCGATGGCTACAACAATGCATTGCGAGCCGTATTTAGCGCAAACCTGCGCGACCAATTCGGGATTCTGCACCGCAGACGTATTGATCGAAACCTTATCGGCGCCTGCATTCAACAAGCGACGCACGTCCTCGACTTTGCGAACGCCGCCACCGACCGTCAAGGGAATAAATACCTGGGCCGCGACCTTTTCTATGACGTGCAGGATGAGATCGCGATCATCGGAGCTTGCGGTGATATCCAGAAAAGTAAGCTCGTCCGCACCCTGTTCGTCGTAGCGTTTGGCAATTTCAATGGGATCCCCGGCGTCCCGCAGCGAAGCGAAATTAACGCCTTTGACAACCCTGCCTGCAGTGACATCAAGGCAGGGAATGATTCGTTTTGCAAGCATCAGGGCACAGCCTTAAAGAACCGATGGCACGTCATATATCTCACGGTCGACTTTCCTCTCACGGCCGGCTCTCATTTCTCAGAGAGTTTTTCCGCGAGTTTTATCGACAATGCCACAGCCTGCTTGAAATCCAGCGTTCCCTCATAAATCGCACGGCCGGTGATCACGCCGCTGATGCCCTCGAATTCCAGTTTGCACAATTCTTCCACGTCTTTGAGATGGGTCAAGCCCCCGCTTGCAATGACCGGGATGCGCAGTTCTCGTGCAAGCTTCAAGGTGGCATCCACATTGACGCCAGAAAGCATGCCATCGCGGCCAATATCGGTATAAATGATAGCTTCGACGCCGTAATCTTCGAATTTTTTCGCCAGATCGACCACGTCATGACCGGTCATCTTCGACCAACCCTCAACCGCAACCTTTCCGTCTTTCGCGTCAAGCGCGACAATCACATGCCCGGAGAACGCGGCGCAGGCGTCCTGCAGAAATCCGGGATTTTTTACCGCCGCAGTGCCGATAATGACGAAGGACACGCCCATATCCAGGTAGCGTTCAATGGTGTCCATATCGCGGATGCCCCCGCCAAGCTGAATCGGGAGATTGCCGGCAAGCCCATCCACGATTTTCTTGATCACCGCTTCGTTCTTCGGCTTTCCCGCGACGGCACCATTAAGATCCACCAAGTGCAATCGCTTGGCGCCCAGGGAAAGCCAATGGCGCGCCATCTCAGCCGGGTCCTCGGAGAACACCGTGGCATCGTTCATGTCGCCTTGCTTCAAGCGCACGCAATGTCCATCTTTGATATCTATGGCGGGAATAATAAGCATCTTAAGTGGGTCCGAAAGCGAGTCTGAGCGAGGTCAGTAAATCAGGTGGGAGACGGTTTTTGCCACATTCGAATAAGCGCATAAGCAACTGAATAATCGCATAAGCAAGCTAAGCCAGCGGAGCCGAAACCAAACAGGGTGTCATTGAGGCCGCTTTTCCCGCTAATTTGTAAAGTTGCAAAAGCGCAACTTTACAAATTGGCGGGATGTATGCGAACCCTGATTCCGTACCGGAATTGTCAACACTTGGCTCGTAAGTGACTAATAAGTGCATAAGCAAGCTAATCAAGGATTCCAACTGATGAAATTGGCTAGCAGGCGAAGACCGGAGGATTGGCTTTTTTCAGGATGGAACTGTACCGCGAAAATATTATCTCGCGCCACCGCGCAGGTAAAGCATATTCCATAATCCGTTTCTCCCGCAATCAGGCTATTCATCGCCGGCACCGCGTAATAGCTATGCACGAAGTAGAAGCGGGTGGCATCGTCGATACCATTCCACAGACTATGCGTTCCACGCTGTTGAACACGATTCCAGCCCATGTGTGGAACCTTCAGGCGAGCTGTTTCACTCAAATTGGAGTGAGAGGCGGGAAATCGCCGAACCTGCCCTGAAAAAAGGCCCAGGCCCTTGGTGGCCCCCTCTTCGCTCGATTCGAACAGCATTTGAAGGCCGATGCAAATACCCAGAAAGGGCCTGTCCCTGGCAGCCGCCAGGATGGCAGGTCGTAAATTTCTGGCATCGATCTCCCGCATACAGTCCGGCATCGCGCCTTGACCGGGAAACACCACCCGGTCAGCCGATGCAAGTACCTTGGCATCCGATGTCACCACAACTTCGGCATCAGGGGCAACGTGCTCGAGCGCTTTGGACACCGAGCGCAGGTTGCCCATTCCATAGTCGATTACCGCGACTTTCATTGTCCAGGCATCATTGAATAAGAGTCACTAGGAGTCACGCAGCATTACGCGGACCGCTGCTTGACTACAAGCTTCCCTTGGTGGAGGGGATCGTACCCAGTGACCGTATATCGACCGCCATGGCCATGCGCAAAGCACGCCCAAACGCCTTGAATATCGTCTCGCATTGATGATGCGCGTTGTCACCGTGCAGGTTGTCGATATGCAAAGTCACCAGGGCATGATTGACAAAGCCCTGGAAGAACTCGCGTACCAGATCCAGGTCGAACTCTCCGACTAGCGGACGGACGAATTTCACGCGATATTCCAGCCCGGGACGCCCGGAGAAATCCACCACAACGCGCGACAGTGCTTCATCCAAGGGCACATAGGCGTGACCGTAGCGCGTAATACCTTTCTTGTCGCCCAGGGCTTTGGCCACCGCCTGCCCCAGCGTAATGCCGACATCCTCTACGGTATGGTGGGCATCGATATGCAAGTCGCCCTTGGCTTTAATCTCAAGATCTATGGCTCCATGCCTTGCGACCTGGTCCAGCATGTGATCGAGAAAAGGCACGCCGGTTGACAGTTTGGATACGCCCTCGCCGTCGAGATCGAGACTCACGCTGATCTGCGTTTCGTTGGTGTTGCGGTTGACGCTTGCTTTGCGGGAGGAATTTCGCTTTGCCATGGTAACTAGCCTACACAATTGGTAATTGACGGTCGCTCGGGGGATTGCCATCCCGCATCATTGGCCTTTTGCCCGTTGCTTCCAAGGTTTCTGCGAAGGCGCGCATGAGCACTTCGTTCTCGTCCGTGGTTCCCACGGTGAAGCGCACGCACTGGTCCAGCAAGGGATGGGAGCCGTGAAGATTGCGCACCAACACGCCTCGATCCATGAGACCGGTATGCACAGCGTTCGCGTCCGCTACCCGCAGCAAAATGAAATTTGCCACGCTCGGAAACGGCGTCACGCCGGACATTTTTTTTAACGCATGTTCCAATTTAATTCTTTCGGAAATGATTTCGCCGGCCTGATCTTCCAATACCCGATGGTGGGAGAGGATTTTTTCCGCGATCAATTGCGTCAACACGCCCACATTGTAGGGGCCGCGCACCTTGTCGAATTCGTGAATCCATGCAGGTCTGGCTGCCGCATAGCCCAGCCGCAAACCCGCCAGACCCAGTTTCGACAAGGTCCTCATCACCACCATATTGGGAAACGCCGGCAATCTCGACATGAAACTATTCCGCGCGAACACGTGATAGGCCTCGTCGATAACCACCAGGCCCGGCGCGTGCTCGATAACGCGCTGAAGCGCCATTTCGTCAAACAAATTCCCGGATGGATTATTGGGATAGGCGATGAAAACTATTGCGGGCGAATTCTCCGCCATTGCGGCGATTACGCGGTCGGCGTCGAGGGAGAAATCCGAATTCAATGGAACACCGACATATTTCACGCGTGCAATCGCCGAACTCATCTTGAACATCGCGAATGTGGGCGCGATCGACATAATGACCACGTCCGGCCCAGCCACGGCATTTATCATCATTGCGATGATTTCATCCGAGCCGTTTCCGAGTATCAGATCACATTGATCGGGAACCGCCATCACGTCGCGCAAGCGTTTTTTAAGGGCAGGCGCGTCAGGATCAGGATAGCGATTGATATCGGCTTGCCGCGTCACGCCAACAATCTCTTCGCGTAACCATCCCGGAAGGCTATGCGGGTTCTCCATCGCGTCCAGTTTTACGAACCCTGCCGCGTGCTGCACCGGATAGGCGCTCATCGCCCGAACATCGGCGCGAATCACATGTGTCGCGCGATCGTTCATCCTTGCTTCGTTTATCGTCGCTTCGTTTATCGTTGCCTCGCTCATCATTGCTTAACTCTAAACTGTGCGGAGCGGGCATGCGCTTGCAAACCCTCGCCCAAGGCCAGCGTGGCCGCGAGGCTTCCCAGAGATTGGGCACCCTCGGGAGATGCATGGATAATGCTCGAGCGCTTTTGAAAGTCATAGACTCCCAGAGGCGAGGAAAACCGCGCGCTTCGGGAGGTCGGCAGCACGTGGTTGGGTCCGGCGCAATAATCCCCCAGTGCCTCGGAACTGTGGCGACCCAGAAAAAGCGCGCCGGCGTTTCGGATCTGAGCGGCCCATTTTTCCGGTTCTTCCACCGACAACTCCAGATGCTCAGGCGCGATTTCGTTGGCGATTTGGCATGCTTCGCCAAGATCGCGAGTTTGAATGAGCGCGCCGCGCCCGGTTAAGGACGCGGCTATGATTTCTCGCCGAGGCAGATCCGGCAGCAGGCGCTCAATGCTGCGGGAAACGCGCTCTAAAAAAGCGGCGTCCGGGCTTAGAAGAATAGCCTGGGCCATATCATCGTGCTCAGCTTGCGAAAAAAGATCCATGGCGATCCAGTCCGGGTCGGTGCCGCCGTCGCAAATGATCAATATCTCCGATGGCCCGGCGATCATGTCTATTCCCACCTCGCCGAATACGCGACGTTTGGCTGCCGCCACGTAGGCATTGCCCGGCCCGACAATCTTGTCAACCTGGGCAATGCTCTGCGTACCGTAGGCCAGCGCCGCGATCGCCTGAGCGCCGCCAATGGCAATAACTCGGTCGACCCCGGCTATCGCTGCCGCCGCGAGAACCAGCGGATTGCGCTCGCCATCCGGCGCAGGCGTGACCATGACCAGATCACGGACTCCGGCAATTTTCGCCGGCAATGCATTCATCAGCACCGATGAAGGGTAGGCGGCGCGACCACCGGGAACGTATAAACCCACCCGTCCAAGCGGTGTTACCCGCTGCCCGAGCCGCGTGCCATCCGGCTCGGTGTATTCCCATGAATCGGCGACCTGACGTTGGTGAAACGCGCGAATTCGGTCCGCGGCCGTTTGCAAGGCAGAACGAATGCTAGGCGCCAAGCTGTCCAAAGCCCTGGCGCACTCTGCGTTGGAGATTTCAAGGGATTCCATGCGAGCGGCCTTAACGCGGTCAAATTGTGCCGTGTAGCGCAATACCGCAGCGTCTCCCGAGTGGCGCACGTCCTGCAAAATATCCCGAACCGTGCTATCGATCGCGACATCCTGCATCACCTCGATGGAGGTGAGCAATGCAAGTTGCGCCACGAAATCCGGCTGCGTCGTTGTCAGGCGGCGAATCGCTAGCATCAGCCGAGCACCTTTGAACAAGCGTCAAGTATTTGCTGGATTTCCACACGCTTCAATTTCAACGCGGCCTGGTTAACGATCAGCCTCGCGCTAATGGGAACTATCTCCTCAACTACACAAAGATTGTTCGCGCGCAAAGTTGATCCGGTGGAGACGAGGTCGACAATGGCGTCAGCCAAACCCACCAGAGGAGCGAGTTCCATAGATCCATAGAGCTTGATGAGATCGACATGAACACCCTTGGCGGCAAAATGTTCGCGCGCGGTCTGCATGTACTTGGTTGCAACTCGCAGACGCCCCCCTTTACAAACCGCGTTGGCATAGTCGAAGCCCAGCGGCGCGGCGACCACCATGCGGCAGATGCCTATGCGCAAATCCAAGGGCTGATACAAGCCCATGCCGCCGTGTTCCATAAGAACATCCTTGCCGGTGATACCCAAGTCCGCCGCGCCGTATTGCACATAGGTCGGGGTATCGGAGGCCCGAACGATGACTAGGCGTACATCAGAACGTGTTGTTCCAATAATCAGCTTGCGTGATTGCTCGGGGTCTTCGGCAGGACGAATGCCGGCCGCTTCAAGCAACGGAAGCGTTTCGTCAAAGATACGACCCTTGGATAATGCAATGGTAATCACGTGGCGGGGCTTAAAAGCGGGGCTAAAAAGCAGGCTGCATAAAAAAAGCGATTTTACAGCAAAGAATTCAAGTAAATCATGGATTTGGCGGTATCGGACCGTAGGGCGCAGCTACCTCGCCAGATCTTCGCCGAATGCTTAAATCCCAGTGTCTTAGTGAACGCGCCTTATGCGCGCGCCGAGCTGCGACAGTTTTTGCTCGATGTTTTCGTAGCCACGATCCAAATGGTAGATCCGCTCGACCGTAGATTCACCAGTCGCTATAAGGCCAGCAATCACCAGGCTCGCGGATGCCCGCAAATCGGTCGCCATCACCGTGGCACCCTGTAGCTGTCTACACCCCCGCACCACCGCAGTATGTCCTGAGAGTTCGATATCGGCGCCCAATCGTTGCAATTCTGATGCATGCATGAACCGGTTCTCGAAAATCGTTTCCGTGATCACAGCGGTACCGTCGGCCACAGCATTGAGTGCCATGAACTGTGCCTGCATATCGGTTGGAAATCCCGGATAGGGTGCGGTGCGCACATTGACGCTTTTGGGCCGCGCATTCATAGTGAGCGTTATAGACGCGGCGTCTGACTCAATACTGGCGCCAGACTCATGCAGCTTGTCGATTACGGCGTCCAGGGTGCCTCTTCGGGCATTCAAAAGTCGCACCGAACCGCCGGTTGCCGCTGCCGCAACCAGAAAGGTGCCTGCCTCGATCCTGTCGGGCATGACTGCATGGTTCGCGCCATGCAGGCGTGCCACGCCTTCTATTCTGATGGAATCGCTACCAGCACCGCTTATCTGCGCCCCCATGGCAATCAGGCAGTTGGCAAGATCCACCACTTCGGGTTCCCTCGCCGCGTTCTCGATGACGGTCGTGCCTTCTGCCAAGCACGCCGCCATCATGAGATTCTCCGTCCCGGTTACCGAGACCAAATCCATCACCAATCGGGCCCCAGATAGTCGCTTTGCACGCGCGACCACATAACCCTGTTCAACATGAATTTGCGCGCCCATCGCCTGAAGTCCCTTGATGTGCAGGTCCACCGGCCGAAGCCCGATCGCACACCCCCCAGGCAGCGAAACCCGCGCCTCACCGCAGCGCGCAAGCAATGGTCCGAGCACCAGTATTGACGCCCGCATGGTTTTAACCAGATCGTAAGGCGCGATTGGATCAGTCAGGCTGTCCGCGCGTAACTGCATCGAACCATCGAGTGAGTTATGCCGAATTTCATTTTTCACCCCGATTCGCGCCAACAATGTCAATAAGGTCTCTACATCTCGCAATTGAGGAACATTGGATAGGCAAAGCGGCTCATCGGTCAGTAGCGAAGCACACATGATGGGCAACGCGGCATTCTTGGCACCGGAGATTGAGACCTCGCCCGACAAGCGGCCACCACCCTGGATCAGGAGCTTATCCACGTAGGGCTGTCCACTCCTCGGGGGTCAAGGTTTTCATCGACAGGGCGTGAATTTCCTCGCGCATGCGCTCACCCAAGGCCGCATACACCGCCTGATGGCGCTGAATCCTGGTTTTTCCCGTGAAAGCTGAGCTGACAATCATTGCCTCGAAATGCTGACCGTCGCCTGACACCTCGAGTGTTTCGCATTCGAGGCCCTTCGCGATATATTCCTGCAACTGTTCGGGTGTTAGCATCGCTGGTCTCCGTTTTTAGAATCGTAATTTGTAGCCGCTTCGCAGCATATGCAAGACCGCTCCCGCGCTTAGCCCCAATGCAACAAATGCCACAGAGAAACTTAACATCGGATCGACGTCCGATACGCCGAAAAAGCCGAACCGGAACCCATCGATCATGTAGAAAAACGGATTGAAGTGGGAAATATTCTGCCAAAACGGCGGCAATGAATGAATCGAATAGAACACACCGGACAAAAAGGTCAATGGCATGATCAGAAAATTCTGAAAAGCCGCGACCTGATCGATTTTGTCTGCGAGCATCCCAGCGAGTAGGCCCAGGGTTCCCAACAGGCCACAACCCACCAATGCAAACGCCAGCACCCAGCCTGCATGCTGCAGTGAGACCTCGGTGAAAGGCAGCGTTACCAGCAATACCCCGGTACCGACCACCATGCCGCGCACCACTGCCGCCAGCACATAACCACAGAAAAATTCCCAATGCGACAAGGGCGGCAACAGCACAAATATGATGTTGCCGGTCATCTTGGACTGAATGATGGAGGAAGAACTGTTGGCGAACGAATTTTGCAACATCGACATCATCACCAGACCGGGCACCAGGAAGGCGCTATAGGGTACTGAGTCGTACACGGGCAAGCGGCCCGCCATGAGGTGGGAGAACACCAGCAAATAAAGAATTGAGGTCAGCACCGGCGCCGCCACGGTTTGCGTGGCGACCTTGCGAAATCGCATCACCTCCTTGCCGAACAAGGTCTGAAAGCCGCTCAAGCGCCGTCCTCCCGGTTCATGATTTCAAGAAAAACATCTTCCAGATCCGGTTGCTCAAGTTCCATATCGAGTATCGAACATTCCGCCAGCCTCAAAGCAGCCAGGGTCGGCTCTACTTCGGAATAATCGTGCAACCACAAAATATGTTCGCCTTGGTTGACGCCATGGTCTATCGCCGCAAGCGATAGAGGAAGTGTTCCGGTGATGCGTACACGCAGGCGCAGATTGTGCAAGCGCCGCACAAGATTGGATTTCGAGTCCAGTGCCACCAGGCGTCCCTGCTTGAGCATCGCGATACGCTCGCAAAGGGCCTCGGCCTCCTCCAGATAGTGAGTCGTAAGCACTACGGTATGGCCATCGCGATTCAAGCGCCGCACAAACTGCCATAGCCCCTGCCGAAGTTCGACATCGACCCCTGCCGTGGGTTCGTCAAGAACGATTACGGGCGGTTTATGCACCAGCGCCTGGGCCACCAGAACGCGACGTTTCATCCCCCCCGAGAGCGCCCGCATATTAACGTTGGCCTTGGCAGTGAGATCGAGATTGTCCATGATTTCATCGATCCAATCGTCATTGGATTTCAGACCGAAGTAGCCCGACTGAATTCGCAATGTTTCACGAACAGTGAAAAATGGATCGAAAACCAATTCCTGGGGAACGACGCCTAGGCAACGGCGCGATTGACGGTAATCGCCGACTACGTCAAAGCCCATGATCCGTGCCGCCCCGGAGTCTGCCCTGACCAATCCGGCAAGCGTGCTGATGAGCGTGGTTTTGCCCGCGCCGTTGGGGCCGAGCAAAGCAAAAAATTCTCCCTGCTCGATTGTTAGCGTGACCTTGTCCAAGGCTTGCAGCGAACCGAATCGCTTGGATATTTGCTCGATCTGTATAGCCGCGCTCATGGGATGGTGCCGTATTGGGACCGCAGAAAATCAGGGTTTTTAATAGGCCGGCGGCAACAACTGTGTCACGCCGGCGCGCAGGTCCGGCCGCTAGTGTGCTTGAACGATGTCGGATACCCCGTACAACTTGGACAAATTAAGCATCGCCGGCGGCAGATTTTGGAAGTCAAGTTTCACCTTGATTTCCGCTGCCAGACGTTGCCATTCCAGCGTCAAGGCCACTGCGGAAGAATCCACTTCGGTAACCTCGGAGAAGTCAATTCGGGTAGTGCCTGCAATCAGATGTTCGCCAAGCGCACTGGCAAGCACGGGGACAGTATCCATGGTCAAGGGGCCGCAGACCCGCAAGACATCGCCTTCACGCCGGATCACGACTTAGCCTTGGTGTCCAGCTGACGATTCTTTGAGACGAGAACCTTGATTAATCCGTCAATCCCAGCGTCCCGAATCTGTCCGGCGAAATCCTCTCGATAGGTGCTGATCAGACTGACACCACCGACTTTGACGTCAAAAACTTTCCAGCCTTGGGGCGTTTTCTCCATCTCATAATCAAGCGACAGCGCTTGCTGGCCGCGCTGCTTGATTTCCGACCGGACTGTCACCTCGGTATCCTCGGGCCTTGCGCGCAAAGGTTTGAACTCGATCACCTGATCCCGATAGAGAGACAGCGCGTTGGAATAGGTTCGCACCAGTAAAGTCTTGAATTCCGCGACCAGCGCTTGTTGTTGCTCGGGGCTTGCACGGCGCCAATTGACCGCCATGGCAATTTGAGTCATTCGGGTGAAACTGAAATGCGGCAGCACGCGACCTTCTACAAGATCCTGAATTCTCTTGGAATTGCCAGACTGGATCTCTTTGTCTTTTTTGATAATGCCGATCACTTCGGTGGTGATCCCCTGCACCAATTGATCCGGACCTTGCGGCGCCTGGGCGATGGCGATTCCAGACAAGAATCCTGCCAGAACAAAAATAAGGACTGATTTCATGATCAAAAAAATTATTAATTAGTTAAAGGATTGAGGAACGTCCCCCGAGGCGACCGGTTGGTCCGCCCCAGGGCCATTCTCCTGCGCACCAAGCGCTTCGCCTGCAACTGAATTCATTGGCGCTGTGGCAACACTCTGGTCTCCGCTTTCCTGAAGCTCAGATTTTTCGGTTTCACGTGGCGGATTGCCATCATGGACAAGGTTGTTCCGGCTCTGGAAATGGGCGTCTCGAATGAACCGGTATTTGTCCAGCGCCGCCTCTTCGGCGACTCGGCCGATATCCAGAAGATTGGCCCGCGTATTGATCGATCGAACCGCGAAAAAAGTATTGCGTGTGGGAACGTGCTCCAGGTTTCCCACCAGACTCGCCTTGAAATCCACGGAAAATCCGATGCCATCGCGGATATTACTGGGGCCAAACAGCGGCAACACCAGATAGGGTCCGGTGCCCGCGCCCCAGCGCCCCAAGGTTTGTCCGAAGTCCTCGTTATGCTTGGGAAGATTGAAATCGGTGGAGACATCCAGCAGACCCAAAAGTCCGATCGTGCTATTGAACGCGAAGCGAGCAACATCCTGTACGCCTTCGGCCGGCTTGCCCTGCAGGAAATTGTTGATCCCGATCCAAAGGTCTTCAAGATTTGAGAAAAAATTACTCACTCCGATGCGTACCAGTTCTGGCATCACGGCGCGATAGCCCTTTGCAACAGGTTTGAGCACCGAATCGTCAACGGTTTCGTTCACGCTGAAGATAACGCGGTTGAAAGGCTCAAACGGATCTTTAGGATGCCCGCCGGGCGCCGCACAGCCCGATATGGCCGCGCTCAACACCAGAACCTTTACCAATTTCTTGATGCCGCCCCGCATGAAATTCCCTAACGCAATGTTTATATTGAAATTCATCGGTCCGATAATGTCTCGCCGTAGACCGGGCTCAAGGAAGGACACGATCCGCCTACCTTCCTCAGAACTGGAACTAGAACATTGATTTTACTTCTTATTGTCGCCGCCTTCAGCTGCCTTACTATACAAGAATTGGCTGATCAAATTCTCAAGTACGACAGCCGACTGTGTAATCTTTAACGTATCGCCGGACTTTAAGTTGGCGCTTTCGCCACCGGCTGTCAGACCAATGTACTGCTCACCCAGCAGCCCGGAGGTGAGAATCTTGGCCGAAGTATCCTTGGGAAACGGGAACTTGCTGTCCAGCGCCATGCTTACCACCGCTTCATAAGTCTGGCCGTCAAAGCTGATATTGGTCACTCGCCCCACCACGACCCCGGCGCTTTTTACCGGCGCACTGCGTTTAAGGCCGCCAATATTGTCGAATTTGGCGGCTATATCGTAAGTCTGTGACGCGGAGAATGTCGACAGGTTGGCCACTTTCAGGGCAAGAAATAACAAGGCCCCAAAGCCCATCGCCACGAATATGCCGACCCAAAGGTCGAGTTCCTTGCGAGACATCATGATCAAACTCCCCGAAACATCAGCGCGGTCAAAATAAAATCCAGAACGAGTACCGCCAGAGATGAGGTCACCACGGTACGTGTTGTGGCGCCCGAAACGCCTTCCGCGGTCGGCGGCGCATCATAGCCTTCAAAAACAGATATCCAGGTAATCGCGATACCGAATACAAAGCTTTTGATTACGCCATTTAAAACATCTTCCTTGAAATCGACCGCCGACTGCATCTGCGACCAGAACGATCCTTCATCGACGCCAATCATCTGCACGCCGACCAGATAACCCCCGAAAATACCCATGGCGGAGAACAGCATCGCGAGAATCGGCATCGAAATCACTCCGGCCCAGAATCGTGGCGCGATGACACGGGCGATCGGGTCGACCGCCATCATCTCCATGGCGGCGAGCTGTTCGGTGGCTTTCATCAACCCGATTTCCGCGGTAATCGCAGACCCCGCCCGACTGGCGAACAACAAACCGGCGACTACCGGGCCGAGTTCGCGTATCAAGGACAGCGCCACCAGCACGCCCAGGGCATCCGAGGAGCCGTAACGGACCAAAGTGTCATAGCCTTGCAATCCAAGCACCATCCCGACAAACAAGCCCGACACCAGGATGATGACCAGCGAAAGCACGCCGGCAAAGTAGATCTCCCGTATGGTCAGCGAAAAACGCCTGAAGCTCGGCCCGGAATATTTAAGTACCAGCCAGAAGAACCGGGCGGCAAAGCCAAGGCGCCAAATCCAATTGACTGCGCGCGCCCCAAGCAAGCGCAAAAGCTCCCCTAACCGTTGCATCAATGCATTTCCGAGTAAAGATGCTGCCGATAATCAGGCGCTGGGTACTGAAACGGCACCGGGCCATAGGCTTGACCATGCACGAATTGGTGTACGAACGGATCACTTGAGTCGCGAATGGCATCCGGCGTGCCTTTGGCGACGATCCGGCCCTCCGACATGAAATACACGTAATCCACGATCTGCAAGGCTTCGGCGACATCGTGCGTCACGATTATCGAGGTGGCGCCCAAGGCATCGTTGGTTTGCCGGATCAGTTTGCCGATAACCCCGAAGGAAATCGGGTCAAGACCTGCGAATGGCTCGTCGTACATCATTAAGGTCGGATCCAGGGCGATAGAGCGGGCAAGCGCCACGCGCCGTGCCATTCCACCGGACAATTCCGAGGGCATCAAACTCGCGGCGCCGCGCAATCCCACGGCATTGAGCTTCATCATCACCAGATCTCGAATCATGGGCTCAGACAGGCGCGTATGTTCACGCAACTGAAAAGCGACATTGTCGAAGGTCGATGCATCGGTGAAGAGCGCGCCAAACTGAAACAACATGCCCATTTTTCGCCGCAATGTGTACAAATCATCATTCGATAAGCGATTCACGATCTGCCCGGCGACACGAACCTCTCCAGTGCTTGGGCGCAGGGCCCCGGCGATCATGCGCAAAGTGGTGGTCTTCCCGCAACCGCTCCCCCCCATGATGGCCACTACAGTACCACGCACCACATTCAGACTGATCCCATCCAAAATGGTCCGCCTGTCATAGGCAAAGGTGACGTTGTCGACTTCGACCAGATTCTCGGTGAACATGAGATAACAACAGGCCAATGGCTTGAGTGAAAAGGCTAGCTACGGATTCTAGCTGATATCGCTGGGACCATAGTGAAATTGAAATTCTCGGAATTGAAAATTACGCCATTGAAGTACGCGACCCCAGACGAACGAATTGTTGCGATATCATCAAAGCCCCATTTGAGCGAGCGCGATTATGGTTGCGCCAATTCTCAGCTTTCAAAAAGTCTCTAAAAGCTTTGGCAGCGTAAAAATTCTGCGGGAAGTGGAATTTGACGTCGCTCCCGGCCAGCTTCTCGGTTTAGCAGGCGAAAACGGTGCCGGCAAGACCACCCTTTTGAAATGCATGCTCGATTTCTGCGCCTTTGATGGCGGCGCAATCGAAATCAAGGGGATGACGAGCACGCGCCCCGCCGCACGCGCCTGCATGACCTTCCTACCCGAGCGTTTTACGCCCCCTTGGTATCTCACCGGCCGGGAGTTCGTTCGAGCTAGCTTGCAAATTTCAGGTGGCGCATGGAATGAGCAGTCGGTGTTATCGACATTCGCCGATCTCGACCTCTCGCCCGCCTGCCTTGACAAACCGGTCCGAACCTTCTCCAAAGGTATGACTCAAAAACTGGGACTTGCGGCCAGCTTTCTATCAAACAGGGAGCTTTTTGTAATGGATGAACCGATGAGCGGTCTGGACCCGAGCGCGAGAGTCCACGTCAAGAATCTTCTGCATAGACTCAAAGGAAACGGACGCTCGCTGATCTTTACCTCGCATTCTCTCGCTGATATCGATGAAATCTGCGACCATATGGTGGTCTTGCATCGCGGTTCAGTGGCATTTTGCGGCACAACCGGTGAAATGTTGGATCGCCATGGTGAGCGCTCGCTTGAACGTGCGTTTTTAAAATGCATTGAATCGAATTCCCATGGCCGATAAGCCGACTCTTTTACTCGTTGACGATGATCCGCTGATCACCGAGACTCTGTCCTTCGCGCTCGGCAGGGAATTCGATGTTCTGGTCAGCGATTCGCGCCGCCACGCGGTCAGCCTGTTGCAGCAACGCGACGAGGCGCCGCAGCTTGCCCTGATCGACCTTGGGTTGCCACCTGCGCCTCACCGTCCCGACGAAGGATTCGCGTTGATTGGCGACCTGCTCGCGCATTCCCCGGCAATGAAAATTCTGGTTTTGTCTGGACAGAACGACGCAGCCAACGCGCGTCACGCAAGAACCCTGGGGGCGACCGAGTTCGTCGCAAAACCGTGCGATGCGGAGAATTTGAAAAAGATACTGCTGCGCGCACTTGAATTTCGCGCCGCAGAACTGTCCGGAGGAAGCGCCTCGGACGCCGATCTGCTAATAGGCAACAGTGCGCCACTACAGAAATTAAAAAATCAAATAAACCAGTCTGCGGACTCTCCTTATCCGGCGCTCATCGAAGGTGAATCAGGTACCGGCAAGGAATTAGTCGCCAACATGCTTCACCGCCTGTCGTGGCGGCGAACCAAGGCCTGGTTCGCTCTAAATTGCGCTGCCATAGCACCTACGCTGGTCGAGCCGACGCTGTTTGGTTACGCCAAAGGGGCCTTTACCGGCGCAGCGCAAAATAAATCAGGTTATTTCGAGGACGCCGCTGACGGAACGCTGTTCCTCGATGAAATTGGTGAGTTGCCCATGGAGTTGCAGGCAAAACTGCTTCGCGTTCTGGAGAACGGTGAGTATCAGCGGGTGGGCGAGACGCAACAACGCCACTCCCAGGCAAGAGTGATTGCCGCAACCAATCGCGATCTACGACAGGAGATCAAGAACGGACAGTTTCGCGCCGACTTATATCATCGGCTTTCGGTGTTCACCATCAGCGTGCCGACACTGCGAGAAATGGACGACGACAAAACGGTGTTGCTGGAGCATTTCCAAAAATTCTACGCAGCGCAGGCGAATCTGCAAGCCTTTTCTTTTGACGACTCGGCGCGACGCCTGTGGAGGGATTACCGATTCCCGGGAAACGTGCGGGAACTACGCAATATCACCATACGCCTGGCCACCAAGTACGCGGGTCAGCGATTATCGGCGCAGGACCTAGAGCCCGAACTGGATATGGCTACACCGCCTGAGCCACGCGGGGCACCACTCGAAGATCGCGACCCGGAGGCGCTCATCGATCAGGCCCAAAGACACCTGCAGCGTGAGCGCGATTTCAACCTCGATCAGAGGCTCACGCAATGGGAGCAAGGCTATATCGAGGCAGCAATGAAACTAACGCGTGGCAATGTCAGTCAAGCAGCGAAATTGTTGGGGATCAATCGCACCACCTTGTATTCGCGCATGGAATCGCTGCAAAAGCAGCCGTAGACCCATCATGTATTTCGACTTCTTCGGCCTCAGTGAAGCCCCGTTTCGAATCACTCCGCACACGGATTTTTTCTTCGCCGGAGCGAATCGAGGCGCGACTCTGGACGCCTTGCTCTACGCCATTACCCACGACGAGGGCATTGTCCGAGTTTCAGGCGAAGTCGGCAGCGGCAAAACCATGTTATGCCGCGTTCTCATGGAGCGACTTCCGCGGAATGTGGAGATCATCTATCTTGCAAACCCGTCTTTGTCGCGCGACGAAATCCTGACCGCGGTCGCCGATGAGCTCAAACTCAATCCCAACGGCGAACGCGTCACCCGAGTGTTGCGTTCCATTCAGGACGCGTTAATCGAGCGTTACGCCGCCGGTCGCCGCGTCGTAATACTGATTGACGAAGCCCATGCGATGCCTCCTGAAACGCTAGAGGAAATACGACTTCTGTCCAACCTCGAAACCAATCGCAACAAGCTGTTGCAGATAGTGCTTTTTGGCCAACCGGAACTGGACGATTTGTTGAACACGGCGCAGATGCGTCAGCTCAAGGAAAGAATTACGCATGTATTCCGCCTTGAACCGCTGGTACGCAGCGATATCCGCAGCTACATCGACTACAGAATGCGCGCTGCGGGGTATCGCGGTCCGAACCCGTTCTCGTCCGCGGCGATAAGGCGGATCAATGCCGCCTCCAAAGGACTGACCCGTCGAATCAATATTCTCGCTGACAAGTCGCTGCTTGCCGCGTTCGCGGCGAACACGCATACGGTGGGTGAACGCGAGGCGAAACGCGCCGTTGCCGATTCGGATTTCTACCGGCCTCGCGCAAAAATTGGCAGGCTTGCTGCCATTTCCGGAGGGATTGGTGCAGGTATAGCTCTCGGATACGCGCTGGCATTGCTATTGTCCGGTTCGCCACCGTCAGCCTCGGCGTCGGCGCCACCGTCAGCCTCGGCGTCGGCGCCAACGTCAGCGTCAGCGTCAGCCTCGGCGCCGGCGCCGGCGCCAACACCAATACGCCCCAATATCGAACCAGCAGCGCAAACTGAAACGCCTCAGACACCCATCTCCACGTCGGCGCAGGAATCACCTGTTTCATCGCAAAGTTCAAGCGCGCGAATTTCAAACGCACAATTTTCAAACCCACCAGCGACCTCAGCATCGAAACTGCTCGGCAAGCATTCCCAGCAACGCTACGCCGCGACCCAGGAGTGGCTGCGTGATACTCCCGGTAAAAACTATTCGATCCAATTGATTACCGTGCCAGACACCGAGCCCTTGCGCCTTGAGCACTTTTTGGATCGTTCGCAGAAGCTTCTACCGGAGCGAGAATTCCATATTTATGGATTTAAAATCAATGGGATACAACACTATCGGCTTGCCCTGGGAAATTATTCCAGCAGCAAGGATATTCGCAACGCAATGACCGAGTTGCCGGTCGAATTGAAGGCGCCCAACCCATTTATCCGTAGCGTAGAGCGAATGCGCAGCCAGAATAGTCAGTAATAACTACCATTTATTACATAAAATCAATTTATTAAACTATACTTTTTAGCTAAATTCACAACTAAATTCGAATAAGTATCGGATTATTGGAAAGGTATTCCTTCCGTGTGGACTAAAAAATATCTGCTCCTCGGAACAGGACTGCTGGTGGCCTGCACCGCTCCTCCGATCATGAAGCAATCGGATACCCATGTTGCCCCGCAGGCAGCCGCGCCGGGTCAGATCCCGGTGCCAGTGACTATTTCACCGTCGTTGCCGCGGCCTAAGCCGATTCAAAGACCCGAGACCTATAGCGTTGTGGTCAACGCAGTCAAAGTCCAGGAATTGCTTTTTGCCTTGGCTCGCGACGCGAAATTGAATGTTGACATCCACAATGGCATCGCCGGAACAATCACGATGAATGCCATTGACCAGACCATGCCGCAGCTATTGACGCGCATCTCCAAACAAGTCGATATGCGTTGGGAGTTTGATCCGCCAAACCTGATCATCATGCCGGATTCGCCATTTCTGCGCGTCTACAAGATCGACTATGTCAATATTGAACGTTCGTCCACCGGCACGGTTGGTATATCCAGCCAAATATCCGGCGGAGGTGGGGCAAGCGGTGGAGGAGGCGGTAGCGGCGGCAATAACTCCAGCACCACATTGACCAACCGATCCAGCAACAAGTTTTGGGATACCTTGATCGAAAACGTCAAGGACATCCTGCGCGAGACCGACAAGATTGTACCTACCGGAGCGAGCAGCGCGCCTGCCGCGCCAACGTCCCCGCTGGCGGGCGCGCCGGCCCTGGGCGGGCCTTTGGGCTCGATCGCCAGCGCCCTCGCCGGCGGCGCCGCACCACAGCCGCAGGCAAGCACGCCAGCCAGTCAGCCTCCCAGCGCAACACCGAGTTCCACATTTCGCGAAGCGGCCGCTGTCATTGCCAATGCGGAGGCCGGCATACTGACCATACGCGCCACCGGGCGCCAGCACGAAAAAATTCAGGAGTTCCTCGACAGGGTGCTGGTCAACGCCAGGCGACAGGTTCTCATCGAAGCAACGATTGTCGAGGTGCAACTGAACAATCAGTTCCAGCAGGGGATCAATTGGTCACTGCTGCGCCGCGGCCCTTCAGGCATCAGCATTACCCAAGCGCCCGTCGGAGGCCTCGCCTCTACACCCACCCAAGGACTGTTCGTTGGCAATTTGGCGGCGCCAAGTTTCAATCTTGGCAATTTGTCGGGGGTCATACAGTTATTGGAATCTTTTGGGAACGTAAGGGTCCTCTCCAGTCCGAAAATTTCCGTGCTAAATAATCAAACCGCGCTATTGAAGGTAGTCGATGAGCGCGTGTATTTCAATATCTCGGTGAGCACTACGGCCACCGCCAACACTTCCCAAACCAGTTTCACCACCACCGCCAACACCATTCCGGTGGGTTTCGTCATGAATGTCACGCCGCAAATCGGTGATACCGACATCGTATTGCTCAATGTGCGTCCGTCCTTGTCGCGCATAGTCAGTTTTGTCAATGACCCAAATCCTGCGCTTGCGAATCCCTGCGGCGTACCGGTGCCGGTCACGGGCTGCAACCTCGCGCCCATCGTCAGCCGCTTTCCGGAAATACAGCGCCGTGAAATGGAATCGCTGATAAAAGTCAATAGCGGTCAAATCGCGGTCATGGGGGGGCTGATTCAGGAATCAGTAACCGACTTGGAGGACGGAATTCCAGGCGCGCGGAGCGCCGAGGGTTTCGGGCAACTGTTTGGACAACGCAACCGGGCGAATACCAAGACAGAGTTAGTCATTTTTTTCAGGCCGGTGGTTATCCGCGACCCAAGTATCGACGGCGACTACCGCGCCTATCGAGTTTTTGCGCCGGATGAAAACTTTCTCAATCAGACCAATCCTTCACTATTCCCTGGAGAGGCGCGGAAATGAGTTTGTTGCTCGAAGCGCTAAAAAAGGCTGAGCTTGCCAAGCAGGGTTCCATGGGTGCCGCCCCCCAGGACCTCGACTCGGGCGGGATTCGCTTCGAGGAGTCGAACGAACCGACACCTAGTCCAGACCCGCTGCCAAAATATTCTGAGCCGGTTGTTGAGCAAGCTGAATTAGCACCGATTACTTCAGAACCGGAGCCAATCATCGCCGCGCCTCGGCCTCCCAGACCCGCTGCGAAGCTCGAGCCGGATGTAGTATCTCCCCCCAGTCAAAATTCTCAGCGTGTCGCTGCGCGCCAAATGTTTGAAGCGAAAGAGGTTGATTACAACCCAAAGCGCCCCTTCTATATCACCTTGGGCGTGCTCGGACTTGCCGCCGTTGGCTATGGCGCCTACCTTTGGTGGCAGCTCCAGCCTAAGTATTCCGTGAACACCGCAACGATACAAAATGCGCCGAAATCAGCGCCTATCGCCAAGCCGGCTGTTGCGCCTTCTCCTGAAGCAGCGCAGGCAAGCGACCCCGCCGCCCCAACCTCGGATGCCAAGTCCGAGGCGCAGGTCGCGGCGCCCGGCACAATATCTACCCCCCCTGCCGCGGTGGCGACGACTGCTGGCGCCGCACCTGCTGCGAAAGCGCCTGCTGGTGCCGCGCCTGCCGGTGTCGTACCCTCGGCGCCGGCGCCATTGACGTCGGCAGCAGCACAACCGGCGGCACCGACAGTTGCAGCGGCGCTGCAAAAGCCTGGCAAGCCAGCGGCGGCGGCACCGGCGGCAATTGCCCCCAGTGTCGCGCCTTCCGCGAGTTCATTGCCGCAGAAACCGGCCGCACCGCGCCCTGCGCGCCTTCCCATCAAAGTAACGCCACCGGCTTTTCAAGGAAATGCGGTGCTCGAATCAGCGTTCGCGGCATTTCAGCGCGGCGAACTCGACCGCGCCAGGAGCGAATACCAACAGGTGTTGGGCCGCGAGACCAATAATCGCGACGCCCTGTTGGGGCTGGCCGCGATCGACGTTCGTACTCGCGACTATGAAACTGCGGAATTACGTTACCTCAAATTGCTCGAACTCGATCCACGTGATGTCCATGCGCATGCCGCGCTAATCTCGTTACATGGCAATGTCGACCCGGTTCAATTGGAGAGTCGTATCAAGAATCTTATTGCCGTGCAGCCCGATGCCACACACCTCTACTTCACACTGGGCAACCAGTACGCTGCGCAATCCCGTTGGGCAGAAGCGCAGGACGCGTACTTCAAAGCATACAGCGCCGAACCTGAGAACGCGGACTTTGCGTTCAATCTGGCGGTAAGCCTGGATCACCTGCGTCAGGGACGGCTCGCCGGCGAGTATTACCGTAGGGCAGTGTCCGTTTCTGGCACGCGCGTCGTAGGATTTGACCGCAAGCAAGCAGAAGCGCGAGCCAAGGAACTGGAGCAGTGAATTCCCCTCATTTGGCGGACACGCCCGCGACGACCCCGCCGCAGCCCAAGCGCCATATCGGTCAGGTCCTCATTTCGCAAGGGATTCTGACCGAAGATCAGTTGCGTATCGCGCTGCTGGAGCAACTGAAGAACAACCAGCCGGTAGGCCGTCTCCTGGTGCAACTGGGATTTGTCTCCGAGGCAACGCTACGCGACGCGCTATCGGAGAAGCTTGGCCTGCAAAGCGTCGACCTATCGCAGATTGTGGTGGATTCTTCGGCGCTTAAATTGGTGCCACGCGATTTCGCCAAACGCCAGAATCTCTTCCCAGTGGCGCTTGACCGCGAGCGCAAACGGCTGATCATCGCCATCGCCGATACCAATAACATCGTGGCTATCGACCAGGTCAGGGCGCAGCTTCGCGACAATTTTGATGTCGATGTGCGCCTGGCAGGCGAGAGCGAGATCGCGCGCGCGGTCGACCAATACTACGGCCACGATTTTTCCATTGATGGCATTCTGCACGAGATTGAGACCGGCGAGGTGGATTACCAGAGTCTGCAGGTATCCGGAGATGCCTATTCCCAGCCAGTTGTGCGCTTGGTCTCGGCATTGCTTGCCGATGCCGTAGAGCGCGGCGCCTCAGATATCCATTTCGAACCTGAGCAGAATTTCCTGCGTATCCGCTACCGCATCGACGGGGTTTTGCGCCAGATCCGCAGTCTGCACAAGACCTATTGGCCTGCCATGGCGGTACGCATCAAGGTCATGGCAAAAATGAATATCGCGGAAACGCGCGCACCTCAGGATGGACGCATCTCGCTCATGCTCACCGGCCGGTCGGTGGATTTTCGCGTCGCCTCACAGGCCACCTCGCACGGTGAGAATGTGGTGCTTCGCATATTGGATCGTCAGAAAGGCATCGTGCCGCTGGATGGCCTGGGCCTGGAGAAAAGCCAGCTCAATTTGCTGAAAAAGATGATCGCTCGTCCGGAAGGCATCATTCTGGTGACCGGTCCGACGGGCAGCGGCAAGACCACCACCTTGTATTCAGTCCTCAATCACATTAACAGCGATGGCTTGAACATAATGACTCTGGAGGATCCCGTCGAATACCCGATGACGATGATCCGCCAGACCTCAGTCAACGAAGCGGCGAAAATGGATTTCAGTAACGGCATTCGTTCATTGATGCGTCAGGACCCCGATATCATTCTCGTTGGCGAGATTCGCGACGAGGACACCGCCAGCATGGCGTTTCGCGCCGCGATGACAGGCCACCAGGTGTACTCGACCTTGCACACCAACTCGGCCATCGGCGCGATTCCCCGGCTTCTGGATATCGGCATTGTCCCCGACGTGCTCTCTGGCAACATCATCGGCATCGTCGCGCAGCGCCTGATGCGGCGACTGTGCAAGCATTGCAAGCAGCCCTATGAGGCAAGCCCCGACGAATGCAAACTGCTGGACGTGGACCCTCCGAAGGCGCCTACCCTGCATCGATCGGTTGGCTGCGATCTGTGCGAATTTCAGGGGTTCAAGGGGCGCCTGGCCATCGTGGAGATCCTCAAGTTCGACCCGGAAATCGACGAGATGATCTCGCATCGCGCAACCCAGCGCGAGTTGCTCCGTGCAGCCGTGGACAAAGGATTCAAAACCTTGGCGGATGATGCCATACGCCGCGCGCTGGATGGAAGCACCTCCTTGGATGAAGTGCTGCGCATAGTCGATCTGACCGATCGCATGTAAAACCTCGCGCCTCAACAATCCCAACACCCCCGTATCCCAAGATGCCACTTTTTACCTACAAGGCCATCGATACCGCCGGGAAAGCCTCGGTGGGCCAGATCCAGGCATCCAACCTCATCGACCTGGAAATGCGCCTGAAGCGCATGGGTCTTGACATGATCAATGGCGGCCAAACACGCCGCGGTGCAGCACTGATGCGCAAAGGGAGCATCAAACGCGAGGACCTTATCAACTTTTGTTTTTATCTTGAAAGCCTGCTAAAGGCCGGCATCCCGCTAATCGACAGCCTGACTGACCTGCGTGACAGCTCGGAGAATCCTCGCTTTCGCGAGGTCATCTCAGGTCTCACCGAAAGCATCCAGGGGGGGTCGTCATTTTCGGCGGCGCTTGCCGATTACCCGGATATTTTCTCACCGGTGTTCGCCAGTTTGATCAAGGCTGGCGAAACAACGGGCCGCATGCCCCAAGTGTTGCTCAATCTGACTGATACGCTGAAATGGGAGGATGAGCTTGCCGCGCAGACCAAGAAAATAATCATGTTGCCCGCCTTCGTGGGCTCAATCGTTCTGCTGGTCACGTTTTTCTTAATGATATATCTGGTGCCGCAGATGGTGGCCTTCATCAAGGGCATGGGGCAGACCTTGCCGCTGCATACGCGCGCACTAATCGTGGTTTCACGCCTGTGCGTGGAATATTGGTGGGCGATGATTGGCGCGCCTGTGGCATTGTTCTTAGCGGTAAGAATGGCGGCGGAAAGAAACCCAATTGTTCGATATCAATTGGATAGAGCCAAGCTCAATATGCCCATGTTGGGAAATATTTTGCGGAAGATCATTCTGTCGCGCTTCGCATCCACCTTCGCCCTGATGTATTCAGCCGGCATTACCATCATGGACGCCATGCGCAGCTCGGAGGAGATCGCGGGCAACCTGGTTATCCAGGAGGGATTGCGCATGGCCGGGCAAGAGATCGCCGAAGGCAAAAGCGTCACCAACGCATTTCAGAATGTCGGCCTGTTTCCCCCTCTGGTGATACGCATGATCCGCGTAGGAGAAGCTACAGGAGGACTGGACAACGCGCTCTTGAACGTATCCTATTTTTACAATAGGGATGTTCGCGAATCGATTGGAAAGGTGCAGGTGATGATCGAACCCGCCATGACCGTGATCCTCGGCGCAATTCTCGGCTGGGTGATGCTCTCGGTGCTCGGACCCATCTACGACATCATGACCAAAATAAAGATTTAGGCCGTCCATCATGCCCGCCAAGCGCCTCCTCTATTTCACCTCAAACCAGGTCAGCGCCTACACCTGGAGCGCCGCTCGCTTGGTCCAGGACGCTACGTTCGAAAACGCCGAAGCGACGCCGCCGGAGTTTGAGAAATACATTGATGAAGCGCCCGAGGCGATCTACTTTCTCGTGGTCGATATCGTCGAGGAGGATTTTCACCAGGAGACCATACCTTATGTAAGAGGCGGGGATCGGCGCGCCCTGCTGCACCGCAAGCTGGCACAACGATACCGCGACCTGTCACTGGTGCTCACATTATCCCTGGGCTACGAAAGCGGACCGCGAAAAGAGGAAAGCATTCTGTTCGCCTCGTTCACCAACACCCAGCAATTGCAGCCTTGGCTTGCAACCCTGGCAAACAAGGAAGCGCGCGTGGCAGGTGTGTACTCGCTGCCCTTGCTGGCGCCAGCATTGGCGAGGCGACTGGGATTTTCACAAAAACGGTTTCTGCTGGTCAGTCGGCAGAATGCGGGAATCCGGCAAAGTTTCGTCGACAACGGTCATATACGCTTTTCCCGACTGGGCCAAATTGAAGGGAACGACATAACCTCGCGGGCCCAATCCCTGGCTTCGGAAACCGGTCGCCTGCAGCAGTATCTGCTCAACATGCGCATGCTGGCGCGCGACAGCGGCCCGCTGGATGTGATTGTTATTTCTCCGGACGAATCGTTCGCCCAGTTTCAGGCCGCTTGCGCCAACACCGCGCAACTTAGCTACAACGTAATGGGTATCGGAGATGCCATTAAGCGGGTCGGTTTGAAAGCCGCGCCCGATAATTTGCTCGCGGAACAGCTTTTCTTTCACATCCTGGCGGTATCGCAACCATCGCAGCAATTCGCAGTCGACGACCATAAACGCTTCTACAATATCTGGAGAGCGCGTATTGCCACCATCGTTTCCGGCGCCGCGGTTTTCGCATTGTGCGCGCTGTGGGCGGGGATTCGGCTGGTTGATTTCAATAGCGTGAGAACCCAGGCGGACAACGACCTCAAACGGGAACAAAATCTGAATCAACAATACACGCGGCTGCAGGCACAGTTCCCAAAGACGCCCACGACCACCGAGAATCTCAAGGCCCTGGTAAAGAATTACATCACACTGCAAAAAAATAGCGTCTCTCCGGAGAAGGTCTTGGTCTCCCTCAGCCGCGCGCTGGCAGGAAGCCCACAGATCGAGTTGGAACGCATTGAATGGCAGGTTGGGGCGGAACCCCAGCGTTCAGGCCTCAAGCCAGGCGCGGTGAAACCCGCGGCCGCAGCGCCTGCGACACCAGCGCCTGGCGCAAAATCCGAAGGGGCTCCAGTCTACGAAATTGTCCAACTCGCCGGACGTGTCAACGCCGCCAAGGCTTCGGATTATCGGAATATCACGTTGCTGGTCAATCAGTTTGCCGATGCATTACGAGCGCTGCCAGGCGTAGAAGTGACCCGTTTGCAGCTCCCCTTCGACCTGACCGCCGAAAAAAGCATCACAGGGGATATCGGCGCCGAAAGGGAAACCGAAATTCCGCGATTCACCATTGTCCTATCCCGGCAGGTCGAAACATGAAGATCGCGCGTGAAGATTTCAAACATCTGCGCTTACCCATGGCGCTTGCCGTGGTCCTTATTGCCATTGGCGCGACCTGTGTGGTTCTGACTGAATCCTGGTTGGATGAGGCCAGGATAGGGCGCCAAGCGGCGGCAAAGTCGAGCGCCGAGGCGCAGAAAAAAGTCGAACAGGTGTCCGAGGAAGAGCGAGAAATCAAACAGAACATGGCCTGGTATGCACGCATGGCCGCCCGCGGCATGGTCGATCAGGAGAACCGGCTCGATCTTATTGATTCCATTGCAAAGATTAAGTCTGCCAGGAAGCTGTTTGAGATTCGCTACAATATAGACGCGCAAAAGCCGTTGTCTTACCCCGGCATCGCTCCGGCAGGAAACATCGATCTGGTTGCCAGCCGTATGAAGCTGGACATGCAGTTGTTGCACGAAGAGGATTTGCTCAAGTTCCTGTCAGATCTTGAGGCCGCGGCGCTTTCGCACATAGCTGTGCGGAGCTGCACGTTTAATCGGATAGAGCGCGGTCCTGCGCAGGCATTGTCGGCAGTGCCCCATCTCAGCTCAAGCTGCGAGCTGGATCTGGTGGTGGTGAAACAGGTGAAATCCTGAATATGATGAAGTGGGCAACCATGTTTATCAGACGATTGGTCTCGTTACCATTGTTCGCGTGCCTGTCACTGCAGGTGGTCGCGCCGCAAAACATTCTGGCTCAGGATAAGCCGGGCGCCCGCGAGCTTGGCCGGCTGTTTTTCACCCAACCGCAGCGCCTGGAATTGGATCGCAGACGCGAACTCAATATTCAGGAATCCACCGTGGTCGTAGAGAGTCTGTATACCGTCAATGGACACATCACTCGCTCCAGTGGGAAAACCACCACTTGGGTCAACAGCGCAGCGCAAAACGAAACCTACCGCCCGCGTAATCCGGCAATTATTCCGTTGCGGCCGGTGGAAGAGGAACCGGCCGTGGACGTGCGAGTGGGACAAACACTCGATAGAAACAGTGGCACCGTTAATAATGGCTTAGCCGGCGGCGACATCAAGATCAAAGCGGGAGCCGCGCCGGCGCGGCGCTAAACCATGGGAGGCACCGTCAATATTGCTCTTCCCAACCGCGTTAAGCAGCGCGGCTTGGCGATGATTGCTCTGCTTTCCTTATTTGCGCTGGTAAGCAGCTACCTGGTTGTCAATGGCATGCAGCGCACCAAAGCCGAAGTCTCCAACGAACAGGAGCGCCAATCGAGCGAGGCCCTGAAGAACGCCAAGGCCGCCCTGATTGCCTACACAGCCTCGAAAGCATGGACCGTTACCGGTGCAAGCGATCAGCCGGGCGCGCTGCCCTGCCCGGATACAAATAATGACGGCGTCGCCGACAGTTGCGGGGCAAGCAATTCGTCCCGCATTGGCCGGATCCCCTGGAAAACATTGGGAATTTCGGATTTGCGCGACTCAAGCGGCGAGGTTCTTTGGTATGCCCTTTCCAATAATTTTCGAGAGACCGGCGGTACCGCCCCCATCAACAGCGACACTCAAGGCACTTTGACCATTACGGGCTCGACTTCCGCAACCCAGGTTGTGGCAGTCATCATCGCGCCGGGCCAGCCCTTGTCTGGTCAGGACCGCACCCCTACTGTCCTCCCTGACACCCTTGGCAACAGCACGTCAAACTTTCTCGAGAGCACGAACACCAGCGGCTCGGAAATAATAATTACCACCAAGGTCGCCCCCGATACCTGGAGAAGCAAGGTCGATCCGGTCGACAAGGAATTGGTTTTCAACGATAGTGTCGTGACGATTACGCAGGCCGAGATCATGGCCCTGGTCGAACCGGCGGTTGCATCGCGCATTGAGCAGTACATCAAACCCTACCTGACGAGATATTTCTATCGCGATTCGAGCAATCTTGGCTGGAGTTCTTTCCCGTTTCCGGCTGAATTCAGCTCCGCCACATACACCTTGGGTCCGGGCGCGAGTGGGACCGGTACCACGCGTGCGCAAAGCAGCTATGTCGGCAGCACAGCCCAAACAAGCGGCCTGCTGCCGATTACCGCGTCCGCAAACTTCAGTTGGACCACCGGAACGGTAACCAAAACCGGCGGCACATATGGAACGATTTCTGGTATTTCATGCGCGACCTCAGCTTCAGCTTGGGTCTGCAATTTCACCCTCACCTCGCTCAATTCATGGGCAACCTGCGTAACCACCCAATTTTGCATGGTGAATCCGATGTTTAAGGTGACCGGAGGCATCGGTTCCAATGCCGGAATAAGCTTCGCCGATCTACCTACGGCCAACTCCGTCACGGTGACCAACACTTCCGGCTCTACCAATCGCTCGATGTCCGCCAAAATCATCGGTGGAACGCTTACCGCCGCAGGAGTTGGTACCGTTAATCTGGATGGCACGCATAGCTATTCACGCTACAACGCCACGTCGTTTAACCGCGTGATGCGAGTGACAATTCCGGCGGTCGTGGCCAGTTCGATGACCGGCAGTTCGGACGCGGACGCCGGCTGGTTCATCAAGAACGAGTGGTACCGCCAAACTTATTACGCGGTGTCGTCTGGCTTTCTACCTGGCGGCACCGCGTCATGTACAACGTCTCCAACCGCGGTCCCTGCACCTGGACCGCCATCAGCCGCGACCTGCCTGATGGTCAACAATCTGTTCGACAGCGTAACTTCGACTTACACGACTAAAGCTGACCGCAATGCAATACTGATTTTTTCAGGCAGAGCACTGGCAACCACCAGCCCGGTGCAATCCCACCCGTCATCCGTCCTCGTTAGCTATCTTGAAGGCGCCAACAACCAGAACCCGACCAACAAGATATTTGATAGCCGCGATGGGAAAACCCTTTCTGCGCAAACTTTTAATGATCGCGTGATCGTCATTTCGCCGTGAAATCATCGTTGGCAGTAAGGCACAAGGGCTTTACCCTGGTTGAACTGGCCGTTGTGATGTTTGTCGTGGCCTTGATGCTTGCTGGAGCGCTTATTCCGCTCACCACGCAAATGGAGGTTCGCAGCATCGCCGAGACGCGCCGGATTATGGATCAAATCAACGAATCCCTGATCGGCTTCGCACAAACCAATGGGCGTCTACCTTGCCCGGCCAGTGGCGCTGTAGCCACCGGAACTGCAAACGCAGGCACGGAACAATACACGTCGCCTTCCTGCACCGCGTTGGTCGGCGTAATACCGTGGTCAACACTTGGTGTGCCGGAAACCGACGCCTGGGGTCGCCGCTTTACTTACCGGGTCGCATCAGTTTTCGCCGACGATATAGTTTCCAACACCACGCAAACGACGGCGCCGGCAAGCCAGACTACCAACGGGATTAACTGCACTGCTCCCACCCCCACGCCTAGCCTGTCCTCGTTCGCCTTGTGCTCTTTGGGAGAAATTGCGGTACTAACCCGCAGCATCAACGCTGCGGGAGTGCATTCTACGAGCGCGCTCGGCACGGGGCTTCCCGCCGTGTTCATTTCCCACGGTCGCAATGGAAATGGCGGTTATCAAACCAGTGGGATACAAAAGACATTCACGAACAATACCGATGAGGCAACCAATGCATCGGGAACGCCCGCAGGTAGCCCGGGTTCCCCGACAGGCGCGCCCGGCAGCGGCTATAACTTCGCCAGTTTTCTTTTCTATAGCAGGCTCCAGACGCCAAGCGCGACCGGTTGCAGTGAAATCACCACTGGCAGCGTTTTTTGCGAATTCGATGACATCGTCTACATGATCACTGCGCCCATGCTGGTGTCTCGCATGGTTAGCGCGGGACGCCTCCCCTGAAAAATCCACAGGGATGAACGGCGGCGCCGATCGCCAGCAGCGTCTTTGGCAACGCAATCGCCTTTGGTTGTGCAGCATGACATGAGCATGAACGCATTGCCGTCGGTATCGGTGGCGCGCGTTTTCTGAAATTCTGCATGGCCATGTCACGTACAATTACTCGCTACTCAACCTAGTGCTTGATTTGAGAAATTAATTGTCAGCGACATCGACCACCCTTTCCTCGCAAACGTTCCTGCAACGTCTGCGACACGCCGGCATCGAGGCGCACGACAGCGAAGATCTGAAGATCCGGAAAACGATACTCGTTTTCGCCATGGGTCTAATGACCGCCGCGCCCATGTTCTGGTTGGGTGTCTATTGGCTGATGGGCATTCAACTATCCGCAAGCTTGCCGTTCGGATTCCAGATCGTCTCGGTCGCGACGCTGCTGATTTACGTGGCCACACGCAGTTTTTCTTTCTTCTGCTACGCCCAACTGTCGCTGTTTCTGTTTTTCCCGTTTGTCGCGCAATTGTCGATCGGCAGCTTCATTTCAGCGAGCGGCGTGGTGCTGTGGGGCATCCTCGCACCGATTTGCGCGGTGCCGGTGCTGGGCGCGCGGGCGTCGCTGCCCTGGTTTGTCGGCCATGTCGCGATCATCGCCATGTGCGGTGTGGTCGATTATCAGTTGGCGAACAGCTTGCAGGCGGCGCCGAATGTTCCGCTTCGCACCAGTGCGGTGTTTTTTTCGCTCAATTTCATTGCCGTATCGAGCATGGCCTTTTTCGTGCTGCGCTTTGCCGCCGTGCAAAAAGAGCGCTATGAAAGTCAATTGGGCGAAACCCATCGATTGCTTCAGATCGAGCAGGACCGCTCGGAAAAACTTCTGCTCAATATCCTGCCCACGCCGATCGCTGAACGCCTGAAACTGGAAAATCAAACCATTGCGGACGGGTTCGCCGACGTCACCGTCATGTTCGCGGACATTGTCAATTTCACCCAAATTGCCGAAGGCATGGCGCCTAGCCGCATTTTTGCCATGTTGAACACCGTCTTCTCCGGCTTCGACCAGTTGGCGGAAAAACACCGGCTGGAAAAAATTAAGACCATCGGCGATGCCTACATGGTTGCCGGCGGCCTGGACAATGAAGGTCCCGACTATACGGTGGCGATCGCAAACATGGCGCTGGACATGCGCGACCTTCTCGCAACTGACGCGGAAATAAAGCAATTGGGCCTGGCGATTCGCTTGGGAATCGGCACCGGACCGGTCATCGCGGGCGTAGTCGGGACCAAGAAATTCATCTACGATTTATGGGGTGATACGGTCAATCTTGCCAGCCGCATCACCACCGAGGGTGTTCCAGGCATGATTCATGTGGATGCGACCACCTACCGTCGCCTGCGCGCGCATTTTGATTTCGATGAGCCAATCTCTATGCCCCTCAAGGGCAAGGGCAATACCACGGTCTATAGGCTGATCGGACACAAGTCGAACTGATCAGCTATTACCCGGTCCGCGAGGTACGCTGTTCGCCGCGCGCGTCGCCAGTCAAGGAGAAACGCACTTCACCAAAATCGTTGTTGGCCAACGCTAGCGTAAAACCGGCGTTTTCCGCGAGTCGCGCGGTCTGATACAAACCAATCCCAAAACCACTGCTGGAGCTCACCGGCCCTTGCATCAATCCAGTCACTACCTCGGCTGGCACCGGTTCCCCATTGTCGATGACAGACAATTCAATGTCTGGATCGCAGCAGAACTCGACTCTGATCGACACGGCCTGGTCCAACTTGCGCTTTTTGAGCGCGTTTTGAATCAGATTGTCCCCGGCGCTATCGAACAGCTCTTTGGGCAACGGGGTCTCATCGATGATCGAGCCGGCGCTGAATACG
>CAMDFL010000016.1 GCA_945897475.1 Bordetella parapertussis
TCGCAAATTTTACGTAAACCGGCACGCTCAGATTAAAATCCGAGCTTGCCTCATCAGGAGCATTCAATGGATACCGTCGAAAAAATAAAACCTCAGGATAAATTCATCACCGTCGATGGATTGAAACTGCGTTACATCGAAGAAGGCGCAGGCCCCTCGGTGCTGTTTCTGCACGGTGCGGCGCTCGGAACCTCAGCGGACGTGTTCCTGCGCAATCTTGGACCATTTGCAAAAGCCGGCTTTCGCGCGGTTTCCTTTGACCTGCCAGGATTCGGCCTGTCTGAGATGCCCGCCAAACAATCCCTGCCACAGCAACGTAATTCCATTCCGAAATTCATAGATGCTGCGGGCCTTGGAAAGACTGCGCTGATTGCGCATTCGCGCTCGGGCGGCTTTGCGATTCAGCTCGCGCTGGAGGACCCCAGCCGCTATTCGCACGTTATTATTCTTGGCACCGGCACTCTGTTACCGCCTCAGACCGAAGCCCAGGTAGGCAAATACGAAGCGGTGCAGGCGCGCGTCGACAATGACATGGCGCAAAAAGACCCCACCCTGGATGACGCGCGCCTGCTGCTGCAGGCAGACACCTTCAATCACGCATTGATTTCCGAGGAAGACGTGGCCATGCGCTACAGCCGCATGAGCGGCCGCAATTTCATCGCCCACCAGGAGCGCCAGAATCCCGGCGCGCCCGCAGCCGCGGCGCCGACAAAACCACTATGGGATCGCCTTGGCGAATTGAAAATGCCGCTATTGATGATCTTCGGCCGCGAAGACCGCGCGCACACGGGCGAACGCGCTGAATTGTTGAAGACCATGCAGCCGCAGCTCAAGCTGCACATCATCAATGGCTGCAAGCACATGGTGCATTGGGATGCCGAGGACGAACTTATGCGGCTAGGCATTCCCTTCCTGAAGAACCAATAAAAACGGGGATCTCCAAGGCTTTTCTACCCGAGAATCAACAGGCGCGACGCGCTTTTCCACCCACGAATCAACAGGCGCGACGCGCATTATTGCGGCTTGATGCCGCCGCGTTTGATCACCTCGGACCAGCGCGCAATATCGCGCTGAACCGTCGCGCCGAATTCTTCCGGCGATCCACCCACCGGCTCCACGCCTAGCTTGGCCATCTGCTCGCGTGTCTCGGTCGATTGCAGTACGCGATTGGCCTCGCTATTCAATCGCTGCACGATGGGTGGCGGCAATCCCGCCGGCCCCCACAGACCCTGATAGGTGCTGCCCGACTGAAATCCCGCGAGGCCAGCCTCCACGTAGGTCGGTACCTCAGGCAAGGTGACCGAGCGGCGCGCGCCATTGATCGCCAATGCGCGCAGCTTGCCGCCCAAAACCTGAGGCGTGGCCGACGTCATCGAATCCACCATGAAAGTAATCTGCCCGGAGAGAATATCGGGCACCGCGAGCGCCGTCCCTTTGTAGGGCACATGCACCACCTGTAAGCCCGCCTGTTGAACGAAAGATTCGTTGTTCAAATGCGCGATGGTGCCGATGCCTGCCGATGCGTAATTGCCCTGGCCGGGACGCGATTTCAGCGAACCGACCAATTCCATCAGATTCTTCCAAGGTGAATTTGCAGCCACCACCAGGACCGAGCGCCCTTCACCGAAATTAACGATGGGCGTGAAATCGCGCGCCGTGTCGTAGGGCAGTTTCGGATCCATCGCCGGTGCAATCGAATGCGTGCTCGACGATGAAGTCAGCAGCGTATAACCATCGGGGGCCGCACGCGCGACGATCTCCGATCCAATCACCCCACCCGCGCCGGCGCGGTTGTCCACCACGATCGGCTGCCCCAATGCCTGGCTCAAACGAGCCGCCATGCTGCGGCCTACGATGTCCACGGCGCCGGGTGTCGGGAAGGGCACGATCAGGCGAACCGGCTTCACCGGATAGGACTGGGAGCGCACGACGCCGCAGCTTGCCGTCAGCAATGCCAATATTCCAGCCAAACAAATATTTTTTCGAGCAGATTTCTGCATTGAGATACTCTCCAGAAAATACTCTCCACAAATGCCCTCGCTAATGGCGAGGCGCGCTGCAACCATGCACGCTGCAACAATTCACAGCAGCAAGCGCTACGATTATAGAATCCAACAAGACAAGTCCAAGCAACCGCGCCCAAGGCGCCTCGGGAGAAACACAATGGCCGCAAGCAAACCCCAGACACCCACAGAAAAACGCCTGCGCTTTCGCGAGGTGATCAATCGCAAATCTTTGTCCGTCATGCCCGGCGGATTTAGCCCCGCCTATGCGCGCATGGCCGAGATGGCCGGATTCGATTGTTTTTTCCTTGCCGGGTCGCAGATGTCGGCGTTTCTCGTCGGGGTGCCCGACAACGGCATTCTGGGCCTTCGCGATGTGGTCGATCATGCGCGCCACATGGCGCGCGTCACACCCATGCCGATACTGGTGGATGCCGATACGGGATTCGGCAATGCGGTGAACGTTCATTACACCGTGCAGGAGATGATCAATGCCGGCGTGGCCGGATTGCAGATCGAGGATCAGGAGGCGCCCAAGAAATCGGGCACCGGCGCGGGACGGCGCTGCATCTCCATCGAGGAAAATGTGGGAAAACTGAGGGCTGCGGTGGCGGCTCGTAATGAACTCGACCCGAGCTTTGTCATCTGCGCGCGCACCGATTCGCTGGGTTCCGAGGGTGGATCGTTCGAGGATGCCCTCACTCGCTGCATCGCCTACGCGCGAGACGGCGGCGCTGACCTGGTGTGGCTCAATTCCATACGCAGCCTCGACCAAGTGCGGCAGGCCTGCGCAAAATCGCTTGTGCCCATGCTCGCCTCCTGGGGCGGCCCCAAGCCCACGCCATCGCTCGAAGAATTCGAGCAACGCGGCCTGCGTATCCTGCTCCACCCCACTATCGCCGCCTCGGCCGGCATGCAGGCCGCGTGGCAGTTACTGCACGATATGAAACAGCGCGGCTCGCAGGCGATCAATGATTGGGCCGAAGGCGTGGCCAGCCAATCTGCCGGTGCTGCCGATCTCAAAAAACTACTCAACGCCGACAAGATTCGGGAAATTGAAGATCTTTGCCTGCCTGAATCGACGCGGCGCGATTACGTGAATACCTCGGGGGGGCAAACGCCATTGAACAAAAAATAGTTGCTTGCCCGATGCGCATATACCGGGGCCGGTGCGCTGACAAACTCAATGCGGAGAATGTCAAGCCGCCTCCGATCTGGCTGAATTAAAGCCTATCGCGCTCGGTCGCTCCCGCGCGGTGGTGCTCTGCGGCCCGCGCCAGTCGGACAAGAGCACGCTCGCCCAGACCTTTCTAGGGCAGGACGGAGAGTGGGCGTGGAGTTCAAGCGTGCCGATGTCCCCAGGATCACACCGTCCGTGCGCATTGCCTTACGCGATTTGAAGCTAGTCAATTCGGGCCAGTCAATTCCAAGCTAGTCAATGCGAACCAGCCGGACTCAATGCTAAAGGAATTTTCATTTTGGTTTCAACAGTCCATAATCTGTTGATTACGCTAAAATTTCAATGAACCCTAACACCACCTCAGTCGCGGCTGTGGCCAGGCACAGCGCATACAACAATTGCGAGCGCACGATGCCCTCAGACCCAGGCCAAGAAACGGTTCAAAGCGCCGTGGGGGATGGAGCATGAAACGCGCCGCCTTGCTATCGGGTTTCGTGCTGGCGCTCACGCTTGGGGTGCTCCTGAGCTATCTGCATTTCGATTATCGGCGCGACCAAAACACGCAAGAGCAGCGTTTCAATCCCTATTTGAAGCAGGTCAGCAGCGCGATTCGGGATCGACTGAAAAGCATAGAGACAATACTGAACGGCGTGGCCGGCCTGTTTGATGCCAGTGTGGTGGTGAATCGAATAGAGTTTCGGCATTACGTCGAGCGGCTGAATCTAGAAACTGACCGCCCTGCCTTGAATCGGATCGCCTATCTCAAGATCATCAAGTCATCCGAGCTGAGCGCACACACCAGGGCGGTTCAGGCCGAAGGCTTCCCGCAGTACAGCGTGCGACCGCCCGGCCCCCGGGATCGCTACGCGTTGGTTGCTTACATCGAACCCACAAGTCAAACAGAATTGGCCAGCATCCATGGTTTCGACAGCCTGAGCGACCCGATACCTGCCAAGGCGATCCAAAGCGCGGTCGAAACGGGTCTGAGCATCGTAACGCCTCCAGTGCGGACTTTGATTGATACCACGGAGGCAGCACCGGCCTCGTTCACCATGTACAACCCGATTTACCGAAAAAACCAGCCCAAGGGCAATGCACAAGAACGCTGGGCCGCGTTGAGCGGCGTGGCTGTGGGATCTATCGGCGTCGGTGTGCTGGTGCAGGGCTTACTATTTCCCGACGATCTGCCGGTCAGCATTCAGATTTACGAGGATATTGCGCGCACTCCGGCCTCCCTGCTTTTTGACAACCGAGAACCGCAGGACCTACAGGATGCATTGTCCAATGGAAAACCGTTGAGCCAAAGCACCACCGTGCTGCTCCATGGCGCCTCTTTGACCTTACAGGTCACGGGCAAAGCCGATTTCGCCACCCTTTGGCTGTCCGGGAAGCGGCAAGGTGTTTTGATCTTGGGCTCGATCGTCTGTGTTGTGCTTTCGTTTCTCACCTGGGTCTTGATGCGGCGCAATGCAGACCGGGTGCTGGCCGACGAAATGACGCAAGAAATCCAGAGCCAGGCCACCGCCATGCAGCTTGCACAGCGCGACCTGCAAGAAACCATGCAACAAAACCAAGTCATTCTTGACAACGTCATGAATGTCGTCATCAGCATTGACGAGAAAGGCCTAATCCAGTCCTTCAACCAGGCCGCCGAGAAAAAGTTTGGCTACACAGCCCAAGAAGTGATGGGCCAGAACGTCAAACTCCTGATGCCCGAGCCCTACCACTCTGAGCACGATGGTTACCTGAGCGAGTACAAAACATCCGGTGTGGCAAAGATCATCGGCATCGGACGCGAAGTGATCGGCAAGCGCAAAGACGGAACCACCTTCCCCATGGATCTGGCGATTTCGCGCAGTATCCGCCATGGACAGCCCCTGTTCATCGGTTCAGTGCGCGACATCACCGAGCGCAAGAGGACCGATGCGGCATTGCGCGCCTCGCTGGCCGAAAAAGAGGTGCTGATGCAGGAAATCCACCACCGGGTGAAGAACAATTTGCAGGTGGTCTCCGCATTGATCAACATGCAGCAGCGCCGCCTTGCCGAGGGCGAATCCCGGGATGCGTTGCGAGAGTGCCAGAATCGTATCCGCAGCATCGCCTTGATTCACGAGCAACTGTATCGCACCAAGGACTTCACTCACGTGCCTTTCGCGGACTATGCGCGCAGCCTGGCGACGAATATTTTTCAGGCCACCGGCCTGTCTCATTCCAACATCAAGCTCACCGTTGACATCGACGCTATCGCTCTGGCCGTAGACCAGGCGGTCCCCTGCGGCCTGATCACGAATGAGCTGATCACCAATGCCTTGAAGCACGGCATCAAAGCCGAAGAACAGGGAACGTTACACGTCGCATTGAAAACCGCCCCAGAGGGGCGCGTGGTCCTGTCGGTCTCGGACTCCGGCCGCGGCCTGCCGAAGGGGTTCGACCCGCGCGCGACGAAATCACTAGGGTTTCAGATCGTCACCACCCTGGCGGAGCAACTTCACGCGACCCTGGAAATCTCGCCGCAGGAGCGCGGGGCCTGCATCAGCCTCACGTTCAAACTGAGGAGTTGATCGATGCCGACTCAAAAACTGACCGCGCGGGCGCGCGCAATGAATAACGGATATTGGCGATTACTTGGGCCGGCGGAAACGGTGTGACCATACGGATCGGCTTTGTGGGGTAAGCCTGCCCTGCGGCCGGCACAACACACGTTGTCGCCGCGAGCAACACAAGCCCTGACAAGGCCGCCCGCCACCGATGCATTGCAGGTTTTTCCAAACTCAAGAGACTCGCTATTTCAAGTATTAGTCGCCGTCTTGCAGGCGATCGAGCAAGGTAGGTTTTCTTGCCAGCATGATCCATAAAATCCGCCTCGGCGGGTTATTGATAGGAAACGCCGCAATGCGTTAGAGTAAATCATATGCCAGGGTTCCAGCCCAGCTTGCTTTTCCAATTGCTTTTCAATTTCCAAACTCTAAAGGACTGTCATGGCGCAAATCACCATCAAGGATATTCATAAGAAAGGTCTGCATGCGCGTTTCGCCAAGCCCAGGGGGAAATGCAATGCCGGCGTGTTGCTGCTTCCCTCCGCCTTCGGGTTCGGAGCGGGGGTTGACGATCAATTGACTCATCTGGCCGCAGCCGGCCTGGCGGCGCTCGCCTGGAACCCCTACTCCGCCTACGATGCGGACATGCCGCGCGAGGAACGCGGACGGATTTCCGAGACAGTGTTGATGGATGCCGATTGCCTGCGCGAGCAATCCGGGTGGATGGATTACATGATGACCAGGCTAGATCTGCCCAACATCGGCCTGCTGGGATTTTGCATGGGCGGACGCATGGCGATGTTGCTCGCCGCCCAGGACACGCGCGTCAAGGCAGTCTCGGCCTTTTACCCGACCATGCGCGATCCACTTCCCGCCAACGCCATCGATCTGCCGCCAATGGCCGACAAGATTGCATGCCCGGTGCAAGTGCACTATCCGGGCAAAGATCACCTCACCTCGCATGCCTCGCTGCAACGCCTTCGCGCCGCGTTGGACGCGCGCCATGGCACGACACCGGCCGCGGTTATTCACTATCCGCAGGCTACCCACGGCTTTCTTGGCAAAACAAAAGAAGCCAGTCCCGCCGATTACGAATCCTCTCTGACTTCGTGGGCAGTGACCACCGCGTTTCTCCGGGCAACATTGATTCAAGCTGGAGAATAAGCATGGCCAATTCCGCAACATTCAATTTCTCAACGTCCCCTACAAGGGTGCCTCATTCGCATATCCGAACGAACGGATTTTTCGTTCGTGCGGATTGATGCAGCGCTGCCGCGGGCAGACACCGCTGTTGTCAGCGTTGCCAGCATCACGATTTTTCTCGTAACACCCAGACAGCCACCCAGATCCCGAGCGCACTGGCCCAAAACACCGGCAACATGCCAACAGCGCTGCCCAAGGCGCCGAAGATAATAGGCGTGGTCGTCCCGCTCAGGTTGACCACCGCGGTGCGCAGGCCCACTGCTTCCCCGGAGCGGCCTTCGGGCGCGGCTTCATGCAACACCGACATCGCCAGGGGCTGCGTCATACCGAGATCCAGACCCAAAATGAATGCAAGACCCACCAAGACGGGCACGCTGCTGGTCAGCGGAAACAAAATCGCCAGCGCGCCAGCCAGGACCAGCGATGTCCGAATCAAATTGAGCGCGTTATAACGTCGTGATATCACCGGCAGGACGATACGAACCAAGAAGGTCGCGGCGTTAAACGAGCCAAGTATCAATCCAATGGAACTGGCCGATAAGCCAATACCCGAGCCATACACCGGCACCAGAAATGAAATCACTTCCCAGGCGCTCACGTGCAGCGCTGTGAGCAGATACACCATGCGCATGCGTGGATTGGAGAACAGATCCAGGGTGCGTTTCGCCACCTTGGTCTTGCCAGTTGGCGTTGCCGCCGCCGCGAGCGGCCTGGGCAGAGCGAGCTTACCCGAAGCTAAGGCTATCAATGCGAGCAAGGGAAAAAATGCGAGCACCAGGAAGGTCGATTCATAACCTGCAAAATCGATAATTACCCCGGCAAGCAATGGCCCGCAAATCCCGCCGAATGAAAATGCCATCGACAGCCAACTGAAATTTTTTGCCCGATCACCCGAAGCGCCGAAGTGACCCACGGTGTTTTGCACCGAGACGCTGAAAGCCATCGCCCCGAGACTGGTCAAGGTTGCGGTGACAAACAACGCCGGCAGGCCCTGCCAGATAACTGGCAAAAGCGTAGAGAGCACCACCAGCACCGAACCTGCGAACATCGGCAGACGCGCACCAAAACGATCATTGATGCGTCCGATGGAGACCGCCAATAACATTGGAAATACTCCGGTCACCGCGGTCAAGGCCCCCACCAGCAACGGCGAAGCATTCTGGCTCAGAGCACTCAGCAGGATCGTGACGTTGCTGCCGGTCTTGAGCGACTGGTTCAGAAGCGCCAGGCAAAGCAGAACTTTCAGCGTCAAAGCATGACCTTCAAGCCCGCAACGGGAAATAGTGATTCACCCAAGCTTGATTGCTGCCGCCAAAACCGAGCATGACAACAAAGACTGGAGGGCGTTCGCCGGGTTTCAGCTCGGCGGGAATATGCAGCAGGCCTGCAAGCTTCAAGCCGTCGGAGACAAAGCTGACAGGCGTTGTCATGGTGAATTCCCGTTAAATATTGTTTTATTTCAGAATCGCGATTGACGCCCTAGTGATTCAAGCCGGCGTGTCCTGCAAACGCGGTATTGCATTGGCGATTTTTTCGCATCGAAATTGAAAACCACTCAATGAAAAGCGCTCATTACCCCCCTACCCACTCGCGAGCGATCAAGCTTTCGACGCCTTCGCCAGACGTTCGGCATTGTCCTTGGTGTCATAGATATTCACAGGTGGCTTACCCTCGGCGGCTTTGTTCATGCGCTCGCGAATCTCGATGGTCATGGTGTTATTGCGTTGCACTGCCGGACGCGCCTCCATGGCATCGAACCAGCGCATGAAATTGGGGTGTTCCACTTTGGTGACGCCGCGATCCGCATGTCCCTTGCACCAGGGATAGGTGGCCATGTCGGCGATCGAATACTCCTCGCCGGCGATCCAGGCGCACTCGCCCAGGCGATTGTCGAGCACCTTATAGAGTCGCTTGGATTCATTGAGGTAGCGATCGCGGGCATATTGCAATTCCGGTCCCTTGGCCTGATTGACGAAATGCCCAGCCTGGCCAAACATCGGACCCACGTGCGCCATCTGGAAAATCAGCCATTGAAGGGTGTCGTAGTGCTTGCGCGGGTCTTTCGATAAATATTTTCCGGTCTTATCAGCCAGATAAATCAAAATCGCGCCCGACTCCATCATGGTGTAGGGCGTGCCGCCCGGACCCTCGGAGTCTGTCATCGCGGGGATCTTGTTATTCGGACTGCGCTTGAGATGCTCGGCCGAAAATTGCTCGCCGGTGCGGATGTTGACATCGATGTGATGCCAATCAAGTCCACACTCCTCCAGCATGATCATGAGCTTCTGGCCGTTGGGAGTGGGAGTGGAATACAGTTCAATCATGACTCGTTTTCCTATCGATAAACTCAAGCGCTTACGCTACCATGGATTTTCTTCGCGGGGTTTCACGCATGCGACACTTGGCATCCCAGCCAAATCAATCCGGACATCATGGATAACAAACTCAATCAAATCCTGAGCAAGCTGGTGCGTGGACGCGCCATCGCGGCCCTGGCCACGCTGGATCAGGGTGAACCCTTTGTTTCTATGGTCCCCTACGTACTTTTTGGCACGGGGCCCGACTTCCTGATTCACGTCAGTCTGCTGTCCGCCCACACCCGTCACATGCTGCAACATCCACGCGTGAGCCTTATGGTGAGCGCCGCCGAGAACACCATTGACGAGAACGGTACAGCGATTCAGCCCCAAGCGTTGCCACGCGTGACGCTGCAGGGCGATGCGATACGCCTGGATGCAAGCGGTGTGGACTACGCAAAGGGCAAAGCCCTCTACCTGGAACGATTTGCGCCGGCCGCGCAGATGTTTGAGCTACCGGATTTTTCCCTGTTCAAAATCAGCCCACGCTCGCTGCGCTTCATCGCCGGGTTTGGCAGCGCGCACAATCTGAGCCTAGAAGCTTGGGCGCGGATCGCATGAGATCCAAGTTAATCGAGAGAGTCAGATAGGCTTTCCGATGTGCCCTCCTGCCGCGAGCGGCTTACCGAAGATCGTTGTTTGAAACAACGATCCGCAGGAACCGATTTTTCGTTCGTGCAGGTTTTGGCAGCGCTGCCGCGGGCGAACCGCGTTTTTAGCCTGAGCCCGAAAACCGGTATCACCGGAAGCTTTACGCTGGAAGCTCTACGCTACCGTGCTTTGCTCCAACAAGTTAATATCAAAACGACAATAACAAAACGTCAATAACAAGGCAGCGAATCAAGGGAGATTCCAAACAATGAAATTCGGAATTTTTGATTACATCGACTGGCGCGATGAGCCGCTCGCAAAAATTTTTGATGACCGCATGATGCTGCTGCGCGCAGCCGAAGCCGCGGGGTTCTACGCCTATCATGTGACCGAGCACCACTCGACCCGGCTCTCCTCAACGCCATCACCCACGGTGCTGCTGGCCGCCGCAGCGCGCGAGACCACGCAGATCCGCCTGGGTGCCTTGCTGTTTTTATTGCCGCTGTATAACCCGTTGCGCTTGATCGAGGAACTTTGCGTTCTCGATCATCTTTCGCACGGACGGCTGGATATCGGTGTCGGCCGCGGCGTTTCGCCCCATGAATTCGATGCGCTGGGAGTCGATTACGCCACATCGGATGCGGTGTTCGAGGAATCACTCGAGATCCTGGTCAAAGGTTTATCCAACGAGGTTCTCAATCATCAAGGTAAATTTTATAGCTTTCGCGATGTGCCGATGGTGTGGCGCCCGATGCAAAAGCCCTACCCACCACTTTGGTATGGCCTGCGTTCCGCCGAAGGCCACCGACGCCCGGCAAGTTATGGAATGAACGGGGTGACACTGGGGCCGACCGGGCGTATATCGACTTTGCTCGCGAGTTTTCGTGAATCCTGGAAACAGCATGCCAATGACCCCATGCGCGCGAGCAGCCCCGTCAAGGAGCCGCTGCTCGGGGCAATGCGCGCCATGTTCATCGCGGATAGCGACGCGGAAGCCGAAAAAATCGCCCGCCCTGCCTACAAGCAATGGTTCGATTCGCTTTGCGCACTTTGGATCCGGCGTGGCACCATGCCGCCGATTGCAATTTCCGCCGATTTCGATGCCGCGCGCAAGGCCGGCACCTTGATCGTCGGCAGCCCAGATACCGCCAAGCGGGAGTTGCTCGAACAAGCGCGCGTGGCCGGATTCAACTACCTGGTGCTGCAGCTTGCCTTTGGATCATTGGGGCATGCCCATGAAATGAGATCGCTGGAATTATTCTCCCAGGAGGTCAAACCGGCGCTGGAGGCAGCGGGATAGCGGTCGCGACAGGATTTCGATCGGCGACAGGACAGCGGTCGCGACAGATTAGCTGTCGTGCAGCATATTATTCAAATTATTGGATTAGTATTTAACGATGCACTCTGTCAGATATAACAATAGCTGACTTAATGTCTGACTTTATGTTCGACTTTATGTTTGACTTGATGTTGGACTTGATGTTGGACTTGATGTTTGACTTGATGTTGGACTTGATGTTGTACTTGATGCTTGACGATTGAAATTCGGATGCTCACCCGAGTTCAAACCAGGCTATCGCCTCGATACGAAGCCGAAGGCGCCGCGGTCTCCTTGCTGCACATCACGTCCACCAGCGCCGGCTTACCCAGCGCATAGGCCTCACGCAAGGCCGGCAGCAAGTCTTCGCTCCTCTCGACACGCACGCCGTGCGCACCGAAGCCACGCGCGATGGCGCCAAAATCCGCATCCGAAAAATCAATCACTTCTGGGATGATGCGGCTGTGCTTGCCGCGCTTCTGCAAATGGAATTCGGAGGCAAAGGCGCGGTTGTTGACCACCACGATCATCAAGGGGATCTTGCAACGGATGGCGGTCTCCAATTCGCCGATGTGATACAGAAGCCCGCCATCACCGGAGAGCGCTACTGTCTTGCGCTCGGGTCGCGCCAGTGCGGCCCCCAGCGCGCCAGGCACCACCCAACCAAGCGAACCCGCCGAGCGCAACATGAAGCGACCGGCTGGCGTGGGAAACAGTGTTCCCGCCCAGGCGGCAATCGCGCCGGTATCCGCGGCCAGCAGGTCGTCTCGCTTCATTACCGTGCGCAATGCCGCAACTACCTCGGCGGGATGCATGCCGTCGGCGGGTTTGGATTTCGTCATCTCTTGCGCCGCCGCCTTCCAGATGGCCAGGCGTTCGATGACGCTCGAAGTCCAGGGCGTTCTGCCACGGGCGGCGCCGCGCGCCCTGACCTCGGCTACCAGCGCGGCCAGCGTCAACTTCGCATCGCCCACCAAGCTGTATTCGACGCGAAAATTCTGGCCAATCACCTGCGGGTCGGCATCCAGTTGCAACAGGCGCTTCTGGCTAAATGGCAATTGCCAGGCGTTGGTGGCCAGGCCGCCGAAGCGCGTTCCTACGGCGAACACCATATCGGCGTTGGTCACGGTGTCGTTGGCGACGCGACGCGAATAACGGCCGATAACACCCACCGCGAGCTCGCTATCGAGCTCCGAGATCGCGCCCTTGCCGCCCAGTGTTGTCGCCACCGGAATGCTGAGCGCCTCGGCCAATTCATTCAATTCGTTCCAGGCCTCGGCAAGCACCACACCGCTACCGGCGAGAATCAGGGGGCGCTCGGCCTGTAACAGGCGCGTGAGCAGTTCCGGCACTCCTGCCATGTCTGGCGCGAGGCGCCGTGAGTTCACGGTTCCCAAAGACTCCTCCTGGTAGCCCTCGGTTTCACCGGAATCCAGACCCAGCATGTCGGCGGGGATCTCCAAGTGAACCGGGCATGGCACAGGTCCGGTGGCGGCGCGTATCGCCGCGCGCGTCATGGCGCCGGCGCGTGCAGGCGAGGCTAGGCTTTTATTCCATTTGCAGGTGGGCGCGTGCATCGGCATACCGTCGACATCCTGATATTCGTAGCGGTCGCGCGAGCGGTTCATGATCGAGGTCGTCAGCGACACCACCGGACTGAAAGCCCAATACGGATCGGCCATCGCCGCCGCGACATTGGCCACGCCCGGCCCGCGTTGCCCATAGACAAAGCCGGGACGACCCGAAACACGTGCATAACCGTCGGCCATATACACCGCGGAGGCTTCATTGCGGCAATTGACGATACGTATGCCGGCATCGGCCAGAGCGACCCAAAGATCATGATCGCCCCCAGTCAAACAGAAATAATTTTCAGTCCCGTAGGCACGCAAGGTTTTCGCAACAATCTCGGCAACAGTGGCCATTCTGGCTCCCAAAATTTGAATGGGGTCAGAGCCAGATTAATTAATCTGACTCTGACCCCAATTAGATTCCAACATTCTATTTCGTAACGCCGTCCCGAATAAAATCGTAATTCGCCTTGTTGATCGCGGCGACGTAATCGCCATACGAAATCGGCTCGAACTTCGCCGGATTGCCCGGACCCTGGCAGCTTGGCAGGCATTCCAGCAGCACGTCATGCCGTGTCGCGGTAAAAAACGGAATCGAATGCCGCCGCTCACCGGTCTTGTTGATGACCCGATGCGGCGCGGAACGAAAACGTCCATTGGTCCAGCGGCTGCACAGATCGGCGTTGTTCACTAAGAAGTGCCCGGCTAACGCAGGCGCTTCTATCCACTGTTCGTCGCGCGTGAGTATCTCCAAGCCCGCCACGCGCTGCTGCGCGAGGATGGTCAGGTGTCCATAGTCGGTATGCGGGCCGATTCCGAATTGGCCGTCCAGCGTCTCTGAACGCGGCGGGTAGTGCAGCAGCCGCAGGTTAAACACCGCGGGTTTGAAGGCATCATGATGCGGGAAGAAATCCGGCCCCAGACCCAGCGCCGTCGATTGCAGTCGCAGGATCTGATACACCAGTTCCGACATGACGCCGTAGTACTCCTGCACCGTCTGCCTGAATCCGGGCAAGTCTTCTATCCATTTGTTATCCCACACCCACGGTTGGCCTGCGAGCCTGTCCGGATGATCGGCTGAGAATTCCTGGCGCAGGTAGTAGGAAGAACTTGTGTCCGGATGAATGCTCTTGCCGTATTTGGAGGTGCGCTGGGTCTGCCCGCCCGGGGGCAGGTACCCGACAATTTTTCCATCCGACACGCGGATGGCAAGTTTCCTGTCCATCGGTAACGCATGGAAGCGCTCGGTCTCATCAAACATACGGTCGATGAGCGATTGCTGCACGCCGTGGCCGCCGATGAAATAGAAGCCCAGCGATTCACTTGCCTCCCCTAACGCCGCAGCGGTTGCATCCAAAGCCCCTGGGTCACCGCGCAGATAGGGGCCGATGTCAATCACCGGCACTTCGATGCCTGCGGCAGCCTTGTGTAAGGATCGAATTTCATTCATCTGAACTCTCCTGCTGTGATCCGCTAAGCTAGCTGATAGGTCGGGGCGCTGCCGGTCAGGCGATCAAGATGCCATGTAGAAATTAACAGACGAGCTTTACTTCCCCCGCCACACCGGCTTGCGCTTTTCCATGAACGCCTTGCGGCCTTCCTTGAAATCCTCACTGTCGGCGCAGACCGTGGCAACGCGCACGCATTTTTCCACATCGCGATCGGCAGGGTCCTTGCACAGCTCATCGATCACGGTTTTCGATGCCAAGATGGAAAGCGGTGCGTTGTCCGCGAGGATCTTGGCATAGGCGACGGTCTGCGCCTCAAGCTCTTCGGGCTCGATGACCCGATTCACCAGGCCAATGGACAAGGCTTCCGCTCCTTTCAAGCGCCGCGCGCTGTACAAAATATCTTTGGCGTACGACGGCCCCACCAGATCAATCACCCAGCGCAGGAAATCCTGGCGGTAGGCGATCGACAGCCGCGCCGCCGGAATGGCGAATGTGGAATCGGGGGTGCAATAGCGCAGGTCGCAAGCTGCCGCAAGCGCCAGCCCTCCTCCCATGCAATAGCCCTGGATCATGGCAATAGTCGGCTTGGGCAGATTTTTTACTGTCGAATGAATGCCGGCGCTTTTCGCGTACTGCTTGTCCTGCGCGGCGTTGGAGCGTGTCTTGTCGAACTCGGAAATATCAGCTCCCGAAACAAATGCCTTCCCCCCCAAGCCCTGCAAAACCACTACGCGCACAGAATCGTCCGCAGCGAATGCCTCCAATGCCTTCACCGATGCTTCGGACATCTCCAGAGACATGGCGTTGTGCTTTTCGGCGTTGTTGAATTGCAGCCAGCCGATGCCATCCTCTGAATGCGCGAGAATCTTCTCAGTGCCCAAACCTTCCACTTTTTTCATATATCTTCCCTGATCACTGGCAGTGGCCGTGGCCACCACCGTATTTTCAACTATGCGGATTATCGACTATGAGGACTATCGATATTTCATTGGCGACTGCCGATCTTATCAGCCCGTGGAGCCTCACGTCATCCCGAAACCTGCTTGGCTGGCAATCTGCGCACTGGACTCATCACCACCACCTGCACCGGCGAATGTCCCAACCAGGATGCGCTCACAGGCCAATGGCGCGCGCTCAATCTGATGCGCCTGCCCTTCAATCTGCCGCCACCGACCAGGCCATCGACGAGCAGTGCTCCGAGACTCCAACAAGCTAAAATGCGGCGCTCTTTGGCACCCCAATGATCGCTCCCGCCGCTATGCGTCAAAATCCCGCGAATCCCACCTCCAAGCACGACGCGCCACTCACCATAACGCTGATCATCATCTGCCAGAGCTTTCAATCGCTGGCGGTGGGCGGCATTGCCTTATTTTTGCCGCTGATCCGCGAAGATCTGCAGATGAGTTTTTCTCAGGGCGGGATGCTCTCCGCGGCGGCGACCATTACCTATGCCCTGGGTCAAATTCCCGCCGGCTTTCTCGCCGACAGATATGGGGCAAAACGACTATTCTTTATTGGTCTACTCGGGTGTCTGGCTTTGTCGTTCAATCTGGCGTGGGTTGAATCCTTCGAAGGCGCGCTGATCAATCAATTTTTCTCCGGCGCGTTCCGCGCGCTGCTGTTCGCCCCTGGGCTGGTGTTGATTACCGCGTGGTTCCCTCCGAATCGCCGCGCCATGGCGATGGGCCTGTTTGTGATCGGCGGCATGTCGGGCAATGTGTTCCTCTCCCTGGCCGGCCCCATTCTGGTTGAGCCACTAGGCTGGAGGGTGCTGTTCATGATATTTGCGATTGCCGGCATCGTCATTGCAATGCTCTATCACGTCCTGGGGAAAGAGAAGGCTCGCGTCGCGCCGGCAAAAGAAGTGCGCATGAGCGATGCATTCAATCTGTTTCGCTATCCGATCATGTGGGTGTGCGGCGCGCTGCAGTTCGTGCGCTTCGGCGTGGTGACATCGTTTAACTTCTGGCTGCCCTCGCTATTGGTTGCCGACCGCGGAATGACACTCGCCGAGGCCGGCTGGACCATGGCCATGGCCGCAGCCCTCACAGGCCCCTCCAACGCACTGGGCGGTTATGTGTCGGACCGCATCCGCAATCCGCCGCTGGTCATAGGCGCTTCGATCGCTATTCTGGGATGCACCGCGGCGTTGCTGGTCACAGTCACCTGGACGCCCTTGATGCTGCTGGTGATCGCCGTGAACGCGGTATTCCTGCAGTTTTATTTTGGTCCCTTGTTCCACGTGCCGGTCGAAGTATTGGGCTCCAGAGTCACCGGCATGTCTGCCGGCGTGAGCAACATGTTTGCCAATGTCGGCGCATTGGTGTTCGCGTTATCCCTGGGAATAATCAGGGACCAGTCCGGCAGCTTCACCATTGGTTTATGGGCGATCGCAGGATTTTGCGTGCTAGGCGTGATGCTCGCATTCGTGCTGGCGCGTATGCGGCACACAGCCCTCGCAGACACCACCTCGGCCACCGCTATTTCCGCAGGCCGATCGACGCCTTGATGGCCGTGTAATCGTAAGGCAAGGGCGGCGCCTGGCGAGCCGCCTCCGGCAAAGATTTAATCAGCCGATCGATGTCGGCCATGCGCTCGTCGCTGGCCGGATGGGTGGATAAAAATCCGAGATCCAACTTCGATTGCGCCGCCATTTTTCCAAAGAAATCGCGCATGCCGGCAGGATTGATTTTCGCGGCCACCAGCACTTTAAGTCCTTCGCGATCCGCTTCGGTCTCGTGATCTCTGGAGAATTTCAGTTGCAGCAGCTCCCCGCCCAGCAAGGCAATGCCGCTGATATCGCCAAGCAACAAGCCGATCGCGGCAGTCACACCCAATGACTGCGCAATACTCCTTAAACTGTGGCGTTGCTCAACATGCTGGACTTCGTGCGCCAGTACACCGGCCACCTCCTCGGGCGTTGCGGCCAGCTGCAGCAAACCTGTGTGCATCACCACATAGCCGCCTGGCATGGCGAAAGCGTTGACACTCACGTCATCAGTTACGAAGAACTGAAATTTGTAGCGAGAGTCCCTGGTGAGTTTTTCGCCAATGTCGCGCACCATCGCAAGCGACTCCCCCTCAACCAGCTTCAAGCCGTTTTTCTGCTGTGCGAAAATAATTTCACCAAGCTTGGCCTCCTGCTCCACCGAAATAAAATCGACCGCCCAAGCAGCTATGCGATCGTGCTGCCAGACAATCGCACCGAGCACCGCCAATGGAAGCACCAGAGAAATCCAGATGAGCGCATGCGACCAGGCGCGCGTGGCGGCATCGGGTCTTGACATTTTTACCGCCGAGCGCCCTGAGGCGAACTTCTTTATCGCGGCGATGACCTGAGAATCACCGCTTATCAACGAATAAGTGCCGGAACGGCTCTGCCATTCCAGACGAAGTTGCGCACCGTCCCAACCGGACTTGGTGAGTTCGATCTCGCTCCAGAGTGGCGCGCCGTCGTTGAGCTCGCTAGTCTGCACGCGCACACCGGTTTCAGAAAAGTCCACCTCTACCAGGGCCCCCGTCGAGGGAAAACCGGGACCGAAAATTTGTACCTTCAAGCGCATAGTTTAATCAATCTTTATCACCGCCCAGGAGGCCGCCCAATCCGCCAAGAATGCCGCCCTGCTCGCCCCCGACACCGCCGCCCCCCTTGGAGGTAGGCGCCGCGGCGAAGATGCGCGAAGCCAGGCGCGCGAACGGCAGCGATTGCAGCAATACAAAACCCGGTCCGCGCAGCGTGGCGAAGAACAGACCCTCGCCTCCGAACAGCGCGGTCTTGATGCCGGGAACCATTTTTATGTCGTAGTCCACCGTGGGTTGCATTCCTACCAGGCACCCGGTATCGACGCGCAGGACTTCCCCTGGCTTCAAATCACGCCGGTGCATGGTGCCGCCTGCATGCAGGAAGGCCATGCCGTCGCCCTCCAGTTTTTGCATGATGAATCCTTCGCCGCCGAAAAATCCCGCCCCGAGCTTGCGCTGGAATGCAATGCCCAACGACACCCCTTTCGCGGCGCAAAGAAATGCATCCTTCTGGCAAATGAAGGTGCCACCCACCTTGGCTAAATCAATTGGAATGATCTTGCCGGGATAAGGAGCCGCGAACGCGAGCTTGCGTTTGCCTTCAGGAGCATTGCTGGTATAGACCGTGGTGAATAGAGACTCTCCGGTCAGAAGGCGTTTGCCCGCCCCCATCAGCTTGCCAAGAAATCCGGTTTGCTTGGCCGAGCCGTCGCCAAATATGGTTTCCATTTCGATGTCGGCCTCCATGTAGAACATGCTGCCGGCCTCGCCCATCGCCGCCTCGCCCGGGTCTAGCTCGACCTCGACAAATTGCATTTCGGCGCCGTATACCTTGTAGTCGATGACATCCATTGCCATGGCAGACCTCTTGTGATTGTTGCTGTTACAAATAACGCACTCATATTACGAGAGCGTGACGTCAATTATTGAATAGTGCCTTTTGGTCCACTTCAGCGAACGAACGGCGCCCGAGCATACCCAGCGTCCGGTCGATTTCACCACTGAGAATCTGCAATGCGTGACGCGCGCCCGGCTCGCCCGCCGCCGCCACACCGTATAAAGTGGCGCGCCCTATCATCACCGCGTGGGCGCCAAGCGCCATGCCCTTGACCACGTCGGTGCCGCGGCGAAAGCCGCTATCGACAATGACCGTCATTTTGTCGCCGAATTCGGCCACGATTTGCGGCAACACTTGCATGGGCGAAATACAGGTTTCCAACTGCCGGCCGCCGTGATTGGTGAGCACAATGCCATCGACACCCAGTTCCAGCGCCCGTTGTGCGTCGCCCTGGGTGAGAATGCCCTTCACCAGCAGCTTGCCCTTCCACATATCGCGCAGTTCCTCGATATCTCCCCAGTGAATGTCGCGCTGCACTTGACTGGAAATGAACGCCGAGCGCCGCGCGGTGCTTCGCTGTTCGGGAGGAATAAAGTCAACAACGTTGGCAATCTGCGGCATGCCGTTTTGCAGAATCTGCGCGACCCAATGCGGATGAAGCAGGGTCTCCAACCAGCAGCGCAGAGTCAGCTTACCTGGTGCGCGATAGCTGCGCTTATCCCACTCGCGCCCGCTCGAAACATTGGCATCGGTGGTCACAACCAATGCCTCGAAACCCGATGCCGCGGCACGTTCGAGGAGATTTTTCACAATTGCGCGATTGCGCAGGATGTAGAGCTGCAGCCATAGCCTGCCACCGGCCGTGGCGACCTCCTCGATGCGCGAGGTCGAAAAAGTGCTCAGCGTAAACGGAATGCCGGCAGACGCGGCAGCCTTCGCCAGCGCCACATCCCCGCCCGGCCATGACAGCCCGTTGAACCCGGTGGGCGCGACAATCAAGGGCATCGCGATGTCCGCGCCCATCAGCGGCACCACAAGACTGCGCTTCGAGGTATCGATCAGCGTATTGGGGACCAGGCGCATGTTCTCGAATATCTTGCGATTCCACGCCAGAGTCACTTCGTCCTCCGCACCGCCGAAGATGTACTGAAAGGCAAAGTGCGGCAGACGCCGTCGCGCCATGCCTTCGAGTTCCTCGATGGTTTGCGCGCGGCGGTAGTCGGTCCCGGCGTATAGGCGGCGCTTCATGTCACAAGCACGTCATGCAATGAGTACGCCCTGCAACAAATATGTCATGCAACAAGCACGGCATGCAACGAGCACGGCGGGCGGCCCCGCAAATCAAAGCGCGTTGCTGGGGCGGCGGATGGTGCGCCACATATGCGAGGCGGGCGAATTGTCGTTGCCCAGACCTTCCTTGGGCTGCTTGAAATTGCGCCCCATCACATCCTCGAACTGTTCGAGGTTCACGCTCACGTTCGGATCGAAAGAATACAAGTCGTTCACGCAAATCATTCGCGCGCTCATGTACCACTTGTGCTTCTTGGCTTCCTGATAGGCCGACTCGATATAAGCGTCGGGACGATACCCTTCACCGAACATTCGCACATACATATCCGGATAGTCGTAGCCGACCGACGCGTCGGGATAGAAGCGCAGAGCCTGATGCGCGCGGATCGCCCAGGTTACCTCTTCGTCTACATAGGGCTCGATCAATTGCGCACCCCAGTAGCCATGGTCTGCGCGGATGAAGCCGACCACCGCGATGTCGTGCAACAAACAGGCAAACACGGTTTTCTCAGGCATGCCGTTCTTTTGCGCAAGGTTCGCGCTTTGCAGCAAATGCTGGAATCCCCTTCCGGGAGAAAGACGCAGTCGGAAAAAATCCAGCAGCGTGGGTTTTTCCGGCATTTTCTTCAGACGCGGGTCTTCACCCATTTGCAGGTGAGCGCCCGGCCCGTAGTTGATGGGCGGCCCCATCGAATCTTCTCCCGCAGCCAGGCAATACAACATCGAGCGGGTAACTATGCGCTTGTCCATCTCCTGCATCTGTTGCATCTCGATCTCGTCGGCCCGATCGTTCATCGATTTCAGATTCGCTGACATGACTCCACCTCTTCGGTTCCACCGTTTAAGACTAAAGTGTAGCAGTTTGCCGACCCCGACACCCTCCCCACGATGCGTACCGGTGGTAGCATTGCCGCCATCCCTGCATTAATTCGGAGCACCCCCATGAACGCCCCCGATCAGCACAAGACCGACGACGCTTTTCACAAACTTATTCACGACAATAGCATCTACGGGCTGTGGGAAATCGCGAGCCAGATGACGCCGCATCCCTTGCCCGATGCCATTCCACATATATGGAAGGCCTCGCTTCTGAATTCACTGGTACAGCAATCGGCCACCGCCGTTCCGGTGGGCGATGAGCGCCGCGCCATGCAATTATTCAACCCAGGCTTAAACGGCGCCTGGGCCACCACCAGCACCTTGATTTCGGCGGTGCAGGTGTTGCTGCCCGGCGAAATCGCGCGCACGCATCGCCACAGCCCGAGCGCCATCCGCTTCATCATCCAGGGCGATGGTGCTTACACAGCGGTTGAGGGCGAAAAGGTGATCATGCACGAAGGCGATTTGGTGCTCACGCCCAACTGGACCTGGCACGACCATGGCAACGAAACCGATCACATGGTGGTGTGGATGGATGGCCTGGACGTGCCGCTCACCAAGGCGCTCAACAGCATGTTCTTTGGCATGTACCACGTGGAGCAATTTGCGCACGATAAACCGGTCAACGGTTCGGTGGATCTATACGGCCATGGCAGACTGTCTCCCACCTGGATCAAAGAGTCATCGCACTACTCGCCGCTGATGGCCTATTCCTGGGATCAGACCGCCGAGGCCTTGCATGCCCTGCGCGACCGCGACGGCAGCCCCTTCGAAGGCATCGCACTCGAATACACCCACCCGCAAACCGGCGGCCCGGCCCTGCCCACCATAGGCTGTCAAGTGCAGATGATCCGCAAAGGCGAGAAACTCAAAGCACGCCACGTCGCCGGCAGCTCCATCTTTCACGTCAAGCAGGGCAGCGGCCGCTCCATCATCAGCGGCAAAGTGTTCGATTGGGGCAAGGGGGATATTTTCGTCGTTCCTTCATGGGCACTGCATGAGCATGCCAATACCGGTAGCGAAGACGCGATCTTCTTCTCCATCAACGACCATCCGGTGATGAAGAAGCTGGGCTTCTATCGCGAAGAAGCGCTGGCAGATAACGGCGGCCATCAAAAAATTTAAATGCACAAGCTGCATCGGCTGGAAAACTGTCGAGCTCGCAGTCTGTCGAGCTTGTACAGATTCGATCAAGCGAGGCAACGTGGCCTACCCGGTGCTAGGCAATGGGTTTAATTGACAAGATACGCGGCACCGTGGGTGGCAAAGCCGAGGAGCTCACGGCCAAGATCGCACAGTCGTATCGAGACCATCTGGGCGAGGAGTTATTAAAAAAACAGCAGGAGCTCAAAATCCTGGAGGCAGAGCTCAGGTCCCGGGATGAGAATATTTCGAAAAGGGAAGCGAATCTTAAAAAGTACTACCTTGTCCCTCGGGCCTACATCATCATACCGATAGGCTTGGTCTTGCTAGTAGTGATTTACTTCGGCTACCAAGCCCTAAAACCAGAAGTCAATACCGAGTCACCACAAACGAGCATTTCATCGCCGCATTTCATCCGCATTTCATATCTTGACTCAAAACCCCCAGCCCCAGAAATATAGAGTCTGTGCGGAATGGCACTTGCTTGAGGGTTTTTGGCTCGTCCCCTCCTGTCGCGAGCGGTTTGCTGAAGATCGTTGATTGAAACAACGGTCCGCACGAACGGATTTTTCGTTCGTGCAGGTTTTAGCAGCGCTGCCGCGGGCGAACCGCTTTTTTATACGGATAAACACCACCCGTATAAAAACGAAGTTTCTGAATAAAGCAGAGTCGGTTTATTCTTTGTCTCGGATTTCGGCGCTTAAGAGAGTGCCATTCGAGTCCATGCCCTCGTATTCCACCTGTTTGTCGAACGCAACGCATGCTACAAAGAAATGGCTAGTTGGCCTTCGCGCCCGAGATCTTCACAATCTCGCCCCACTTTTCGTGCTCGCGGCGAACGAATGCGGCGAACTGCTCTGGCGACTCGCCCCCGGCCGCGGGCTCGTTGCCGCCCGCCTGGACCACCTTGCGCATGGTGGGATCGGTGAGCGCCTTCTGCGTCTCTGCGTTCAGCCTCATGGTCAGCTCCTGGGGGGTCTTTGCTGGCGCCGCGAGACCGCTCCAGTTTTCTTGGGCAAGCAGATCGTTCTTCAACACCTCGACCAGGGTGGGAGCGTTGGGCAGGGCACGCATGCGCGAACCGCTGCTGACCCCGAGGACACGGAACTTGCCCGCAAGCACCTGGGGCATCGCCAGAGTGGTCGCCAGGAACGAGAAGTCGATGTCACCACGCAGCAGCGCCGGCATGTCGTCGCCAGGCGCCTTGTAAGGCACGTGAAACGCCTGAATGCCGGCGATCGCCAGGAACGACGCGGTATTGAGATGCCCGAATCCCCCGATTTGTCCGCCGAAACTGAGCTTGCCCGGCGCGGCCCTGGCGCCGGCGATGATGTCCTGCATCGACTTGAACGGGGAGTCGAGGCGAACCAGCAGCAAGCCACCGCTGCCCTCGTAGATCTTGGCTATGGCGGCGATATCGCCGATCGGGTCAAAGGGAAGGCTCGGCTGGAGTTGCTTGGCGATCTGCATGACCGGCGAATAGAGGAGCAGGGTGTATCCATCGGGTGCGGCGCTCGATACCGCCTGGACCGGGGGCACGAAGCTGCCGCCGGTGCGGTTGTCCACCACCACCGGCTGGCCCATTTGCTCTGCGAAGCGCGCCGCAAGGACCCGCACATAGGCATCGTTGCCAGCCGGCAAGGCGGTGACCAAGCGCATTGGCCGCAGCGGAAAAGTCGATTGCGCTTGGCTGTGGCCGCCAATCGCCAGCGCCATGGCCGCAAATGCCACACCAACGAACTTCATCGAATAGGTTTGCAAGGCGTCCATCCTCCAAGGTATGTGCTTCAATTTTAAGCGGGAAGCCGATGGTCGTCTTGAAACACTTGCGGTAAAAACAAATCGCACCAGAAATACTTCGCGGCAGAAACGCTTCAAAAAAATACTTCAGCAGAAACACTTCGCCTCTGCTCTTATTCAGGCTCCAGCTTGGCCGAACGCACAATTCGTTCCGAGATTTCCAGACTACGCCGCAACTGCAGCATGAATTGCTCGGGCGACTGCGTCTCCACCACAAAACCCAAATCCAGCAATTTCTCGCTGACCTCCGTGGAATTGGCAATACGATTCAAATCCTCGTAGAGCCGTTTGGTGATCGGCGCGGGCAATCCTGCCGGTCCCACGAAACCATTCCAGCCCGGTGGGCGCTCGTAGCCTGGCAACACTTCGGCGATAGTGGGTACCTCTGTTCTGTGACATCAAGCGCGCCAGTGGATCTGAGCCGCCGCCGACGCCCAGCGATTGGATCATGCGCACCGGCTTCGCGGGGTAGATCTGGGCAATTCCCTGGCTGGATGAAAGACACAATGTGGCACCAACCAGGCCTGCACAAGCGAACACCGAAAAGGTCCTATTCATAGACGATAATTTACAACTTATAACATTCAAATTCGATGATTGACGTAATATATGACACGATTGGTATATTGTCATTGGTCTATCTTTCAGCTGAATTGAAGCACCATTCCTGAGCTATCGCGCAAATATTTTCCCGGCAGCATAGTCGCCGCAATGAAGTTAATCTCAGCCACCAGCATCAAGCTGGAGCAAGCAGACAGTTACTCAGCCTCGATCCTTGCTGCGCGCACCAGCTTGCCGAATAATTCGTTGCTGCGGCGTATGTAGCTGGTGAACTCATCGGGATTCGCTGTATCCACCACGAAGCCAAGATCAAGAAGTTTCTCGACGACTTCGGGCTGTGTCGCAGCGCGGTTCATTTCCTGGTAGAGGCGCTGGACAATGGGCGGGGGCATACCAGCGGGACCGAGAAAACCGTTCCAGCTTGGCGGGCGGTCATAGCCCGGCAGAACTTCGCCGATGGTGGGGACATCGGGCATGCGCGAAAATCTTTTACCCGCATTGATGGCGAGCATTCTCACCTTGCCTGCTTTCAACTGCGGCGCGAAGGTGCCAACAATGCCGTAGAGCATCTGTATCTGGCCGGCCAGGAGGTCGGAGAACGCCACGCCTCCCGCCTTGTAGGGGACATGTAGCATCTGCACGCCGGCCAACTGCTCCACCATGACCCCCGACAGGTGATGCGTGGTGCCGATGCCTGAGCTGCCATAGGCGAGCTTGCCGGGATTGCGCTTGGCATAGTCGATTGCCTCGGGCAATGTGTTCAAGCCCACACCGGTATTGGCCACCACGCAGGACACCGTCTCACCCAGGAGGATGATCGGGGAGAAATCCCTGGGCGCCTGATAGGGTGTGTTCTTGGTGAGCAGCCCGCGCAGCACCAGTGAGCTCACCGAACCCAGCATCACGGTGTAGCCATCGGGCGCCGCGCGCGTAGTCATGCTCACGCCTATCGAGCCGCCCGCGCCGGCTTGCGCTTCCACAACCAGGGGCTGACCCAGAGTTTCGGTAAGTCGCTGCGCGATCAGTCGCGCCAGCGGATCGGCGCCGCCACCGGTACCCAAGGTCTGAATCAACCTGATTGGCTTGGAGGGATAGCTCTGTGCTTGCGCGAACCCTGCGCAAGTCGCACCCAACGCAAACAGCACGGCAAACGCCATTAATTTACTGAGCTTCATCGTCACGGCCTTGTTGATAAGTTATCGAGCAGCTCATAATGCATGATGAAAACAACCCTCGTACGAGGCTGTCATGTTTTTGGGAATGATCAGTAATTCAGGAAAATGCCTTCTCGCCAGCGAGCCCTGCTTGTATCAGTCTTGCCCACTCACGGTAAGGCTCGTGCAAACCCACTTCATTGAAAAGATTCCACGCGCCCTCGGCGCTCGCCTCGGGCTTCAAACCAAGCTCGCGCGCTAAATCGTTGTCTGGAGTAATCGACGCGCCACCGCGCGCATAACCATTCACCCATTCAAAACCGGACGCCGCAAAACCGCGCTGTGCATCTGCATAGGTAACGGTGTCATCCGGTGTCGCCATACCGCCTGGATTGAAAAAATCCTCGAACTGACGCATGCGGCGCGTGCGCACCTCGGCGCTGTCCCCCTTCAATGCCAGGCAGTAACTGTGCATCTCGGTGAGATCGACTGAGATCGGCCTGATCACCCGCAAGATCACGCCCGATGCGTCATTGATCTGCATATTGGGAAAAACGCTTAACTGGCGCAAGCGCAGCATCCATTCGGCGCGCACATCGCCCACCCGGCCCCGAATCTCATCAATCATCGGCCAGATCGGGCGTTTGGTGCGTTCGGCGTGATCACCCCAGGTGCAGGAATGTCCGTTCGTAAAAGCAAACATGCCACCAGTTGAACTCCCACGCGTTCCCCAGTCGTACTGGCGCGCATCCTGATTGCCATCGCCCTTGCGACGGCGCGCCATCAAATCCATGAAACTGGTATGTGTGGTGGTGAGGTGATAGGCATCCAGGGCGTTATCGAGCTGCAGCTTCCAGTTGGCGCGAAACGTATAGGTGGTGCGGCCAGGCACGAACTCGAGGCCTTCGGGGCCCTGATCGATGCTGATATCGAGCATGGTTCGCATTTCACCCAGCCACTGCTCCAACGGCGGAACCTGCGAGGACAGACTCACGAAAATCATGCCGCGATAGTTGCCAAGCTTGGCGACCGGAATCAGATCGTGATTCTGGGCATCGAAGGCAGGCGCATAACATCCGGATTTTCTGTCCTTGATATCGACGTTTTTCCCTGCCGAATCATAGGCCCAGCCGTGATAAGGGCAGACGTGATACCTGGCGTTGCCTGCACTCATACGGCACACAGTCGCGCCCTTGTGGCGGCAGGCGTTGATGAAGGCGCCGATGTTTCCATTTGCGTCACGCGTCAAAAAAATCGGGGTGCGACCGATTTGCGAGCTGACGAAATCATGTGGCTTGGCAATCTCCGATTCAAGTGTCACGAAATTCCAGGTGCGCTCAAAAATGTACTTCATCTCCAATTCGAAAATTTCCGGATCGGAGAACGCTTTACTGTGCACGCGAAACACGCCCTCGTCGGGACGATCATCGACATAGCGCTTCAGGCTCTCATTATTCATTCAGGTCCCGCGTGAATTATCTCTTGACGCATTAGATTAGCAGTTCTGGTGCCGACGCAAAGGCCATGCCGAATTCAGCAAGTAATTATTTTCCCCGACAGGATCCGCCCGAATGAGCACGCCCGCCCCGCACCGCATTGACGTGCATCATCACGTGTTGCCGCTCGAAAATAACGATCTTCAGTAGACCGCTCGCTGCAGGAGAGGTGCGTTTCACGTTCATGGGTTTCACGTCTATAAATATGGCGTCAATTAAGAAAATATGGTGTAGTAGGGAATTGGAGTTTTAAGGTCAAACTCTCTGGGAAGAAATTGCAAGCCCAGGGAGGGCGCGGCGGGATCACACAGTTTGCGGGGGGCAGCAAATGAAGACAAAAAATTGTCGCGTTCGCAAGCTTGAATCGCTTGGCCGTTCTCGCCCAGGCGCAAAGATCCTTCCCTCCTTATTAGCTTGCCTGTGGCCGGCCCTGGGCTACGCACTCGATCCGAATGCGCTGCCCACCGGTGGCACAGTAGCGAGCGGCGCCGCAAGCATCAGCCAGGCCGGGTCGCGACTGAATGTCCTGCAGCATACCGGCCAGGCCATTCTCAACTGGAATACTTTCAACATCGGCTCGCAGGCTTCGGTCAATTTCCAGCAGCCTAGCGCGAGTTCAGTGGTGCTGAACCGCGTCGGCAGTGGTGGCGGCGTTTCGGAAATTTATGGGAGCCTCACTGCCAATGGGCAGGTGTTCCTCATTAATCCGGCGGGAACTCTCTTTGGCCGTGGCGCCCAGGTCAATGTGGGCGGTCTGGTGGCCTCCTCGCTCGATATCAGCAATGAAAACTTTCTCAATCGCAACTACCGGTTCGCGGCGAATGGGACCGCCGACGCCATCCTCAATCAAGGCACACTGAGCGCGGCCGACGGCGGCTACATTGCGCTGCTCGCCCCGCAGGTGAGAAATGAAGGCGTGGTTGCGGCGCGTCTGGGCACCGTGGCCTTTGGCGCCGGCGAGGCGGTGCGCCTGGATATCAACGGCACCGGTTTAATTGAGATGCAGGTCGAGCGCGCCGCGGTGGACGCCTTGATCGCCAATAAAAATCTGGTTGAAGCCGATGGCGGCGTGGTGTTCATGGGCGCGCGCGCCGCCGGGCAATTGGCCGGCGGGGTGATCAATAACAGCGGAGAAATCCGCGCCGAGCGGGTCGCCGAGGTCAATGGCGTGATCCGCCTTGAGGCGGGCGACGTCGTCAATAGCGGCGGCATCGCCGCCGATGGCGCGAGCGGCGGGAAAGTAAGTTTAATCGCCGACAATACCACCATCAATTCGGGCGCCATCAGCGCGCGCGGCACTCAGGGTCAAGGTGGCGAGGTCCGATTGCTCGGCGACAAAGTGGGATTGTTCGGCGAAGGCAGCATCGACGCCTCGGGCGCGAGCAGCGGCGGCACGGTATTGGTGGGCGGCAACTTCCAGGGCAAGGGGCCGGAAGTCAATGCGTCGATTGTCCGTGTTGCGCACGATGCCTCGATCCGCGCGGATGCCGGTACGACCGGTGATGGCGGCAAGGTCATCGTCTGGTCGAACGACGACACCGTGTTCGCGGGATCGCTCACGGCCCGGGGCGGCTCCGTGAGCGGCAATGGCGGATTTGCCGAAGTCTCCGGCAAGCAATCACTGGATTTCAACCCGCGGCAGGTTCAATTGAGCGCCGCGAACGGGCGCCCAGGTGAGCTTTTGCTCGATCCACTGAACATCATCGTCGCGACAGGCGGAACGGCGTCCTACGTGGATGTCAGCACCTTCGCCGCGATGTCTTTAACCAATCAAACCATCTCCCCGGCCACCTTGCTCGCGGTGGGGGGGAGCGTTCAATTGCAGGCGACCAATGATATTACGGTCAACAACGCGGTAAGTTTCACGGGGCCCGGCAACGGATTCTCCGCTTCGGCCGGAAACAGTATCAACATCAATGCCGCAATTTCGATGAACAATGGAGCAATCACGCTCAGTGGGCGCAATCCTGGCGGCACACAGACCGCCGGGGGTACCGTAAATATAAACGCAGGCGGTTCCTTGAGTTCCACCGGCGGTGCTATCACTATCACCAACAATGGCAGCAGCTCGCCTCTTCTCATTGCGGCGGCAGTCAATGCCGGTGCGGGCAACGTATCACTTAGCGCCACCGGCGCGCAAATCACCGAGTCAGGCGCTGGCTTGGTAAATACCTCGGGCACATTGACCACGTCCTCACAGATTGGTCAAACACTGAATGGCGCCAATACAGTGGGTAGCTTCAACGCCACCAATACCGCCAGCGGCGCTGTGGCGCTGACCAACACGGGAAATCTGACGATTAACGCAATCTCCCAATCAGGCGGTGGCAGCGTGACGGTAACGAATACCGGGACGTTAAACACGGGTGGGGCGATGTCGACGACGGGCGGTACTGCCCTCGCCCCAGCTGACATCAGCTTGAGCTCCAGTGGTGCAATGACCATCGCACACGACATAACAACGAATACATTCGGCACTGTCAACCTGACGGTGACAGGGGCCAACACGCTGCTCAGTCACACGGCCGGTGCACTCAATAATTCCACCAATGGAAACGTGACACTGACCGCCGACAAGATGGCTTTGTCCGGGGGCACAATCGGCCAAGTCGGTTTGACCGGCGCGCCAGCGGCGGTGGCTAGCGCAGCAATCGTCGTGAACACCGGGTCCATAAAAACAGTGACGCTCAAGGGAACGACGGCGAGTAACGCGATTGACCTGGGCAGCACGGTGGATACCACTTCAGGCAGACTGGAAATATCGCAGGCTGAGCTCGCGACGATTAATGCTCTGGAATTGATCATTGGCAACGCGAGCCAGACAGGCGCGATCAACGTGAGCGCCGCCGTGACGACCAATCCCCTGGGACTGATCACGACATTGATCAACCGGACTGGCGGGATCACAGTCAATAACGTCCTGACTGCGGGTAACGGGTCAGGATTTCTGAATTTGACTGCCGATGGTGGCGCGGGCTTGCCGGGGACGATCACCGAAAGCGCCGGCGCCACCGGGCTTATTGCCGGAATGCTCACCACCAAATCAGGCGGTGGGACCAGCCTGACCGGTAGCGCTAACGCAGTGACGAACTTCGGCACAACCAACAGCACCAGCGGCCTTGTGTCATTTGTCAACACCAAGAGCGCAATGGGCGTGCTGGGAATCACGCAGGCGGCAGGCGCGGCGACGACAATAAGTAATACGGGCGATCTTGTTTTCTCCTACTCCGGCGTTGTTGCCCCGAGTACCGGCGGCAGTGTTGTCTTTACGGCGAGCAACGATATTCTTTTGAGTGGGAGCGGCAGCAGTTCCATTGGTACCTCCACGTCAAATGCGGGTAGGGACGTTACGATTAGCGCAGGTGGGGCCGGCGCGGCTTCGTTCATCACTACGGGCGCCTTGAACGTGACCGCCGGTCGCGATATCAATGTTCTAGCCTCTACCTCATCCGCGAATGTGCAAGCCGCGTCGATGAACCTTAGTGCGGGAAATAATCTCAATATTCAGGGTGGATCGGGAACGAACGCCTCCGCACAGGTTTTTTCAACCGGCACTCAGACCGTTACTGCGAACACGATCAACGTTTTGGGCGGAACCGGTGTTTCCGGCAATTCAGCGATGCTGAGGAGCACCGGAAACCAGACGGTCAGTGCGACATCGGGAATTATCGTGGCGGCCGGAGCCAGCGGCGGAAACCTGAATTCAGGTAACTTTGCACAGATCAACGCCAGTGGCAACCAGTCCATCACGGTGGGTCCTGGCGGATTGACTGCGACCGGTGGCGGCGGGGGCGTGAGCAACACCGACAATGGCGCATTTATTAGCCAGAGCGGGTCCACCGGAACCAGTCAGACGATTAATGTGAATGGCGGCGGGGCCATCACCCTGACAGGTGGCTCTTCGGGTTTGACGGGGGTCGGTTCGGGGAACGGCAGCAGGGCTCTGATTCAAGCCGACGGCGATTCGCAGCAAATCAACTTCGGCGCGAGCGGTACGATCAATCTCACCGGCGGAACGATAGGCAGCCGCGCTTTCGCATCGATTTTTTCGTCAAATGGCTCGCAAACGATTACGGGATCACCCAATATCACGCTGACCGGAGGCGCAAGTGGGGGCATCGATGGCGAGGGCAACTACGCTTCCATATTTGCCGGCGGCTTGCAAACCATCACCTCCGGCAATATGACGCTCAACGCGGGCGCGGCCGGCACCAACAACTTCGCAAGTATCAGCGGCGCGACGAATAACATAACTGTGAATGGAAATCTGGCGCTTACCGGTGGTGGATCCATCAACGGTACAAATGGTGGCGGGGTTGGGTTCGGCGGGCCCATCTCGGCGCCGACTAACCTTAACCTCGCGGTAACAGGCGATGTCACTTTGACAGGAGGAAGCGTTGCCGGGGCAGGCATCGGCAGCGGTGGGCTCGCCAGCGGACAGACGACCAATATTACGATCAACGCCGGCGGTAATGTAACGCTCACGCCCGGTAGCGGTTCAGGCGCGAGGATCGGCTCCTCCGACTCAAACGTCGCTGGCGGCAATATCTCCGTGACTGCGGGCGGCGCCATCGCGCTCAACGATAGCGCGACAAAAGGCACGGCGATCTTAACCACGGGTAGCGTCACGCTGCAAGCCGCCTCGATCAGCGAGGGCACCAATGGGCAGTCCAAGATACAAGCCAGCGGCTTGTTCACCAACTCAAGCGCGGGGGCCATCTCGCTGACTTCCCCAAACAACAGCATCGGTACCTATGCGTTTACGGCTCCCGCAGGCGGGGTGAGTCTGGTGAACGCTAGCGCCCTGGATCTGGGCCTCAGCAGCACCACCGGCAGTTTCACCCTCTCCACGGGCGGCGCGATAACGCAAAGCGGGGCGTTGACGGTGGCGGGGGCCAGCAGCATCAGCGCGGGGGCCAATGCCATTACGTTGACGAACGCGGCAAACGACTTCCAGGGCTTGGTGACGCTATCCAACTCCGGCGCCAACGCGGTGCAGATCACCGATGTCAACACCATCAACTTCGGCAATATGTTACTGGGCGGCGCTTTCACGGTGAATGCGCCGACGATTATCGGGCGCGACACGACAAATACGGGCAATCAGTTGTGGAACGGCAATGTCACCTTCAACAGCACCGAGACCACCAACGGGGGCAACTTCACGGTCGCAGGCACCACCACCCTTGGCACTTCCACCACTATCAACGCAGGTAGCGGAAACGTGACTTTCACGGGGGCCGTCAACGCCGCTACTGCAGGGGTGCAGGGGCTGACGGTCAACAGCAGCGGCGCGACCGTATTCGGCAGCACCGTCGGCGCCACCGGGCCGCTTGCCTTTCTCACCAACGATGCGGCGGGCACCTCGTCCTTCGGCGGCAGTGTGACGATCGGGAGTGTGCAGACGGCGGCGGTTTCATCGGCGGTTCAATCCGTTCAATCCGTTCAATCCACTCAATCCATTGAATCGTTGAGCAGTCCTCCATCGGCGGCCTCGCCCGCCGCCGTGGCTGCACAACCGATCGAAGCGCCCCCGCCAGCGCCGAGGCCGGTGGATGCGGGAAGCGTGCGCCCGACGGCGAGCAGCGGGGTGCCGTTAAAGACGATCCAGCAGATCGATCAGCAGGTCTCGGCGGCGCGCACCGAGCTATTTACCCCGGCGCTGCAGCAGATTTCCTTGAATCCCGCGGTGGCCGATGTGCCCGAGTGCGGCGACGGCGCGGGCATATGCGTGATGAAAGGCAAAACCACCAAGCCCGAGGCCGTGGTCACTGGCGATGCGAAACCGATTATCAAGCGCAAGCTGGCCTTGTTGTTTGGTAACGACCGCTACCTCGCACCAATACCGCCGCTGGAGACGCCGATCAACGACGTTGTGGCCATCGGAAATGTTCTCAAAGAACGCCTCGGTTATGAAGCACGCATCGTGCGTAATGCGACGCGAGAGGATATCGTCAACGAACTCAACCGATTGGTGTTGGAGGCCGACCTGGACGACAGCGTGATCGTGATGTATGCCGGCCACGGCTACCAGGCGGAAAAAGGCGGCGCTGGCTACTGGATTCCGGTGGATGCAAGCAATACCGAGGCGTCCACCTGGCTCTCGAACAGCGCGATCTCGAAGTTCGTCGCCAATATCGCGGCGCGCCAGGTGATGCTGATATCCGATAGCTGCTACTCGGGCACCCTCGCCCAGGAGCAGAAAGTGCGCGCCACCGAGACCACGGTGTTCGACCGCGATGAGATATTGAGTAAGCGCTCGGTCATGGTGATGTCATCGGGCGGCAACGAACCGGTAACCGATGGCGGACACGACAATCATTCTCTGTTTGCCTACCACTTGATTCGCAGTCTTGGCAATATTCAGGGCGATCTGGTTGGCGCGGACATCCATGAAAGAGTACGTGCCGAAGTAGTGAAGGAATACCCCCAGGACCCGCAATACGGGGCCATCGTCACCGCCGGGCATGCCCCCGGCGGGGAATACCTCATTGAGAAAAAACAGTGATGCTGCCCGCACGCTTAGTCCAGATATTCCCCCTATGCCTCATCGCAGGCGTAGCCGCCGTTTCAAGTTCCTTGCGGGCCGCCACGCCGCCCGACGCCGGCCAGATATTCCAGCAACAGCAGCCGCGCCAGGACACCCCGCCGCGGTCGCCCGAGCCTTCCAAACCCGCGATCGAGCAGTCGCCCTTTGGTGGCGGCGATTTCCGTCCCGCCGAGAGGCGTCCCGAGCAGGCGCCGGCGGTAACCTCGGCGACGCGACGCGTGGCGGTAAAGTCGTTTCGCATTGCCGGCCTGACAATTGCCCCTGAAGCGGCGGTTCAGGCGCTGCTCGAGGCCCATCGCAACCGCGAATCGACCATTACCCAACTGCATGAAGCGGCCACCGTGGTGCAGGAGTATTTGCGCGGCCTGGGCTACCTGGTGCGGGTATTCGTGCCGACTCAGGACGTGAAAGACGGCATCGTCGAGCTTCGCATCGTGGAGAGCCGCATTGGCGCCATCCAGGTGTTGCGGGGCGAGGGACTGCGCGTTAATGATGAGACGATCAAAAATTATTTTGTCGAGGGCGGCCAGGCAGTTGGAGATTTGCTCCAGCAAGCCCGGATCGAGCGCGATCTTCTGATGGTCAACGATCTCGCCGGCGTGCGCGCGCGCGCGATACTGGTGCCGGGCAGCGATCCGGGCAGCACCACCCTGATGCTCAACGCCCTGGCCGAACCATTCGTCCAGGGCGGCATTTCCCTGGACAACAGCGGCAACAAATTCACCGGTCGCGACAAATTGGATGGGGAACTCAGACTTAACAGCCCCACCGGAATCGGCGACTCTCTGTCCTTGCGGGGATCGGTGTCAAGCAACAGTGAATTTAGCCGGATTGCGTATAACACGCCGCTCGGCTCGAGCGGGCTGGCCGTGGGCGGGGCGTATTCGTACAACAGTTACCGCCTTTGCTGCGAATTTACGCCGCTGCAGCAAAATGGCTGGGCGCGTTCCTACAACCTGTTCGCGTCCTATCCGCTGGTGCGCTCGCTTGCCCGAAGCGTCTCGGCATCCCTTGCATACGCGGACAAGCGCATCTACAGCAAGGCGCTGGGCGTCACGAGCGGCGATCACAAGGGAACCTCCTGGACGCCGGGCCTCAACGGCACCTGGCAGGATCAATGGTCGGGCGCACCGGCGCGATCATCATGGAACCTCCAGATAAGCTTTGGCGAGACCGATCTGTCCTCTTCGCCAGATCGGGCCGCGGACGCGGCCACGGCCCTAACAAATGGCCATTTCAACAAGACCACTCTTAATCTCGGGCGGGCGCAGAAACTGAACGAAAACTGGACGCTTCTGGCCGCGCTGCGGGCTCAGATAGCGAGCAAGAATCTGGATTCCTCGGAAAAATTATTTCTCGGCGGCGTCTCCGGCGTTCGCGCCTATCCTTCCGGCGAAGCCATTGGCGATTCCGGAGTTTTCCTCAATGCCGAGGTGCAGCGTGAAATCGCGCCCAAATGGCTCGGCAGCCTGTTTCTGGACACAGGTTTCATCCAATTGCATCAGAATCCCTGGACCAATTGGCAGGCGGGCAATCCCAATATCAAAAACAAGTATGCCTTGAGCGGCACCGGCCTGAGTCTGACCTGGCAGCCCGGCAATGAGATTACCGTTCGCATGATGCTGGCCACGCCGCTGGGACGCAACCCCGGCCGGGACGTAGCGGGCCGCAACAGCGAAAACGGCAAGGATGGCGCGCGGTTCTGGGGCGCCCTTAGCTGGAGTTTTTGAAATAGCGGGTGGCGCCCGCTATTTCTGCCCGGCGTCGTCTATTTCTGCCCGGCGTCGTGGTTGCTTGCTTCGGTCAAGCCGACTTGTGAGAGCAATCCGGCGCGTTGCTTGCGAACGCTCAGATTGCCGGGCGCCGCGTCGATGGATTCCGAGATCAGCTCGATCGCGTCATACCACAGGCCTTCTTCGGCAAAGACGCTCGCGTGCGAAGCTTTGTCGGTATTTTTGAGTCTGGCAAGCAGGCTAGGCCAGGCATCGACCCTCTGTATGGCGCCACCAGCAAGCGCCCTGGCGGTACGATCGCCTGATTCATCGATCAAGGTGATGCGCCAGCGGTACTCGACCTTCGGTTGGAGTTCCAGGGAAAACGTCGAGAGTTTCACACGCTGAGGCCCGGGCGCGGATACTCCGACAAGGTTTTGCTCGAGCACCGGCTTTGCCGGATCGTCGACAAACACGGTGAGCAGCACTTTGGCGGGCGTGGTTCCAGAAACGAACCAGTACAGGTCCGGCTTGCCCTTAGTGGTGAAGCCGATGTCTACGGGCGCCATCACGTAAATACGCGGCATTTCCGTGCCTATCGCACGAGAACCGCCCCCCACCCTGCTTGAAGGCGCCCCGCGCAGCGGAGGTTTGTAGACGGGTACGATTTCAGCGTCGCTCCTCGCGCCTTGCGCTGCCGCACCTGCTACGAAAAAACAAACCGAGGCAAAAAATCCGATGTATCCCATTAAGCTTCGCTGTAACCGAGTCATGATGTCTCCTCCGGTGCTTCCGCTTCTACATAAAACGTCTGAATCTTCTGTTCTTTGCCCTTCAATTCCACGCTTCCGATCGGTGTCAGGCGCACATTATCTGCCAACAAGCGTTGCGTTGATTCTCCAATTGTAATGCAGCATGAACGCGTTTTGGCTTGCGGCAGAGTAATCGATTTCCCCGCCGATTCCAGCCGGCTGGCGGTATTGACCGTATCGCCGATCACGGTATATTCAAGCCGGTCGGATCCGCCGAGGCAGCCCGCGACCAAGTGCCCCGTGTAGATTCCCACGCGCATGCGGATCGGTTTCTTTCCTTCGGCCACCCATTTGGCGTTCAGCGGTATCAGGGTTCGCTCCATGGCAAGCGCGCAGGCAACCGCATTCCTTGCGTCTGTGGCGATTTCCGCATCCGTGGTGCGCGCGAAGGGAACGCCGAAAATTCCCATGATCGCGTCGCCGATGTACTTATTGATAACCCCATTGTGCTCGATGACCACTTCGCTCATCGCCTGCATATACTCGTTCAACCACCCGAATAACTCATCCGGGGCAAGGTTTTCAGATATTGAAGTGAAACCTTCGAGGTCGGTAAACAGCACCGTCGCTGTCAGCGGTATGGGACGGGGCCGATTGTTCTCGAGGAAATCGTCACGCCTGCGCCAGATCTCGTCGGCGATGTCCTTCGATACATGCTGTGAAAAAAAGTGCATGACGAGATTTCTCTGCTCCTTTTCGTTCTGCGTCGCAAACGCGGACGCGGTGGTAATGCACATAATGCAAACGATCAGCGGCGCGGCTACCGGCAACCATATCGCGTAGGCAAATAGCACGTAGCTCATGCCGACTATGTTCACGGTGGCCACCAGCAAAGCGAAAACAAAGTGGGACAACCGGCGCGACACAAAGCCAATCACCGCGCCAAGCAGTCCCATGGCGGCAATCCACGCGGCTTCGAGGGTATCGCTAAATGTCGCAAGCGGGCGGGATTCGCCGCCGGCGTGCCGCAATAACTGGCTGACGATGTGCCCGTGCAATTCGGCGCCCAGCATACGTTGATCGCCCTCGTCCATCGCAATGCTGAGAGGTGTGTAGAAAAAATCGTTGAGACTTTTCGCCGCGGTGCCGACGATGACGATTTTTCCGGCGAAAGGGGATTTCTCCGACCCCGAGGACACGCCGCGCAGCACCTCATCGAAGCTGTAGCTTGGAAAATGCGCCCTCCCTCCCTTGAAGTCGAGTAGAAACTGGTAGCCGGCGGCATCGGCATCGATGTAACCGCCGTCGCTTTTCTCGAAGGGGAGAATGGAAGTTTCACCAAGGCGCAGCACATCGGGGTTCACGGGGTCCGGTTGCAGGTGTTTTCCGCTCGGCTTCAGGTATGCAGCGGCAATCTGGAGCGCGAACGAGAATGCGGATGTTTCTCCGTTGTCCAGCACCAAAATACCCCTTCTGATAATTCCGCCAGGGTCATCCAGGAGATCGTTGAATCCGATCTGTTCTTCCTTGTCCTGCAGCGCCACCGGTGCCGGAACGGAATGCCCGTCGCGGTCGGTGAATTTCATGATCCACACGAGATTGCGATTCTGCCGCAGGAGCACATCCAGTCGCTCGGCGCCCGGAGGCACGGAACTACTGCGATAAATATCGACGCCGATTACCGCGGCTTTCATGGATACGAGTTTTTCCAGCAACTGCGCCAGCGTCTCGTCGCTGGTGGGATAGCCATGCAAGCGCAAGTCTTCTTCGGTCCGCGATACCAGGACAATGCGCTGATCGATCGCGGCACCCGCCTGAAAACGCATGCCCATGTCATAGGCCATCAATTCTAAGGGAACGAATGCGCCGAAAGCGCGCGCAATAAGCGCCGCCGCGATAAGCGTGGCGGTCAACACCATCGCGATTAGCGCGGGCCGATGGCGCGTAATAAGCGTCAGAGCCATCTAATAACCTATTTGAGCGAAGAGTTCAAAGGGGTTTCCGGTTCGGATAATAAGTATCAGAGCAATCTCATAAACGCATCAGAGCAATCTAATAAAAGTATCAGCGCGGTCGAATAGAAGTATCAGAGCGTTCTAATAGAATTCAGCTAGTCAGACGCCCATACTACTCCTGGCTACCGAGTCATCACCATCAATCTCTTTCTCCGAGTTTTTCACGCCATCCAACAGGCAAGCGAATCTCCTTCGACACATCCCCGCCATACTTCCCGAATTGCCCGGCGATAAAACTGCGGTTGCGGTTGGGCGCGCCACAGACCACGATTTGTAGTTCTTCTGGCTTATGCAGCACCGGCACCATTCGATCGGGGTCGTCACTTAAAGCAAACCCTTGGTCCAAAGATCCGCGCTTAACTGCTTCCGATAAATTGTAGCCCTGCTCCACGCGGCCGAGTTGCTCATCGAACAATCGCGCCGATACCAGCGCGTGATCGAAGAGCCACTGTTTGACATCCCGCTTGGAATAGCCCGCCTTGGCGAATATTCCGGCCACAAGCGGCGTGAGTCCGAGCACCGGTGAAATGTGGCCGCCAAAGTGCTCCATGGCGACCAGCAGATTCCCCCCTAGCTCCCGAGTGATTTCCCTTGCGATGACGCGCAAATGACTCTCGGCGGGACCTTCGGTCAGAAAGCTGTGCCCGGTGGTATCGGCTGACTGCACCGTGATCAGATTGGTGCCGGCTGCGAAGCCGCGATCAACCGACATCGGCTCCCAGGGGCTCTCGTCCTCGGCCTCAGCCAGCACCGGGTAGTAGTTGCGCCCGAAGGTGGCCATGTCGGCCTCCCCCAGGCGATATCCGGCGACGTTCACCATCAGCAAGCGCAGGAATCGGCTGACGGTGATGTTGGCTTGCGCCTGTGGCCGCAGAACGCCCTGCCCCGAGTTGAATCCAAGCTCCTTGATAATAGGACCATTGAGAATAATAAGCGGCGTGAGTCCGACGGTACTACCGACATTTTCTATACCAAAACGAGGGACGGATATGGCCTCGGCGATTGCCACCAGCACCGGCATATATTCCGGACGGCAACCGGCCATGACGCCGTTGACCGCCACTTTCCACACCGTGGCGGGAAGACGCGTGGGCGGAAGAATTCCTATGACTTCATCCGGCGAACGATCGATGAACGAGAGGAATGCTTCGACCTCAGCCAGGGTCGGCGGAACGATGGGCAAACCATCCGACCAGATCTGCTCACGGAAATAGTCGTTGACTTCGTTCAGGTCGCCACTGAATACGACGGCGCGCGAACCGCTTTCGGCACTGCCTACTTTGGGGCCGCAACTCGCCGCACCCTCGACGCCTATGGAACCCGGCGCGGGTCGCGTGAACAAGGCGATCAATTCATCGACTTTAGCCAGTGTTGCCGCGACTAACTCATCCTTCCTCATCGCGCCTATATTGGGCGGCGCAAATTCGAGCAGACGCATATTGGGCACACCCTCGGCTTTGCCTACCAGGCGCGCGGGTGGCGAGAACCCGCGACAAGTCACGCCAACGGCAGGAATACCCGTTGCCTCTATCCACGCTGTAGCCCGCGACACGGCGGGCGCACAAGTTCCTCAACAGCCCGCGGTGACGAGCGCTGCATCTAGGCGCTCCTCGCGGACGATCTCGGCGATATTAGTTTCCGGATGCTCGCCCCAGCGCAGGCCGCGACCCGGCGCGAACTCGACGAACTCCATATCCGGAAAGCGTTGGGACAGGTGTTCACGGAAGGCACGCAACACGATATCGCCATTGGCAAATGCGGTCCAGCAAAGGCCGAGGCGCTTGCCTTTGAGACTATCCAAAGGCGGCGCGGACCTGTGTTTCTTGACGATATCACGGGCGTCTCGCGCGTCGCCCACAGGGCTGACCACGTCGTATCGGGCATTGCTCATTGTCTACTCCAGGCGAAATTTATGTACCTTGGTTCGCACAAGGAAAGTAAGCCCAACTATTCAGGCTGTACGCCGGCATTTTTGAGGATGCGGCCCCACTTCTCAACTTCCGAGCGGACTAATGCCTGCAACGCCGCCGGCGTGGCTTGTTCACGAGTGGCGATCTGGCCGCCGGTGCGATTGAAGTGCGACACCAATTCGCTATCGACCAGCGAGCCTTGCAATGCCGCGACCAGGCGATCGCGCGCCGGCCCTGGCAAATTTTTGGGCGCGAAGATACTGGTCCACACCACCATCTCGAAACCGGTCAGCCCTTGTTCGTCAAGGGTAGGGACTTCAGGGAGATTGGAAACGCGTTGTTTTCCGGTTACGCCAATCGCCCTCACCTTGCCGGCCTTAATGAGCGGGCCGACGATGGAGGCTGAGTTGGATAAGAGGTCTATATGTTTCGCCACTAAATCATTGAGCGCCGGACCACCGCCTTTGTAGGGCACGGTGGTGAGCTTGGTGCCGGTTGCTTCCATGAAAAGCAGCGCCGACAAATGCGATGGGCCCGAGGTGCCAATGCTGATCTTCGCCTGATTGGTTTTCACGTAGGCAATGAAGTCCTTGAAATTGCTGGTCGGGAAGTCACTGCGCGCCATCATCAGGCTGGGGTCGAAAACCAGCGTGCCAAGGTAATCGAAATCGGTGTTCGGGTTGTATTCTAGGTTCTTGTACAGCGCGGGCGCGGTGGCGAAACCCAGGTTGTGCTGCATGATGGTGTAGCCGTCGGCGTTGGCTCTCGCCACGCGTGCCGGTCCGATATTGCCCGCGCCACCACCTACGTTTTCGATCACGATTACTTGCTTCAATTGCCGGCCCAGCGCCGCGCCGAACTGACGCATATGCGCGTCCGAAGGACCGCCGGCCGCGAACGGAACAATCAAGGTGATGGGTTTGACGGGATAGCCCTGCGCGCAGGCCAGATTGATCAGTAATAAAAGCGCGTTCGACAAAAACAGTTTTGCTAGCATATTTTTATATTAATTCTTAAACAATATATGTTGTGAATTCAATTTTTACTTGAAATTACAGGTAATTTCAATACTAATTGCGGAATTCTACTGGTGCGCCGTTCCTGACGATGACGCAAGTCCCGCGACAAAACTATCCACGCCGCCCGCCTTGATATAGGCAAGTGCACAGGACAGCGCCAGATCAGATCCTTCGCGTGGATGCGGGCAACGCGCGAGCTCCACGCTTGCCCTGGGCGGCGTCGGTGTGTCGGCCCCGGCCAGGGCATGCTGGCGATCAGATTCACGGCGTCCGCCGCGACCGACCGGGGTGCCCGATGCAGGCAGCAATTCAATATCCGGCCCGACTCCGACACGCTGCACAGTTCGCCCTGAGGGCCCGTAATACAAGGCCGTAGTTAGGCGCAACGCACCTTTTTCCGCGCCCAAAGAAAGGACTGTCTGCACACTGCCCTTGCCATAGCTGCGCTGCCCCATGACCAGCGCGCGGCCATTTTCCTGCAATGCCGCGGCCACCAGTTCCGCAGCCGAGGCCGATCCGCCATCGAGCATCACCACCATGGGAACGCCTGAGAGCATTTCCGCAGCGTTGGCTTTCCAGCTTCGTTGATTGCCCGGCGTGCGTCCGCGAATGGACACGATTTCTCCCTGGCTGAGAAATATATCCGCCGCCGACACAGCCTGACTCAAAAGACCGCCAGGATTCGCGCGCATGTCCAGAATGACGGCGTGGGGAGATCGCGAAACAGTCGCGGCGGTGATCGCCTTTTCAATATCCGCACTCACTGAACCGGTAAAACGGGCAAGGCGCAACACCAGCACATCCTCTTCCATTCGCCAGCGAACCGCCTGAGTGCGTATGGTCTCGCGCACCAGTGTCAAGATGAACTCATCTGCCCGACCGGGACGGCGTATCAACAATGTCACCGGCGCCCCCGCTTGCCCGCGCATGCGCGATACCGCATCGGCGAGCGTCATGCCCAGTACCTGCTGTTTGTCAAAACGCACGATCAGGTCGCCACTTTTGAGTCCCGCGCGAAACGCGGGCGTGTCATCCATGGGTGCAACGATACGCACCAGACCATCGTGCATTTCGACTTCCATCCCCAAACCGCCAAAGCTGCCGGAGATGGATTCGCGCTGGCTGCGTTGATCACGCGCATCCAGATAGCCTGAATGCGGGTCAAGCATCGCAAGAGATGCATTGATGGCCGACTTGAACAAGACCGCAGCGTCGCCCGATTCCGGTTTAACCGGCTCAATAACCTTCATTGCCGCGCCAATCAAAAGAGGCATATCCACCTCAAGCGCATAGCCACGCTGCACGCGCCTGAATACCGTGCCGAATAACTCGCGATACCCTTGCACCTGCTCAGCAGGCTTGACCGCGCGAACGTAAGCGTCAGTGAGCGCTGCAAGCGGATCGGCGCCTGGCGCCGCTGGTTCCGCGGCGCGCGGCGATGCGGCAATCGAGAACAACAGGCACGGCAATACGAGCATCGCTACTGAGGAGAACCTCCCGCTAATTCCAGGAAAATTTTTCATCGCCTGCTCGAACGCCCAGGTTTGCCTAATTATCCAATCAAGCCGCTGCTGATGGCGCGCCCGGCGGTCGTCCACCCTCGACCGCCACGTCACCGGAATCGAGCATCCACATCGAGTAGCCCGGTGATTTCTCCCAGTTGCGCGTCTCGAAGTTGTCGTCCATCACATCCATGT
>CAMDFL010000017.1 GCA_945897475.1 Bordetella parapertussis
GCCGACTACACGGTGAGGAAATCCGAGTTGATGAACAGTTTTAAGCGGGGACTGCTGCCAATGCTCGGGGTCATGATGGTGGTGGGTGGGTTATTGCTGCAAGAGCCGGATTTTGGCGCCTTTGTGGTCATCACCTGTATCGCCATGGGCATCCTTTTTTTGGGGGGGATGAACGGAAAATGGTTTTTGGGCTTGGGGCTGATGCTTGCTGCGGGCTGCGCGGTTCTGGTTATTACAGAGCCCTATCGTATGAAACGCTTTATCGGTTTCATGGATCCCTGGGCCGACCCTTACGGGCGCGGCTATCAGTTGTCGCACGCATTGATTGCCTTCGGACGCGGTGAATGGCTGGGCGTGGGTCTGGGAGGCAGCGTGGAAAAACTCATGTACCTGCCCGAGGCGCATACCGATTTCCTGCTGGCGGTGATCGGCGAGGAATTGGGATTTGTCGGTGTCGTGGTGGTGATCCTGCTTTTCTGTTGGCTGGTATTGCGCGCATTTGCCGTGGGTAGACGGGCAGTGGAACTTGAACGACCGTATTCCGCGCTGGTCGCTCAAGGCATCGGATTGTGGATAGGCGTGCAGGCCTTGATCAACATGGGAGTGAACCTGGGGATGTTGCCAACCAAGGGGCTCACGCTGCCGTTGATGAGTTTTGGTGGCACTGGCGTTTTGATCAACTGCGTGGCCCTTGCCGTGCTGTTGCGGGTGGACTGGGAAAACCGGGCACTCATGAGGGGTGAAACGCTATGAGCGGGAGGCGACGCAAATCATGGCGCGCACCATCATGATCATGGCAGGGGGTACCGGCGGGCATGTGTTTCCAGGCCTCGCGGTGGCCGAGCATTTACGCGCCGAAAACTGGCGGGTGGTGTGGCTGGGGAGCCGTACAGGCATTGAGGCGCGGCTGGTTCCGGCTCGGGGTATCGAAATGGCTTGGATGGATTTCTCCGGTTTGCGCGGCAAGGGACCCGTCGCCATCGCGCTGTTACCGTTACGTTTGTTGCGTGCATTCTGGGTAGGTGCAAAGGCCATCCTCGCGCATCGACCTGATGTGGTGCTGGGGCTGGGTGGATTTCAGTCGTTCCCGGGCGGCATGATGGCGGCGTTTCTCGGTCGGCCACTGGTGATTCACGAGCAGAATTCGGTGCCGGGATTGGCAAATCGGGTGTTATCGCACGTGGCCGATCGGGTGCTGACGGCGTTTCCGACCAAGTTGTCGAAAGCAGAAGCCATAGGAAATCCGGTGCGCGCCGAGATCGCGGCGCTATCGGAGCCGGGCGCGCGTTATGCCGCGCGCGGCGGCCCGTTGCGGGTGCTGGTGATGGGCGGCAGTCTGGGGGCGAAGGCAATTAACGAGGCGCTTCCAGCCGCGATGGCGCTATTACCGAAACAACGGCATCCCTATATTTTTCATCAGACCGGGCGAGGACATCATGGCGCGGTCGAAGCGGCGTATCGCCAGGCCCACATTGACGCGCGAGCCGTGGAATTCATCGACGACGTGGCCGCCGCGCTGATCGATGCCGATGTGGTGATTTGCCGCGCGGGCGCCCTGACTGTTTCGGAGCTTGCCTGCGCCGGCGTGGCGAGCATTTTGATTCCTTATCCGCATGCGGTGGATGATCATCAGACCGGCAATGCGCGTTATCTGTCTGAGTCGGGCGCCGCGGTGCTGCTGCCGCAGTCTGAGATGAGCGCGGAGCGTCTTGCAGCATTGATTGAAGGATTTACGCGCGAAGGGCTCGCGACAATGGCCACGCGGGCGCGCGGCTTGAGCAAACCGGGCGCGACGCGGCGCCTGGCAGAGGTATGTATTGAGGTGGCGACGTGAAGCATAAGGTAAAACGAATACATTTCGTGGGAATAGGCGGCTCGGGGATGAGCGGCATCGCCGAAGTGCTTCTCAACCTGGGCTTTCAGGTCAGCGGTTCAGATCTCGCCGCGGGTGTGGTGACCGAACGCCTGGTGGGGCTGGGCGCGAAGTTTTCTCATGGTCATGACGCGGCGCATGTCGCCGATGCCGATGCAGTGGTGGTGTCGAGTGCCGTTAGATCGGATAACCCCGAAGTGATCGCCGCGCGCGCGCGCCGGGTTCCGGTGGTGCCACGCGCTTTGATGCTGGCCGAACTGATGCGTTTGCGCCAGGGCATCGCCGTTGCCGGTACTCACGGTAAAACTACTACCACCAGCCTGGTAGCCAGTATCCTGGCCGAAGGCGGCCTTGATCCGACCTTCGTCATTGGTGGCCGTTTGAATGCCGCGGCGTCCAACGCCCGCCTGGGCGCCGGTGAATTCATCGTGGTCGAGGCGGACGAGTCGGACGCCTCGTTCCTGCATCTGCAGCCGGTGATGGCGGTAGTCACCAATATCGATGCCGACCATATGGAGACCTACCAGCATGATTTCGCGAAGCTGAAACAAGCCTTCATCGAATTCCTGCAAAATCTGCCGTTCTACGGCAGCGCAATTCTTTGCATTGATGATCGCAACGTGCGCGAGATACTGCCCTTGGTCTCCAAACCAGTGGTCAGCTACGGCATGCACCCCGAGGCGATGGTACGTGCCGAGAATGTCGTGGACGGTGAGCGCATGCAATTTCTTTGTTTGCGCGAAGCCGCGGCGCCCTTGGAGATCACGCTCAATCTGCCTGGACGCCACAACGTGTTGAATGCCCTTGCCGCCATCGCGGTGGCCACGGAACTTGGCGTCGAGGACGCGGCGATCGCCAAGGCGCTCGCCGAGTTCCATGGTGTCGGGAGGCGTTTTCAACGCTATGGGGAAATTGCAGGCTCGGCGATCGGCGAGCGCTTCACGCTGGTCGATGACTATGGCCACCATCCGGCCGAAATGCTCGCGACACTGGCCGCAGCGCGTGGCGCGTTTCCGGGCAGACGTATCGTGCTGGCGTTTCAGCCGCACCGCTACACGCGTACACGGGATCTATTTGAGGATTTCGTCCAAGTGCTATCGCAGCCCGATGCCCTGTTACTGGCTGAGGTCTATGCCGCCGGCGAGTCGCCCATAGTGGCCGCCGATGGGCGTGCCCTGGCGAGGGCAATTCGTGTCGCCGGTCGCGTGGAGCCAATATTCATTGCCGATATTGCCGACATGCCTGCAGCCATTTTGAAGGCGGCACGCGATGGCGATGTGGTCATTACCATGGGGGCGGGTTCGATCGGATCGGTGCCCGCGCGCATCGCGCAGGTCGGGACACAATGAACATGTCTGACCTCATGGGATCTGCTGCGACACCCTTACGAGGGCGCTGGCTGTTCTCAGAGTCGATGGCGAGGCACGTCTCCTGGCGAGCCGGAGGACCTGCCGATCGCGTCTATGTGCCCGTCGATAGCGACGATCTCGGGATATTTCTGCGCGGCCTGGCCGTCAATGAGCCATTGTGTTTCGTCGGATTGGGCAGCAATTTGCTGGTGCGAGACGGCGGGTTTCGCGGCACCGTGGTTCTAATGCATAGCTCCCGTGCCTCGATTCGAACCGAGGGCGCGGTGATGTACGCGAGCGCCGGCGCGGCTTGCCCGAAGCTGGCGCGTCTTGCCGCTGTCGGGGACCTTGAAGGCGCCGAATTTCTTGCTGGTGTGCCAGGTACGATTGGCGGCGCGCTCGCGATGAATGCGGGTTGCCATGGTTCGCAGACTTGGGAGTTTGTGCAGTCGGTGTTTATGATCGACCGGGCTGGCGTGCAGCGGGAACGCAGCCCCGCGGAATTTGAGATTGCCTACCGGCATGTCGCGCTTCGCGGCGGCGCCAGGCTGGGTCACGACGAATGGTTCGTTGGTGCGAGCTTCAGGTTTTCACCGGGGGATGGCGCGCTCGCGCGCAATCGAATCCGAGAATTATTGACCAGGCGAATTGCCACGCAGCCGCTTGGATTGCCAAACGCCGGGTCGGTTTTTCGAAATCCCGAAGGCGATCACGCGGCGCGCTTGATCGAAGCGTGTGGATTGAAGGGCGCCAGTATGGGCGGGGCGCGGATTTCAGAGCAGCACGCCAACTTCATTGTCAACCCGGGCGGGGTGGCGCTTGCCGCGGATATCGAGGCGCTCATCAGTCATGCAAGGAACGTGGTGCGGGTGAAGTTGGGCATCGACCTTGTAGCGGAGGTGCGCATAGTCGGCGATGCCGCGGGCAGCACTGACGCCAATGGCATGGTCTCGCAGGCGGGGCAATCATGAGCCCATCGATGCCGAATAAGCGGAACTTTTCGCATCCCTCGATGTTTGGAAAAGTCGCGGTGATGATGGGTGGGCGCTCCGCTGAGCGCGAAGTCTCACTGAAAAGCGGGGCCATGGTGCTGGCGGCGCTTCGCGCTGCCGGCGTTGACGCGTATGGATTCGACCCGGCACGCAGCTCGCTCGACGATCTGGCGCGTGAGAATTTCGCGCGCGTGTTTATCGCTCTGCATGGGCGTCATGGTGAGGACGGCGTCATGCAAGGTGCCCTTGAGCTGCGCGGCATCCCCTATACGGGATCGGGAGTGCTGGCGAGTGCGCTTGCTATGGACAAAATGCGCACCAAGCTGCTTTGGATCGGCGCCGGTGTCGCGACGCCGGACTGGGAGCGCTTGAGCGAAACCACTGATGTGCAGGCGCTGGTACGGCGTTTGGGATTGCCCTTCATGGTGAAGCCCGCCAGTGAAGGATCCTCCATCGGGATGAGCAAAGTACGAAGCGAGCAGGATATCGCCGGTGCTTATGCGCTTGCCGCCTCGCATGACAAATTGGTTATTGCTGAGCAGTACATTGAGGGCACGGAACTGACAACGGGCATATTGGACGATGAACCGCTGCCACTCATACGACTGGAGACACCGCGCGATTTCTATGATTACGAGGCCAAATATCTGGCCAAGGACACGCGCTACATTCTTCCTTGCGGCTTGTCCGCACAGGTAGAGGCCGAACTTCAGGCCGAATCGCTGCGCGCGTATTCAGTGCTCGGCTGCCGTGGCTGGGGGCGAGTCGATTTGATCCTGGATCGCCAGGGTAAGGCCTATTTTCTAGAGGTGAATACCTCGCCTGGGATGACCGACCATTCCCTGGTGCCTATGGCGGCGCGCCAGATTGGATTGAGCTTTGGCGATCTGTGTCTGCGCATCCTCGCGCTGGCTGGTTTCGAAGGCGAAACCGGCGCTGGCGGTTCAGGCGCGGGCATGGGCAGCATCCATGCAGGCGATGCACTTACGCTACCACGAGGAGGGCCTCATGTGGAATAACCCGCGCGTACTCAATGTTACAGCCAATGTTTTATATGCCCTGGCAGCTTTCATCACAATCGGCGCGGGCGCCTATGCATTGGGGCGTTCGCCGGCGTTTCCGATCAAGCTTATCAGCATCGAAGGCGATCTCTCAAAAGTAGAGCGTGGCCGGATCGTCGAGGCCCTGCAAGGCAGACTGCATGGCACATTTTTCAACCTTGACCTGAATTTGGTGCGGGAGCGCTTCGAGTCGGTTCCGTGGGTGCGCCGCGCGGCAGTGCGTCGGTCGTGGCCGGACCGATTAGAGGTGCATCTGGAGGAGCATGTCGAGTTGGCGCGGTGGGGGCGTCGCGAGGGCGGACAGCTGGTCAACGTCAACGGGGAGATTTTCACGGCGAGCACTAATAGTGATCTGCCGGTGTTCGAAGGCCCAAAAGGCTCGGCAATGGATGTGACGCGAGGCCATGCGGAATTCACGCGCTTGCTCTCGCCACTGGGCCTTCTGCCCCGCCAGGTTGTTTTGAGCGAGCGGCGAGCCTGGCAGTTAAAGCTTAATTCCGGCCTGGTGCTGCAATTGGGTCGCGACCTGCCCAAGGATGGTGTCAATCAGCGTTTGTCGCGTTTTGTCGAAGCGTATCCGCGTGCACTGGGGCAGATGAAGCGCCGCCTTGACTACGTCGATCTGCGCTATCCCAATGGATTCGTGCTGCGAGTGCCGGGCTTGCAAGAAATTAAATCAGAACTCAAACCGCTGCAACCGAAAGCATAGGCTGATACACATGGTTTTGAAAAATGATAGCAGTGAGAAATGATGGCAATGAGAACCGATGGCAATGAGAAACCATGGCAATGAGAAACGATTTCTATGAAAAGCGATAGCAATGAGAACCGATAGCAAGAATCTTATCGTTGGCCTGGATATCGGCACCTCCAAGGTGGTGGCCGTGGTGGCCGAACTCACGCCTGACGGTCGTATCGAGATTATCGGTCTTGGCAGTCACGAATCGCGCGGATTGAAGAAGGGCGTGGTGGTCAATATCGAGGCCACTGTCTATGCGATACAGCGCGCCATCGAGGAAGCCGAATTGATGGCCGATTGCAAGATCGTGCGCGTCTACACCGGAATCGCCGGAAGTCATATTCGCAGCTTCAATTCCACCGGTATGGTTGCGGTGAAAGATAAGGAAGTAACCGCATTGGATGTGCAGCGTGCGATTGAGACCGCGCGGGCGATGCCCATTCCGACCGACCAGCAAGTGCTGCATATCCTCACGCAGGAATTCATCGTCGATGGTCAGGAGGGCGTGCGCGAACCGATGGGAATGAGTGGCGGGCGCCTGGAGGTCAAGGTACATATCGTCACCGGCGCGGTGAGCGCGGCGCAAAATATCGTCAAATGCGTGCGCCGCTGCGGGCTGGAGGTCAGTGATCTGGTGCTGCAACCCCTGGCGTCGTCGCTCGCGGTGCTGACCGAGGATGAGCGTGAACTCGGCGTGTGCCTGGTCGATATTGGCGGTGGCACTACCGATATCGCGGTATTTCGAGAGGGAGCGATCCGTCATACCGCGGTGGTGCCAATCGCCGGCGATCAGATCACCAACGATATTGCGATGGCGCTTCGCACACCGACCGCGGATGCTGAGGAACTCAAGATTGGTTTCGGCTGCGCGCTTCGCCAGCTCGCCGATGCCGGTGAAAACATCGAAGTGCCGGGTGTTGGCGATCGTCCTTCGCGCCAGTTGTCGCGCCAGGTGCTCGCTGAGGTTATCGAACCGCGAGTCGAGGAACTGTATTCGCTGATCGATAAGGTACTGCGCGATTCCGGCTACAAGGAACTGCTCGCCTCGGGCGTGGTGCTCACCGGCGGCAGTTCTGTCATGCGGGGAATGGTGGATCTTGGCGAGGAAATTTTCCACATGCCAGTGCGCCTGGGCATGCCCCGATACAAGGAAGGCTTGTCGGAGATGGTGCGCAGTCCGCGCTTTGCGACGGTGGTCGGGCTGTTGATTGAAGGCAGAACACAAGTTGAACGCGGTCTCCTGGCTCGACAGGGAGTATCGATCAAACAGGTTTTGTCGAGAATGCGGGAATGGTTTCAGAGAAATTTTTAATTTTTTGGTGGTGCCTGGTTTTCAGGCGTCGGATTTTTAATTAAACATGGAGGTATAAAAATGTTTGAAATCGTGGAACATCAGGTAAGTGGCACCGTAATCAAGGTTTTCGGCGTTGGCGGTGCCGGTGGCAATGCGGTTGATCACATGATTGCCAACGGCGTTCTCGGCGTGGAATTTGTCGCCGCCAATACCGATGCGCAAGCCTTGCTGCGTTGTCAGGCGAAAAACCAGATACAACTGGGCTCGATCGGCTTGGGTGCCGGCGCCAAACCCGAGGCGGGCAAAGCCGCGGCAATGGAGACACGCGAGCAAATCACCGAATCATTGCGCGGCGCGCACATGGTCTTCATTACCGCCGGAATGGGCGGGGGCACCGGTACGGGTGCGGCGCCGGTGATCGCGGAAATAGCCAAGGAGATGGGCATTTTGACCGTGGCCGTGGTGACCAAACCGTTCTTGTTCGAGGGATCCAGGCGCAGGTCCTCTGCCGAGTCTGGGATCGAAGAACTGTCCCGGCATGTGGATTCGGTTATTGTCATCCTCAACGAAAAACTTGAGGAAGTGCTTGGCGATGATGTGCTGATGGAAGAGGCGTTCTCTTCGGCCGACAATGTATTGAAGAACGCGGTGGCGGGAATATCAGAGATCATCAATGTGCCAGGTATGATGAACGTGGATTTTCAAGACGTGCGCACTGTGATGGCCGAGCAGGGTATGGCCATGATGGGGTCTGCTTCTGCGTCTGGTGTCGATCGTGCCCGAATCGCCGCCGAGCAGGCGGTGGCGAGCCCACTGCTCGAAGGTGTCAATTTGTCAGGGGCGCGCGGCGTTCTGGTCAATATTACCGCCGACAAGTCCAGCTTGAAGATGCGTGAGGTCCGCGAGATCATGGATACCATTCGCGGATTCGCGGCGGAGGACGCCACCATCATCCATGGCGCCGTCTATGACGTGAGCATGGGCGATGCGCTTCGCGTTACTGTGGTCGCCACCGGCCTTGGCCAACCGATCAGCACCCTCCAGGCCAAGCCGCGTCTGGTGGTGTCGCAAAAAACTGGCACCGATAATATGTCGATGGGAAACGGCTTTGACGGAAACGCCATGGATAGTTTGCCCGCAGTAATGCGAAAGCATCGTAGCCAGACGGTCGAGGCGCTGACCAACAGTGGCGTGGACAAGTACGACATACCGGCGTTTTTGCGTAAGCAGGCTGACTGAGGGGGGGGCTGGCCGATGCTACAATTTGGATGAATCGTTTATTCCTCGCTGCTCGCAACGGGGGCTGATATCGGGGAATCCAAAGGGGCGGCCCTGTGGCCATGGACGGGGGAATACCCCGACATCGTTTTTTTATTTATTTGAAAGCCGCGGTGCAATACCGCGGATGTCACGTAAAACAATATGGTGCACGGGACACGGCAGTGTTAAAGCAACGAACCCTGAAATCGACGATCAGAACCACCGGTGTGGGCCTTCATACCGGCGAGAAAGTGGCTTTGTGTCTGCGGCCAGCAGCGCCTGATACGGGCATCGTTTTTCGGCGTATCGATTTGCCGGATCCAGTCGGTATCAGGGCCGATGCACGTCTTGTTAGCGATACGCGCCTATGCAGCCAAATTGAGCAGGACGGCGTCAAGGTGGCAACCATAGAGCACCTGATGTCGGCTTTTTCCGGATTAGGTATCGACAATGCCTACGTCGATTTGAACGGACCGGAAGTACCCATCATGGACGGTTCCGCCGGCCCCTTTGTCTACTTGATCCAGTCGGCCGGTATCGAGGAACAGCCGATAGCCAAGAAATTCCTGCGCATGCGGCAGACAGTGCGCGTCGAAGAAGGCGATAAATGGGCGAGTCTTGCGCCACATGCGGGGTTTCGACTTTCTTTCACCATCGACTTTGCCCACCCAGTGTTCGAGCGCTCGCAACAGGAGGCGACCGTGGACTTTGCCAACACCTCCTATATCAAGGAAGTGGCCAGGGCGCGTACTTTTGGATTTATGCAGGACGTCGAAAACCTGCGCAATGACGGCCTTGCGCTCGGGGGAAGCCTCGAAAATGCCATCGTGATGGATGAGTTCAGGGTATTGAACAGCGAAGGTTTGCGGTTTGAGGATGAGTTTGTCAAACACAAAGTCCTGGATGCGATCGGTGACTTATATCTGATTGGTCACCCGATTATTGGTGCGTTCTGCGCCCACAAGTCCGGTCATGGTCTGAACAATCAGCTGGTGCGTAAAGTGTTGAGTTTGCGTGACGCCTGGGAATGGGCCAGCTTTGATCGCATCGAGGATGCGCCCGCGGGCTTGGGCAGTCTGATTCTACAGCCCTTGGTCTAAAACGGAGTTGGTTTGCGTTTTTCACCGGCCTATAGTTGGCGGTTGCAAACTTATTTTTTCGCTTTTGATGCCAGCGATTCCAATAATCTTTTTAATTTAATATCAACTACTTGTGTTGATAGTTCGAGAATTTCTTGGGCGCCTTGTGGGCTTAGCGTCACCGATTTTTTCGATCCTGTCTTCAAGCTGGCGCGGGGTTGCACTTCAATTACTACTGCGGTAACCTGCCGCCCAGTTTGCGGCAGGAGCCCCGAAAGCTTCCGCGGCAGGCCAACAGCGAGAAGTCTCAATTTTGCTGCCACTGCATTGTTGTCGGCGAAAATAATCAAACGTCCATCTTTGTAGTTGGCGATAGAGCAGTTCTGGGCAATTTCGACAGGCAAGACTTGAACCACTATCTTGCGCAGTTCCAGTAAAAAATTAGCATGTGAAATCAGCGAGTTAATTTCATCGCTGTGAAGCAGAAATTCACCTAACTGAGCTCGCATTATTAAGGGCCTTGCTGATTGCCGTTGACTGACGAGGAATGAAGCTTTGCATATTATTCTAGTTCCAAGCCGTCTTGCGGCGGCGCGCAGCTTTACTTTGGGCCCGGCACATCTAACGGTCGCCGCTTTCCTGGCCGCACTGGGCATGCTTGTTGTGGCGGTAGGATTGTTCTACCTGTCGCTTCGCTATTCCGTTGAGCTGAAGCTACCCCTGCTGGAATCGGCGTTGGCCACGGTACAGGAGCGTGAGGCGCGCAAGGCGGAGAGTTTCCTTCGTGAGAACCTCAATGCCATGGCAGTCAAATTGGGGCAAATGCAGGCGCAAATGATGCGCTTGGATGCCTTGGGCGACCGGGTTTCGTCGCTCGCGGGACTCAAACCCAGCGAGTACCGTTCCAACGAGAATCCTGGACGAGGCGGCGCGCTATCGACCAGTGTGCCGTCGCAAAATATTTCGATGGCCGATTTTGGCCGTCAGTTGGAGTCGCTATCTCGTAGCGTGGAAAATCGCACCGATAGTCTGGGGATCCTGGAGACGACCTTGTTTGACGTGCGCGTCAAGCGGCGCTTGCTGCCGACGGTAACTCCGGTTGAGGCAGCCTGGAATGCGTCGAGCTTCGGCTGGCGACTTGATCCAATTACCGGTCAAAACGCATTGCACGAGGGCGTGGATTTTATTGCCGAAAAGGGCGCGCCGATATTCGCCGCCGCCGCTGGCGTGGTGCTCTCAGCCGAAATCCATCCTCAATATGGAAAAATGATAGAGCTCGATCATGGCAATGGATTCGTGACCCGCTACGCCCATGCTTCGAAGATGCTGGTTAAGCCTGGCGAGGTGGTGCGGATAGGGCGAAAAATTGCCGAGGTCGGATCCACCGGCCGATCCACTGGGCCGCATCTGCACTTTGAAGTGCGATACCGCGGCGTTGCTCAAAATCCTTCACGCTTTCTGCAAGCCTACTCGCGTTAAGCGAGGGCGGTTTTAACGCGAATTTTCTATTTGAATTTCTGTTCGGTCTTCTTTTCGGTTCTCCATTTCGGTTTTCATTCCGTTTTTTTATTCCATCTTGATAGCTTGTCCGTGGCGAGCGGGAAGCGACTCTTCACATGATAAAATCCGCGTTTTTCCGCAAAGCGGCAAGCCCCTGATGCCCAATTTACTCACCCGGATCGCCCGCATGCCCAGGGTGATTTTTGGCAGTCGCAATGATCGGCTACTGAAACGTTATAGCAAGACCGTCAGGGAGATCAACGCGTTTGAGCCGGCAATCGCCGCGCTTAGCGACGCCGAACTGAAGGCAAAAGCTCTTGAGTTCAAGGCGCGACTGGCCAATCGTATTGCAGAGGCCGCGCAGGATTCGCGCGTAGCTGTAGAGGCGCAAGGGCTCACCGAGCTTCTACCGGAAGCATTCGCCGTGGTGAGGGAAGCATCCAAGCGGGTCATGAAGATGCGCCACTTCGACGTGCAATTGATCGGCGGGATGGTATTGCATGACGGCAAGATTGCCGAGATGCGCACTGGCGAAGGCAAGACGCTGGCCGCGACTTTGCCTGCCTACTTGAACGCGTTGTCTGGGCGCGGTGTGCACATAGTCACCGTTAACGACTACCTGGCGCAGCGCGACGCGGACTGGATGGGAAAGATTTACGCGTTTCTGGGTTTATCGGTCGGCGTAATCCTCTCGCAGATGGCGCATGCAGACAAGCACGCCGCCTACGCGGCCGACATTACCTACGGCACCAACAACGAATTCGGCTTTGACTATCTTCGCGACAACATGGCGATGGCGGTGCCGGATCGTCACCAGCGCGGCCTGAACTTTGCGATCATTGACGAGGTCGATTCGATATTGATCGACGAAGCGCGCACGCCGCTGATCATCTCGGGACAGGCCGAAGATAGAACCGAAGTCTATTACCGGATGAATGAAGTGGCGCCACTGCTGATCAAGCAGGAGAAGGAAGAGGCGCCCGGTGACTTTCTTGTCGATGAAAAATCGCATACGGTGCTGTTGTCGGAAGATGGCCACGAGAACGCCGAGAAATTGCTCGCGCGCGTTGGACTCCTGCCTGAGGGCCGCAGCCTGTACGAACCTGCCTACGTGAATTTGATGCATCACTTGAACGCCGCTTTGCGCGCGCATCATCTGTTTTTCAAGGACAGGCATTACGTGGTGCAGGACGGCGAAGTGGTGATCGTCGATGAATTCACCGGTCGGCTGATGTCGGGCAGGCGCTGGTCCGACGGCCTGCACCAGGCGGTCGAGGCGAAGGAAAACGTTTCGATTCAAAGCGAGAACCAGACACTGGCTTCGATTACGTTCCAGAATTTTTTCCGTATGTACGGCAAGCTCTCCGGGATGACAGGAACCGCGGATACCGAAGCCTACGAGTTTCAGGAGATCTACGGCCTTGAGACTGTGGTCATCCCGACTCATCACAACATGATCCGCGAGGACCGGCTGGATCAGGTTTATCGCTCGGGCGACGAGAAATATCTGGCCTTGTTGGCCGATATCAAGGACTGTTTTGAGCGCGGCCAACCGGTGCTGGTGGGCACCACTTCCATCGAAAATTCCGAACTGGTGTCGGGCTTGCTGCAGAAGGAAAAGCTCCCTCATCAGGTGCTCAACGCCAAGCAGCACGAGCGCGAGGCGCAGATCATCGCGCAGGCGGGCCGGCCCAAGATGGTGACCATCGCCACAAACATGGCGGGGCGGGGCACCGATATCGTATTGGGCGGCAACGTCGAGAAGCAGGAGGAGTTGGTGCTTGCCACCGAGAACCTCTCCGACGAGGAAAAGAGCCTGCGCGTGCAGCAACTGCATTCCGAGTGGCAAAGCTTGCACGATCAAGTTATTGCAGCGGGCGGTCTGCACATCATCGGCACCGAGCGGCACGAGTCGCGCCGCATCGACAATCAGTTGCGCGGTCGTTCCGGACGCCAGGGCGACGCGGGCTCATCGCGCTTCTATCTGTCGCTTGACGATTCGTTGTTGCGCATTTTCGCCGGTGAACGTGTGCGCATGATCATGGACCGCCTGAAGATGCCTGAAGGCGAGCCCATCGAACACACCCTGGTGACTCGCTCCATCGAATCGGCGCAACGCAAGGTCGAGGCGCACAACTTCGATATCCGCAAGCAGTTGCTCGAGTACGACGACGTTTCCAACGATCAACGCAAGCAGATCTATGCCTTGCGCAATGAGATCCTGGAAGCCACCGATGTCACCGAGCAGGTCACCTCATTGCGCCACGGCGTTATCGGCGATATTTTCCGGACATACGTTCCCGAGGAAAGCGTCGAGGAGCAATGGGATATCGAAGGACTTTGCAAAGCCTATTTATCCGATTTGCGCCTTGAGGTATTGCTGGGCAAGTGGCTTGAGTCCGAACCCAACCTGAATGAAGAGGGGCTGCTCTCGCGCGCGATTGACGCAGCCGACGCGGCCTATAGCGTAAAGTGGGAGGTGGCGCCCGCGGAAACTGCGCGAAACTATGAGCGTCTGGTGCTGCTTACCGCCCTGGATATGCATTGGCGCGAACATTTGTCGGCGCTGGATCACCTGCGCCAGGGCATTCACCTTCGCGGTTACGCGCAAAAAAATCCCAAACAGGAATATAAACGCGAGGCTTTCGAGTTGTTCGGCAGCCTGTTGGAACTGGTAAAGCTCGAAGTCACGCGCACCCTGATGACCGTTGAGATCAAGACGCGCGAAGAAGTGGAGATGGCGGAGCGCCAGAGCGCGCCCGCTTTGGAGAACGTGCAGTATCAGCACGCCTCCTATGGTGAAGCCCTCGATGAGAAATCCGGGGATGCCGAGGCACTCAAAGAGGCGCCGTTCGTGCGCCGCATGGAAAAGATAGGACGAAACGACTCCTGTCCCTGTGGCTCCGGGAAAAAATATAAGCACTGCCACGGCAGATTGAGCTGAGGCGCGTTCGAGATGGCGGTCAATTTACGTGCCCCAGATGCGGCTTCGCTATTGACGATCATTGGCGTCGAACTGGGGACGACGCATGCAGGCATACGCCGCGCGCCGCGCGCGGATCTCATGCTGATGCGGCTGGCCGAAGGCTCGGTGTCGGCGGGCGTATTTACGCAAAATAGCTTCGCTGCGGCGCCGGTACAGGTGTGTAGAGAAACGCTCGCCTTGGGGGGGGCTATCCGCGCCTTGATAGTGAACGCCGGCAATGCCAATTGTGGCACGGGGCCGGCCGGCATGCTGGCCGCGCGTCGAAGCTGTGAGATGGTTGCGAAAGTGCTTGGTATTCGCGCCAACGAAGTTCTGCCCTTTTCCACCGGCGTGATCCTTGAACCTTTACCGGTCGAACGCATCGAAGCGGCATTGCCGGCTTGCGTGGCATCACTGGAGGCCTCGAATTGGGGCCTCGCGGCAGAGGCAATCATGACAACGGATACCTTGGCCAAAGCCTGTTCGCGCTCAATAGTCCTTGGGGGAACTCGGGTATGCGTCACCGGCATCGCCAAGGGGGTGGGCATGCTCGCGCCCAACATGGCCACCATGCTGACCTTCATCGCTACCGATGCGCGCGTCGGCAGGTCTGCGCTGCAAGCCATGACCCGCGAAGTCGCGGAGGTGTCTTTTAATAGAGTAACTGTCGATGGGGATACCTCGACTAACGACTCGTTTATCCTGTCCGCCACCGGCGCAGCCAACACCTCGGAAATCATCGCCGGTTCGGCGCAATACCTCGCCTTGCGCGAGGCTGTTTCCGAGGTGGCCGTGCAGTTGGCACAATCCATCGCGCGTGACGGCGAAGGGGCGACCAAATTCATTACCATCGAAGCAGGCGGGGCACGCGATGAAGCTGAAGCCCTGCGTGTCGCCCGCGCAATCGCGCATTCGCCCCTGGTGAAAACCGCATTTTTCGCCTCGGACCCCAATCTTGGACGGCTGCTTATGGCGATTGGCAACGCCGGCGTCCAGGCAATGGATACCTCAACGGTGAACCTCTGGCTGGGCGATGTTCGTGTGATTGAAAACGGCGGCCGCGCGGCGAGTTATCGTGAAGAAGATGGCGCGCGAGTGATGAGACCCGAGGAAATCGTGGTCAAAGTTGATCTAGGACGAGGAAGTGCTGCTACGACAGTCTGGACTTGCGATTATTCCTACGATTACGTGAAGATCAACGCGGAATACCGCACCTGATATAGCAACTGGGCAAGCATGTCGGCTTCCAAAAATTTCGATCAATGGCTCGTCCGCTTGGACGCGGTTCTGGGCCGCCTCGAGGGCCTGTTGCCCGCGCCGCCGGCTGCGCCCGATTGGAACGCCAGTATCGCTTTTCGTTGGCGTGTGCAAAATGGCCGGTCTACCTTGTTGCCGGTGGCGCGGCCGCATGCCATCCGGCTCGCGGATTTGCGAGGCGTCGACAAACAAAAGGCATTAATCGAGAACAATACGCGCCAATTTGTCGAAGGACTTCCGGCGAACAATGTTCTATTGACCGGATCGCGCGGCACCGGCAAGTCCTCGCTGGTGAAAGCGGTGCTCAATCGATTCTCTCGTCAGGGTTTGCGTTTGATCGAGGTAGACAAAAATGATTTGGTGTCGCTTGCGGATATCGTCGATCTTCTCAGCGAGAGGCCGGAGCGCTTCATTATTTTTTGCGACGACTTGTCTTTCGAAGCCTCAGAGGCCGCCTACAAGGCCTTGAAGTCGGTGCTTGATGGTTCGGTTGCCGCGGCCCCGGAAAACGTTCTGATCTACGCGACCTCCAATCGGCGCCACCTGATGCCCGAGTTCATGCAGGAGAATCTGGATTACAAGCACCAGGGCGAGGAAATCCACGCCAGCGAAGGCTCCGAAGAAAAAATTTCTCTTTCGGAGCGTTTCGGATTGTGGCTTTCCTTCTATGCCTTTGAGCAGGATGAATATCTGAAAATCGTTGCGCACTGGCTCGCGCAATTCCGATGCGTGCACACCGAGGAGTCCAGAGCCGATGCCTTACGTTGGGCTTTGACACGAGGTTCCCGTTCGGGGCGTGTCGCATGGCAATTCGCGCGCGATTGGGCTGGACGCCAGGGAACGCTGCGCACGGATTTAAAACGGAAATCGTCGCACCTTCCAATGGTGCGCCGCGGCAAGCCGCTCTGAGTCTGTCAGAGAATGGAAATATCCCATCTTGAATTTGCCTGATAGTCGCGCGATCATCGAAGTCGCAGTCGGCGTGCTGACTCGCGATGACGGGGCGGTGCTGCTCGCGCGACGTCCGCCATCCAAGGTCTACGCGGGCTATTGGGAGTTTCCAGGCGGTAAGCTGGAACCAGGAGAATCCGCGCACGACGCCCTGGTGCGCGAACTGGGCGAAGAGCTTGGTATCCAGGTGGGACACGCCTATCGCTGGATCACGCAGGAGTTCACCTATCCGCATGCCCGGGTGCGGCTTAATTTCTTTCGCGTGATCGCCTGGTCGGGTGAGTTACGAACGCTCGAGCACGATGACATGAGATGGGAACAACCCGCCAGCGTTTCCGTGGCGCCGCTGCTGCCGGCCAATGGTCCGGTATTACGGGGACTGGCCTTGCCTTATGAGTATGCGATCACTCATTGCATGGAATTGGGAATGGATGCGCAACTGCGCTGCATGAAAGATCGCTTAAACGCGGGTCTGCGCCTGATCCAGGTTCGAGAACCCGGCATGCCCGCCGCGCATTTGGAGGATTTTCTGCGACGGGTGTTGGAACTGGCGCGCCCCCTGCGCGCGCGCGTGCTGGTCAATGCCGATATTGCTCTTGCGCTGCGTACCGAAGCTGATGGCGTGCATCTCACCGCCACTCAAATCGCAACCCTTGTTGAGCGGCCGGATCTACCTTTGGTGGGAGCGTCCTGCCACGACGAGGCGCAGCGCCGCGATGCCGAACGGCTTGGTGTCGATTTCGCCGTGCTGGGCTCGGTGATGCCTACGCGCTCGCACCCGGACATCGTGCCGATGGGCTGGGAACGATTCGAGACCTTGTCAAAGGGCGCAAGCTTGCCGGTATTCGCGTTGGGTGGACTGACTCGGGGCGACCTGGAGACTGCTTGGCAATGCGGCGCGCATGGCATCGCCATGCAACGCGCCTCCTGGCGGTGAAGCGCAAGGCCCGTTCAGCCGGCTAATACGCAGCTCAAACCGGCTCTGCTTTATTGAGAAACCGCGTTTTTATACGGATGGTGTTTATCCGTATAAAAACGTGGTCCGCCCGGGGCAGCGCTGCCAAAATCTGCACAAACGAAAAATCCGTTCGTCCAGATCGTTGCTTTCGCGCGGATGATGAAGCCATCCGCCCGAAAGCAACGATCTTCAGAAAACCGCTCGCGGCAGGAGGGGGCGAGCCAAAAACCCTTAAGTAAGTGCCATTCGGGCTTAGCCGATTATTTTTTTACGATCTGTACCAGACGCTCAGGCTGAATTGGTTTAACCAGGCAGCCTGTTGCCAAGGCGGAGCGGCCCTTATCTTTGATGTCCGCACCGGCCTCGGTGGTCAACATCAAAATCGGCGTTTTTTCATAGCCATCCTGGAGGCGCAAGGCCTTGATCATTTCCTGCCCGTTCATGTGCACCATATTCTGATTGGTCAGAATGAGGTCGAATCTTTGCGCCTTGCACTTCTCTAAGCCATCGATTCCGTCATTCGCCAACACCACTTTGTAGCCAGCCGGCTCCAGACAGAAAGCAACTGCTGCCGTATGGCGCTTGAATCGTCAACCGAAAGAATAGTTTTCACTTTTCCATATCCAAGTAGGCGTCGCTTAGAAGAGTTCGACCGTTCCGGTCTCGACCGATTGGACGCTGCTGCCGTTGGCGAGCGGCGCCTCTTGAGCGCCGGGTAAGGCGCTGATCTGTTTGGCGACGCTGATTAGCAGCTGAGAGGTGAGGTCATGCATCTGCAATCCGACGACTATCTCGTCGAACAAGGGTTGCAGGCTATTGCAACGCTCGGTGGCCGCCGGCGTGCTGTTATCCAGCCCCATCGCCTGGTAGAGCGCATAACAATTACGGCCAATTTGGGGAAATGCCAGGTCGAGCATGCGCTTGATTTCCTGCACATCGGCCTTGATCTGCCCTATGCGCGGATCTCCTGGCACCGCATCGGCCGACGGTGATGCCATGTCTGCCGGTGAGGCTAGCTCGGACGGTGCGCCCAGCTTGGACGGTGCGGCTAGCTCGGGCGAATTACGATTTCCTATGATTTTCTGTATTTTTTCGTCCAGAGCTTGTGCCGTGAAGGGTTTCACAATATTTCCTGATCCTCGCCTGCCTGCGCATTGTTTTCTTGCAGGGATATTTTGCGCGATAGATGAATGGGACTGCTATTGCCGTGCGGCCCCAGCCGCGGCCTCCGCACCGGCCTTGCCGGACTCGCGTCCAGCTTGTGGGGGGGGGTACTGGATAAAACTCTGCGCGGGTCGTTCGGCTTTGGGCGGGGGAGGCGCCGCGGCAGCCGCCACCGGCACGACGGATCGAGGCGCGCTGGCGGCAGCAGTCAGCTTCGCCAGACTGGCCTGAATCGAGCTCACCTGCTCGGTCAATTTCGCCAGTGCGCGCGATTGCGCCTGCAACTCCTTAGTCTGCATCGAGCTCACCTGCTCGGCCAACTTCGCCAGTGCGCGCGATTGCGCCTGCAACTCCTGAGCACGTGGATCGGTGGCGGCCGGTTTCGCCGATTTTGCTGCCTGCTCGGCGACCGCCTTGCGAATCTCGTTCAGGTTGGCATCGACTTGGGGCAGAAACTTCTCGATCGCGTTTGACCGGTCATCCTGCTGTAGCTTGAATTTTTCAAGTTCGGCTCCAATTTCTTTCAGGCTATTGACGCCAGCGTTGAGTTGCACGATGCGCTTGCCCACAGCGAGCACTGCAGTATCGGTCGCCCCAAGACGGTCCTGCAATTTCAGCGCCATCACGGTGAACATCACCACCGCCATCAGCATCAGAAAGCCGGTGGTGCCAAGAACGATCACCGCGTGCATGCGCGCTTTCCCCGCCTGCAATTGCGCCGTATGCGTGGCGTCGCGCAATTCGTTGACCGCATCAATCAGGTGCTCGGTGGAGTCGGCTGCAATCGCGGCGCTTTTGTTGGCGACATCACTGGCGTCGAGGACGCGGTTAACCACCGTGCTAAAACTGGTTTCCGTGACCGCTTCCATCATTTCATCGTCCGTGCCAAGTAAATCCTCGACAACGCCCGGTTCTTTATCGACAGCGCCCTGCTCTGTAGTGGATTCGCTCATTTGCGCACGGTCTTTACCATCTCGGCATACTTGGCGGTCAGCGCGGCGACCTTGTCTTTAATACGCGCGGATTCGAGCTCGACCTCGTTCATGCGGGCCTCGACCTTGGCGCTGATTGTGATGATCATTCCGTTATTGAGCGCCGCAGCTCTGGCCTGCGCCGCGGTTTGCACCGCGGGCGACTGTGGTGCAGGTGCCACGCCACTTTGCAGATTTACCGCGTCCGGCTCAACGCTGCGGCGGGCGACATCTTCAACGGAGCGAGCGCTGCTTGGCTCGCTGTGCTCGGCGGCTTGCCCGCTCTGGGTGGTGATTGGCGTGTCAACGCGGGCATCCCAGCTGAGCGGCGTTGACTGCTGCTGCGTGGTGTGCGCCTCGGGCTGCACGCGGTTTTGCCCGCTGTTGTCGGCTTCGACGCGTAGCGGTTCGGCGTAGGCAGCGCTGCTGTCCGTGGTTTGAATATTTTCGTCGTCCCCGGCGGCTGCGATGCGCAAATTCGCTGCCGCGACGGACGGTGCATGCATAGGCTGCGACGTTTGCGGCGTTGCGGCGGGGCGCACCGGCTGAGGTGTCTGCACTGTCTGCGTCATTGCGGTCGCCGGCCCGGCGACGTGCGCCCTGACCTGAGCACCCGCCTGCGCGGCTAAGGTCTGCGCAGGTGGCGTGGCGCTTGAATCCGCCGCATTCAGGAGCGTCGGGTCAGCCGGCCCGGGCGCGTTCTGAGGGGGAATACTCACGCGTTCCTGTGTCGCGTTTTCGCTATCGTCGTTAAGAAAGTTCGATTTGCGCGTGGCTTTCCCGGTGGCTTCGGAGAAAGATACCTGGTGCGGCGCTGAATTTTTAATGACGATGGGTTCTTGCTTACTCATGGCGCACGATTTTCCGCTGAAATTAAGGCTAAGGGACGACGAAATTCTTGAGAGCGGTTTGCAAAGACGCCCCTGAGGCGGTATTGCTGGCAACATGGTACCGAAAATCCGCGAACCCCACCACCGCCTTTTAGCTTGAGTTCACGCCTTCGAGCAGCTTCTGTTCTCGGCTTAGCAGGCCATGCGCACCAAGCGGCTTGTCCAACTTGGAGTCCCTCCCAAAAAAAAGGGGGACTCTGCCTAAAAAAGCAGGACAGCTTGTCCTGCTTTTCTTGCATGGGATGCCTTTTATCGAGTGCGTCAGCTTATTTTCGACAGCGGAGAATTCCTGCCAGACAAGCACGGCCGGAATCATCGTCTGGATCACAGCAGTTTGAGCGGCTTCCATCTCGACCTTATTCCCTACGGCCCGTTGGGCGGCGAAGAGGCAAAAACTGCAAGGCCGCCGACACACGATACGGTCATGAATGTCATTGGTTTTTAGGATGCCGGTGGACACTAAAGATCAGTATAGAAAAAAAGTCTTTGTTTAATAGGAGCTTGTGGATAGTCAGTGGATGCGTGGGACGGCAAAAGACGTGTCTACAGGTTACAGAAGGTCAATTGGAACTCCACATCCTCCTCGACAATTCGAGGGCGCGGCTCCAAGCCGTATGTCAGGAATCGAATATTCAGGGCATATTTGTTGGCACTGATCTCGGGAATGCATTGCATGTTCCGGAGAAGTTTGAGACGTACCATTTGAGCGACTTTTCCTCCCAGCATTTGCGAATATGCACCATGCTGAGCAATCAGCTTAGAGGCCTTGCCGCCCTCGCGCAGTAGACGCAGCACGATGGCGCCGCCATCGCGAATCGGCAAAAGCGGATTGATCCAGCCGTGCAGATCCTCAAGCCTTGATTGGGTGTCTCGATGCATCCAGAAGTGATAGGAAGGCAGGTCGAATTCGCATGCGCCGCCGGGTATGGTGGTACGCTGTTTGATGCTCATCAACCATTCATTCTCGCGCAGGTGCTGACCAATCTTGCCGGTCATGGCGAACATCGCACGACTGCATAGTTCGATTTCGGCAAGCACGTGATTGAGTGCGTCCTCGGCGATCTCGGGATTTCCGCGAAACAAGGACAGTGCCTGCTTCTGGCGTTCCAGTTCCTGCAGCAAATCCGATTTCAGGTCTGCCCTGCCGGCGACTTCCAGGATTTCGAACATGGTCAATAGCACCATGTGATGATCGAGGCGATCGCCGCGTGCGAGGAAATGGCGAACGCGCTCGAAAATATTTTCAAGCCTCAGTAAAGTGCGTACGCGTTCATTCAGCGGGTACTCGTAGTTGATCACCGATGCGTCCACGTGATGAGAGTCTGCCGATTCTCGCCTATTCACTGGTGCGCTGGATAGCCCCGCGGATGGCGCAAGGCCGGATACTTTCTTGCTGGATTGGAGCAGATACCGCCGATGCATCAATTCGACCTTGGCCTCCATCTCATCCAGACTGCCTTCGTTGACAAGCACATCGTCAGCGCTGGAAAGTCGGGCGCGGCGGCTTGCCTGTGTCGCCATGATGTCGCGAGTCTCGGATTGGTCCAGACCGCCGCGGGCGAGGACCCGCTCTATTTGCAGTGCCTCTTCGCAATCGACCACTAAAATGCGATCGAAGCGTTCGTGGCCCATGCCGGTTTCGACCAGAAGCGGCACGACATGAATAACATAGGGACCGGTCGCGATCGCGATCTGCCTCGAGCTTTCTGTGCTTATCAACGGATGCAAAATGGCCTCAAGCCGCGCTTTGGCTGTGGCGTCCGAAAACACTAGTTCCCGCATGCGGGTGCGATCCATGGCGCCGTCTGGCAAGATCATTGCCTGGCCAAAGTTATCGCAGATGGCGGCAATCGCTGCACCCCCGGGAGCGCTTAGCGCATGGGCAATCAGATCGCTATCGACGATGCTAGCCCCTCGCTTTTCGAAAGCACGCGCGACCGCACTCTTACCGCTGCCGATACCACCGGTCAGGCCGATTACATAGGACATTTCAAGCCGATCATTGAGACGATTTCAAGCCGGTCATAGAGACCATTTCAAGCTAATCATGGAGATCATTTCAGGTCGATCTTTGGAGTATTTCATTGCAATCTAGGCGACCATCAATAAATAAGTTTCAGATATTCGTTGGTCAACGGGGCGCCCCACAGCAGGGCTACCGCACCGGCACCTGCAAGATAAGGGCCAAAGGGGATGGGAACTTCACGGCCGCGGTGAGCCAGTACGATCAGCAGGATACCCACGATCGCTCCGATAACCGAGGAGGCCAGAATCACCAGAGGCAGCATCTTCCAGCCGGCCCAGGCGCCAATTGCCGCCAACAACTTGAAATCGCCGTATCCCATACCTTCTTTGCCGGTTGCAAGCTTAAACGTCCAAAACACAATCCAAAGCGACAGGTAGCCGGCCACCGCACCTATCACCGCCGACTGCAGATCGGTAAATGTGCCGGCAAGATTGACAAGCAGGCCCAGCCAAAGCAGTGGCAGGGTTATTGAATCGGGCAACAGTTGGGTGTCGAAATCGATAAAACAGGCGGCGATCAGGGCGCAAAGGAATATCGCGGCGCCAAGGCCGGCCAAAGTCGCACCAAATCGCGCGGCGCAGTATGCAAGCGCTACGCCGGTGAGCAGTTCCACCAGCGGATATCGCACGCTGATTCGTGTTTGGCAGGCCGAGCATTTGCCTTTGAGCCATGCCCAGGAAAGTACCGGAATATTTTCCAGGACGGTAATGCCGTGGCCGCAACTGGGACAACGCGAGCGCGGAAAAGCCAAGCCAAGGGGCTCCGCGACCGGAATCGGCTCGCCACGTAATTCGGCACATTGCGCGACCCAATCGCGCTCCATCATCAGTGGGAGTCGGTGAATGACGACGTTCAGAAACGAGCCTATCGCCAGGCCCACTACAAGCCCCAGCCAGGGCAGCACATGGGGTGAGGAGAAAAATAGCGCCGCGTCGGACACGGCGCGCGCGGTCAGACCGCTTGGCCTAGTTTGAAGATCGGCAGATACATTGCGATTACCATGCCGCCGATGAGCGAACCCAGCACCACCATGATTACCGGCTCCATCAAGCTGGAGAGTGCTTCTACCGCATCGTCGACTTCAGCCTCGAAAAAGTCTGCCACCTTGCCCAGCATACTGTCCAGGGCGCCCGACTCTTCGCCGATCGACACCATCTGGATCACCATGTTGGGGAAGATCTGGGTGTTTTGCATGGAAACGGTCAGGCTCGATCCGGTGGAGACCTCATTTTGAATTTGTTTGGTGGCCATGCCATAGACATAGTTGCCGCAAGCGCCTGCCACCGAATCCAGTGCGTCCACCAGGGGCACGCCGGCGGCGAACATGGTCGAGAGCGTGCGCGTCCAGCGCGCGATCGTGGAAATGCGCACCAAGTGCCCGAACACCGGCATTCTCAGCATGAGTTTATCCATGAAAATCTGCACGGGAATCGAACGTTTCCAGGCATACAGAAATCCATAAACCCCACCCCCAATGCTGCCGATGATGAGGTACCAGAATTTGACGAAGTAATCCGATATTCCCATTACGATAAGAGTCGGCGTTGGCAGATCGGCACCAAAGCTGGTGAACACCTGCTTGAAAGCAGGAATCACGAAAATCATGATGACCGCGGTAATGACGAAAGCTACCGCGATAATCGCGATCGGGTAGAACAGCGCAGCCTTGATCTTGGATTTGATCGCCATGGTCTTTTCCTTGTAAGTCGCCAGGCGATCCAGCAGGCTTTCCAAAATACCTGCCTGCTCGCCAGCAGCCACCAGGTTGCAGAACAAGGCGTCGAAATATAAGGGGTATTTGCGGAATGCCGCGGCCAGTGTGGAACCGGTTTCCACTTCGGTTTTCAGCTCCATCAGCAACCTGCTGACGGCTGGGTTGGAATGCCCCTTGCCGACGATGTCAAAGGCTTGCAGTAGCGGTACGCCCGCCTTCATCATGGTGGCAAGCTGCCGGGAAAAAAGCGTTACATCTTTTTCCGAGACCGAGCCGCCACTGCCGGCGCGTTGTTTCTTGACCGTCTTGACCAGTATGCCCTGACGGCGAAGCGTGGCGTTGACCAGGGCCTCGCCACCGGCCTTCATCTCGCCTTTGACGGTCTTGCCGGATTTGTCCTTACCTTCCCAGGCAAAGTTGAATTCCTTGACTTTGTCCTTGGCAATTGCCGCGGTGGCCATGGTAAATCTCCTAGCACCTTATTAACGGCTGATTAGACCGCTCTGATACTTGATTAGACCGCTCTGATACTTGATTAGACCGCTCTGATGCTTGTTGGATGGGTCGAACGATAGTGGGCAGATTGATCGACTCGATACTATCCGCCGGTCTGCGGGCGCACAAGCGCGACACAGGCGTGAAAACGATGTTGATCAAGATTGATGCATCAGAATAATGCCTTTTCCTAAAGCTTTTGTAAAGCTTTAGGAAACCTCGCTAAATTTTTGAAGGCTATGAATTAAATTGCTTATTCCCCGCTCACTTGCAGCGCGGACTTGATATCGGGGAATCCAAAGGGGCAGAGCCACCGTGGTCACGGTCGGGGTGAATAGGCGAGTCAAGAGACGACTGGCTGTTCCAGCGCAACGCTTTTGAACAGTCGAACCGTTTTGATGGTGCGGTCCTGGGTTTGCACGATTTCCATTGCGACATTGGCTATCTTGACCGAAACGCCGGCTTCGGGAATATCCTGTAAATATTCCAGAATCAGGCCATTGAGCGTTTTTGGCCCGTCCAAGGGCAGGCTCAGCGCAAGTTTTCTATTGAGTTCGCGAAGACTTGTCGCGCCTTCCAGCAGAACGCTGCCGTCGGCTCCCCAGGAGAAAATTCCGCGACCGGACGGGGTTGTCGTGGTGAATTCACCGACGAATTCCTCGATGATGTCCTCCATGGTTACCAGGCCCAAGAGTTCTCCGTATTCGTCAACAACCAACGCAATGCGTTGTTGGGCTTCCTGGAAGTATTGCAGTTGCTCGAACACCGGTGTGCCGGCCGGGACGAAGTAAGGCTTGGCAAGCAAAGACTCCAGTCCTTGTGCATCAAGCTCGCCGTGTTGTACCAGGCGCAGCACACGGCGCAGATGCAGTACGCCAATCACCGTGCCAGGTTCGCCCCGATAAACCGGTAGGCGCGTGTGGTAACTGGTCGCCAGTTGCTCTGCGATAGTTTCGATCGGCGCCTCTATATCGATGCATTCGATGCGCGCGCGAGGCGTCATCACATCTTCGACCGTAATTGACTCTAGATCGAACAGATTCATCAGAATGCTTTGGTGTTTTTTGGGCACGATCTGGCTTGATTCCAACACCAAATGTCGCAGTTCTTCCATTGTGAGGCGCTGCGATTGTTCGTTGGATGATGGCTTGAGACGGGTAATGAAAAGCAGGGTCGATACGAATAGATTGACAAACCACACCACTGGGTTGAGCAAGCGCAACAGCGGACGTAGGACATAAGCGGCGGGCAAAGCGATACGTTCCGAATTGGCCGCGGCGATGACTTTCGGTGAAATTTCAGAAAACACCAGAATCAAAAATGTGACGGCCAGGGTGCCTAGGCCGAGGGCGATTTTGTCCTGGCCGAATAATTCCACCGTAATGACAGACACCAGCACGGCCGCGGCGGCGTTCAGCAAATTATTCATCAGGAGGATCACGCCCAGAAGCTTGTCCGTCTGGGCAAGAAGCTCGGCGACAATCATGGCGCCGCGGTGCCCCATGCGCACTCTTGCGCGCAAACGGTAACGGTTGAGCGCCATCATGCTGGTCTCCGCCATGGAGAAAAAGCATGAAAACAGCAGCATTACAGCGAGCAGGCCGAAATGCCACCCTAAGGGAATGTCCTCCAAGGTGTTGGGTCGTTCAGGAAAGATGAGCGATAAGTATAGCCCGCCCACAATTATGAAATTTGCGGACTTTTTCGCAAGCGCTCAAAGTGGGTCCCCGGCTCAAGGACCAAGGCCTACGGTTAGCGGCAAAGGCCAAGGGGGGGAGGAGGGGCTTTATGCGAGCGACCGACGCAGTAACACTTCCAGAACAAAGCGGCTACCGATGTAGGCGAGCAACAATGTGGCGAAACCACTCAAGGTCCAGCGCAGTGCCTTCCTGCCGCGCCAGCCGTACAGGTATCGTCCGCATAGCAGTGCGGCGAATATCAACCAGGAGATGACCGCGAACAGCGTCTTGTGGTTGAATTTCATCGCTTGGCCGAACAGCGTCTCCGAATAGATGGCGCCACTGGCCAGCGTTAATGTCAGCAGTAAAAACCCCAGGGCGATGAGCCGAAACAATAGTGTTTCCATGCTCAGGAGAGGGGGCATCGATGCCAACAGTCCATTCATGGAACCGCCGCCGCGCCCGTGTAGGCGGCGTTCCACCACGGTCATCAACAGGGCATGCAATGCGGCAAGGGTAAACAAACTATAGGCGAGCATGGCAAGAGCGGTGTGCGAACGAAACTCGATGGATTGCGCGATGGGTGGAGCGGCGAGGCCGGGGAAAAGAGCGGGCCAGGGCGCGCATAACGCGGCTAAGGCGAGCACTGGCGCCTGCATGCCCTCCAGTCTAAGGAACAGGCTCTCTATCCAATAGATTAATACCGCAATCCATAGCATCACAGAGAGCGCGGTGGCAAAACCGAAGCGCAATTCGGACGATATGAAGAGAATTTCCCACAACAGCCAGGTGTGCAAGGCGAGCGGCGCCAAGATGAGCGCGCGCTCCCAGGCAGTAATCGCCGTGGGCGCGGCGCCAATCCAGCGGGTGCGCCAGAAATGCAGGGCCAGGACCGCATAGATCAGCGCGGCAAGTGCGTGGAGTAAAATGTCCATTCAGCGAGTCTACACTGCGTTTCGGCATATTTTTCTAGCCCGTATTTGCGGCTCGAATCCCCTAATCACTCATATTGCGCGTCCTTGGCGCCCCCATCATCATGCTCGAATCACTGACACAACGCCTCTCAAAAGTCATCAAAACCCTGCGAGGTGAGGCGAGGCTGACCGAAGGCAATATTCAAGATGCTTTGCGCGAGGTGCGAGTCGCGTTGCTCGAAGCCGACGTGGCGCTTCCGGTGGTTCGCGATTTCATCGCCCGTGTACGCGATCTGGCGATAGGCGAGGAGGTCGTGGGCAGCCTCAATCCCGGTCAAGCGCTGGTCGGCGTGGTGCATCGTGAATTGACCCAATTGATGGGGGGGGCCGAAGTCGGTCTCGATCTGGCAGTGGTGCCGCCTGCGGTCATTCTGATGGCGGGCCTTCAGGGTTCGGGGAAAACGACTACTGCCGGGAAAATCGCGCGGCGCCTGGTCGCTGATGAAGGCAGGAAGGTGTTGCTGACTTCTTGCGATGTCTATCGGCCGGCTGCCATCGAGCAACTGCGGCTGGTTGCCGCGCAAGCGGGCGCCGATTTTTTCCCATCAACTTCGGATCAAAAGCCGATTGAAATCGCGCGCGCTGCCTTGGAATTCGCACGCACGCATTATCATCAGGTGCTCATCGTTGACACCGCCGGACGTTTGGCCATAGACGCGGCGATGATGGAGGAAATCAAGCGTTTGCACGAGAGCTTGAATCCCGCTGAAACCTTGTTTGTCGTCGATGCCATGCAAGGTCAGGACGCCGTCAATGTGGCGCGCATCTTCAACGAGGCTTTGCCGCTCACCGGTGTGGTACTCACCAAACTCGATGGCGACGCGCGTGGCGGCGCAGCCTTGTCGGTGCGTCAAATCACGGGAAAGCCCATCAAATTTGTTGGGGTCAGCGAAAAATTGGAAGGCCTGGAGGCGTTTTATCCTGACCGAATGGCCGCGCGAATCCTGGGTATGGGCGACGTACTGTCGCTTGTGGAAGAAGCGCGTAAATCGGTTGACGTCGTTGAGGCGAGAAAGCTGGCCGATAAGTTAAAGAAAGGTAAGGGCTTCGATCTCGATGATTTCAAGCAACAACTTCAACAGATGAAAAAGATGGGAGGAATTTCCGCACTGGTGGACAAGTTGCCGGCGCAAATGGCGCAGGCCGCTCAAGGTGCCAAGTTCGATGAACGGCAATTGATTCGCACCGAAGGAATCATCAATTCAATGACTGCGATGGAGCGCGCCAAACCCGAGATTCTCAAGGCATCGCGTAAGCGCCGAATTGCTGGGGGCGCCGGGGTCTCGGTGCAGGAGGTCAATCGCCTGCTCAATCAATTCGAGCAAATGCAGAAAATGATGAAGCTGATGCAAAAAGGCGGCATGGCAAAGATGATGCGATCCATGAAGGGCATGATGCCGCGCGGGTTTTAGACGGTTTTTTTAGGAAGGGCCGTATCTTTCCACGGCGGCGTCCGGTAAGCATCCAATAACCAGAGCAGGCTATGTAGTTCTTGCTAATTCAGGCAAAACCCTAGTAAAATCACGCCCTTTTCGCACACCCCGGAATCCTCATGGTCGTTATACGTTTAGCACGAGGCGGCGCCAAGCACCGTCCTTTCTTCAGTATCGTGGTTGCAGATTCGCGCCGCACCGTTACCGGCCGCTTCATTGAGCGTGTCGGTTTCTATAATCCGAAGGCGCCCGCAGGTAGCGAGTCGCTACGCATATCAGTGGATCGACTGGCCTATTGGAAGGGTCAGGGAGCACAACTCTCGCCTACCGTGGCTCGCCTGCAGAAAACCTTCGCGCGAACGCTGGCTAAATAAGCGGCATCGCGACCGAACGGATGGTCGAGATAAACGGCATCGCGGCGAAAGGGACGGCCGAAACGCAATCCCGCCTGGTGGTGATGGCGAAGGTACTTGGGCCCTTCGGGGTCAGGGGCTGGATCAAAATTCAGCACTACACTGAAGAGCCCGACAGTCTGGCCCGGTACCCGAAATGGTGTTTGCGGTTCGGGGAGGAATGGCGTGAAGTTGAGCTGGAGGAAAGCGAGCGTCATGGCGATCACATGGTTGCACGCATTCGTGGCTGCGAGAATCGCGACGAAGCGGCGCGGTTCAGTGGTGCGCTGGTTGCGGTGATTCGGGAGGCCATGCCCGAGGCGGGTGATGGCGAGTTTTATCGCGACGATTTAGTAGGTTTGAAGGTGGTGAACCTCATCGGTGAGAACCTGGGCGAGGTTAGTGAGATTTTCGAGAGCGGCGCGCATCCGATATTGCGTGTTGTTTGGAGTGGCGGTGAACGATTGTTGCCCTTCGTTCCCCAAGTCGTTGGCGGGATCGATCTTGCGGCCGGAGAAATTCGGGTGGATTGGGGAGCGGACTGGTGATTCGGTTCGACTGCGTCACCCTGTTTCCAGATATGTTCGAAGCGATTACCGGCAGTGGTATCACCCAGCGGGCTTTTGATCGGGGACTTTGGGGGCTGGGTTTGTGGAATCCGCGCGATTTCACAACGGATAATTACCGCAGGGTGGACGACCGGCCCTACGGGGGCGGACCGGGAATGGTGATGTTGGCCGAACCCCTGGAAAAAGCGATAGATGCGGCACGAAGCGCAGGCCAGGAAGAAGTAAAGGTAGTGCATCTGTCGCCTCGTGGCGGCAAATTGAGTGATGCCCGCGTGGCACGATTGGCGAAGGAAGCCAGGGTCATACTGGTTTGCAGCCGCTACGAGGGTGTTGATGAGCGCGTGATTGAGCGGTGCGTGGATGAAGAGTTATCCATTGGAGATTTTGTTATTTCCGGTGGAGAGTTGGCGGCGATGGTGTTGATTGACGCGGTAGTTCGCAAATTGCCCGGTGCTTTGGGTGATGAGCGTTCAGCGATAGAGGAGTCGTTCAGTATCGAGAGTGGGGGCTTGCTGGATTGCCCGCATTACACCCGGCCTGAGCGCTATCGCGAACGTGGGGTGCCGCCGGTGTTGCTCTCGGGCCATCATATGGACATTGCCCGATGGCGACACAAGCAGGCATTGGGATTTACTTGGCTGCTTCGGCCGGAGTTGATTGAGATGCGTGGATTGAACGAATTGGAAATGAGCCTGTTGGAAGAGTTCCGACGGGAACAAGCGCAGAATAGCGAAGGAGAAAAAGCATGAACCTGTTACAAACCATAGAGTCCGAAGAAATTGCCCGCTTGGGTAGGAAGTTTCCCATTTTTGCCCCAGGCGACACAATCATTGTTAACGTCAGCGTGGTCGAGGGCGAAAGAAAGCGGGTACAGGCCTACGAGGGCGTGGTGATCGCCAAGAAAAATCGCGGCCTCAACTCCTCTTTCACGGTGCGCAAGATCTCCTCCGGCGAAGGCGTGGAGCGGACCTTTCAAACCCATTCTCCGATGATTTCCTCGGTGGAAGTCAAGCGCAAGGGCGCGGTGCGCAGCGCCAAGCTCTACTACATGCGCGGTCGGTCAGGAAAATCGGCACGAATTCGCGAAAAGCTCGGCGAGAAAATCGTCAATATCGATAAGGCTGAGCAAGCTCCTCAAGCCGCTGCCGCTGTCTCTGCCTAGACGAGACAAGATTATCCGGGAGGCGAAAGTTTTCCGGCGCCATTGATCCGGGGTGGCGAGCATTTTTCATGGAGCGCAAATGAGCCTGCATACTGTCCCCGAAATTGTAGCCGACATCAAAGCCGGCAAGATGGTGATCCTGGTTGACGACGAGGACAGGGAAAATGAGGGCGACCTGATTATCGCCGGTCAATTCGTGACGCCCGAGGCGGTCAATTTCATGGCCAAATACGGGCGAGGCCTGGTATGCCTGGCGCTCACAGAGGCGCGATGCCGGCAACTTAATCTGCCGCTCATGGTGCGCGACAATAGGGCGCCGCTGGGAACCGCGTTTACCGTGTCGATCGAGGCTGCTGAAGGCGTCACCACCGGCATTTCCGCACACGATCGCTCGCGCACCATTCAAGCCGCCGTGGCGCTGGATGCCAAGCCCGAGGATATCGTTCAGCCAGGTCACATCTTTCCATTGATGGCGCAAGCCGGCGGCGTGCTGGTGCGCGCGGGTCACACCGAAGCGGGTTGCGATCTCGCGCATCTGGCGGGGCTGATCCCCGCTGCGGTGATCTGCGAAGTGCTGAAGGACGACGGCAGCATGGCGCGACTGCCCGACCTTCTCGAGTTCGGAAAAATACACGGCCTGAAAACAGGCACTATCGCCGACCTGATTCACTATCGAAGTCAAAATGAAAGTCTGGTACGCCGCGTCACCGAACGTCGCGTGAAAACCGCGCATGGCGAATTTCAAATGCTCGCTTTCCTCGAAAAGATGAGTGGACAGGTGCATATCGCCTTGACGCTGGGCGATATTGACCCCGAGGAGGAGACCCTGGTCCGCGTTCATCAACCCTTGTCATTGATCGACCTCCTGGACATGGACGCCAGCGGACACTCGTGGACGGTGCACGAAGCCATGGCCAAGATCGCCGCCGAGGGTAAGGGCGTGCTGGTGCTGCTTAATTGTTCCAACAGCGCCTCGCAGTTAATCGAGGATGTTTCCGCGCCCATGCGCCGCAGTCCGCAGGCGAAAATGGATCTCCTGACTTATGGTATTGGTGCGCAAATACTTCGTGAATTAAATGTCGGTCGCATGCGATTGCTGGCCGTACAGAGAAAGATTCCCAGCATGGCGGGGTTTGGTCTGGAGGTCGGCCGCTTCGTGGCGCATCGCGAGACCAGTAAGAGTCGCGCGTGAACGAAATCGACGTGAAACTGAATGGCACCGGCCTGTCGGTGGCCATAGTGCGTGCGCGTTTTAACGAAAGCGTGGGTCTGCACTTGCTCCGAAGTTGCACCCAACGCCTTAGCGAACTCGGTGTGGCCGACGATGCCGTTTCGGTTGTCACCGTGCCCGGCGCCCTGGAGGTGCCACTCGCATTGCAGAAGCTCGCCGCCACTGGCCGCTATCACGCTTTGATCGCGTTGGGCGCGGTAATTCGCGGCGAGACTTACCATTTCGAAATCGTCTCCAACGAATCCGCCGCCGGAATTTTAGCAGTAGCACTCGATTCGGGAATACCGATTGCCAATGGCATTCTTACCACGGAAACCGAAGCCCAGGCCGAGGCGCGTGTGATACAAAAGGGCAGCGACTGCGCCGAAGCCGCGGTTGAAATGGCCGGTCTGTGCCGCGCCATAGAGAACTCGCGTTCATGAAATCAGCGCGTCGCCGCGCACGCGAACTGGTGGTCCAAGGCTTGTATTCATGGCAAATGTCCGGCTTGTCCGCTGCGGAAATTCTTGCCCATCTGTCCGATTCCAAAGATTTCGAGCGTGCCGACGGCGCGATGCTGCAGCGCTTGCTCTCAGGTGCAATTGAGGCTGCCGAAAATCTTCGTGCAATGCTCTCACCGCTTCTGGATCGTCCCTGGCCCGAACTATCTCCGGTGGAGCGCGCTGTTCTGCTGCTCGCGGCATTCGAATTGAGCGCGGCGCCCGAGGTGCCATACCGCGTCGTTATCAATGAAGCGGTGGAGCTTACCAAGATATTTGGCGGCACCGACGGGCATAAGTACGTCAACGGTGTGCTCGATAGAGTCTCGCGGGCGCTGCGGCCTGCGGAGACCGCCTGAAGTAAATCCTATTTCGCCCATGGCTACGGAGTTCGATCTCATTCGTCGCTATTTCAACCGGCCTGCGAAAAATGCGGTGCTTGGCGTGGGTGACGATTGCGCCTTATGGACCCCAGGCATTGGCCTTCTGCAGGCAGTGTCCACCGACATGCTGATCGAAGGTCGCCACTTTCTGGCGGGAACAGACCCCGAAAAATTGGGACGCAAATCCCTCGCTGTTAATCTGTCCGACCTGGCTGCCATGGGAGCTGATCCACGCTACGCGCTTCTTTCGATCGCGATTCCCAGCAATGATGAAAAATGGCTGGAGGCATTCGCCCGTGGATTTTTTGCGCAGGCCGATCGGTATGGCGTCGAACTCGTTGGTGGTGACACCACGCGTGGAGCGCTGGTAATCAGCGTCACCGTGATCGGTGAACTGCCCTTGGATCTAGCCTTGCGACGCGACGCGGCCTTGGCGGGAGACGAAGTCTGGTTATCGGGTGCAACCGGCGGTGCGGCGCTCGCGCTTGCCCACCAGATGGGCCGCGTGAGCCTCAACGGGTGCGACCTTGATGATTGCCTGGCACGCCTGGATGATCCTGAGCCGCGCGTGGAACTGGGGCGGCGACTGCGCGGTATTGCACACGCGGCAATCGATATTTCCGACGGCCTATTGGCCGATCTGGGTCATGTCGCCGAACGCTCAGAGGTTGCTATAGACATTGTCGCCGATCGCCTAGCCGTGACCAGCGCCTTGCGCGCTTGTTCCGATGTCGAGCTGCGCTGGCAATGCATTGCCGCTGGCGGCGACGATTACGAGCTTGCCTTCACCGCGCCTCGATCGCAGCATGCCGCTGTGGATAGTATCGGGATGGAGCTCGGACTCGCACTGACTTGTATCGGCAGCGTTATTCCGGGCGAACCTGTAGTGACGCTACGCGATAGCGCTGGTATGCCCATGAAAATGGCGCGTACCGGTTACGATCATTTCGATGCTTAAAGCCGTTCTAATAATCGCTTGCCAATCATGATCGTTCGCCCGTCCGGTAAATTTCTGCTCTCGCATCCTGCGCATTTTCTAGCATTGGGCTTTGGCACAGGCTTGGCTCCCGTGGCGCCCGGCACCGTGGGCACCTTGCTCGGATTCCCGGTCTACTGGATGCTTACGTTGTGGTTCGGTCCCAGCGAGATACTGATCGCCACAGTGCTGATGTTCATACTGGGAATCTGGGCCTGCCAGCGCACCGGAAATGATATGGGCATCGCCGATCACAGCAGCATGGTCTGGGACGAAGTGGTTGCCTTTGTCATGATTCTGGTCTTCACCCCACCGGGGTTATTTTGGCAGGCGTTTGCGTTTTTCGCGTTTCGATTTTTCGACATCTTGAAGCCCCCGCCCATCAGAGAAGCAGACCGTCGCTGGAAAGGCGGATTTGGAGTGATGTTTGACGACATCCTTGCCGCGGGTTATACGCTGCTGTTGATGGCGCTGGCGACGCGACTGCTTCCCACTGGCCTGTTTTAATCAAACGAATTATTGATTATTCCCAACAACATGACAGGCTCGCAAGATCCATGTTCTGGCATGAATTAATTGAATTTCTCGGCAATTAACAGGTTAGTAAGGTGAGTTTCCTCTATGGCGCATGACCCCCTCTTTACGCTGGCAACCCTAACCGGCTCGCGCCTCAAGGCGAGCGGATTGAAACTTGCGAGCGCCGAATCCTGCACCGGCGGATGGATCTCAGCGGCGGTGACTGCGGTGGCCGGTAGTTCCGAATGGTTTGATCGCGGTTTTGTCACTTATTCGAATGAGGCCAAGGTCGAGATGCTCGGCGTCTCGCGCGCCACGCTGGACGCGCATGGTGCGGTGAGCGAAGCAACGGCGCTGGAAATGGCACAAGGCGCCATCAACAATGGCCGCGCTCAGATGGCGGTCGCCGTCACCGGTGTCGCCGGGCCGGGCGGCGGAACCGATGCCAAGCCGGTGGGTACGGTGTGTATTGCCTGGGCCGGGCCAGGAAAAAAATTGCATTGCGTAACACAACGTTTCGACGGCGATCGTGAGCAAATACGGCGCAAGACAGTGATAGCTGCTTTGCAGGGCATAATCGAGCTACTGGAGGAAAACTAATGAATCGTTTCATCATGGGATTGGTATCTTTAAGGTGGTTTTCGTCGCGGTTTTCGTCGCTATTTGTGTCGCTTATTGCATCGATATTTGCGTTGATGAATACGCAATCCGCATTCGCACAGGGAAGTTTCGGACCTTACGTGCCCACACCCACTGTCATCGTCGATCGCCTTCTCGATATGGGTTCGGTAAGTGCTCGCGACTATCTTATCGATCTGGGTTCAGGCGATGGTCGAATCGTGATCACAGCGGCGAAAAAATTCGGTGCGCGCGGACACGGCATCGACATCCAGGAAAAATTGGTGGCGCTGGCCAACCAGAATGCCGCGACCGAAGGGGTGGCGGACCGGGTGAAGTTCGTGCGCGGGGACATCATGGAAGCGGATTTCTCACAGGCGAGCATCATCACAACGTATCTCTTACCCAGCACAATCACCAAGCTCGTGCCAAAATTTCTGGCCGAATTGAAGCCGGGCACCCGCATCGTCTCGCACGACTATCCGATCAACCCTCTGGTTCACGAGAAGGTCGTCAGTTTCGACCTCGAGGAGAAAATCAAGATCAGCGGCACCCCGTTGACGGTGATTTATTTGTACATCATTCCTGCCCGTGTTGCCGGCGAGTGGAATCTGAATCTGGCCTCGGCCGGCGCGGGTGGCAAACCGCTGACGGTGCGAATCGATCAACGCGCGGAGTCGCTCTCGGGCAGTGTTGAATTGGCGGGCGCGCGAGTTCCACTGCGAGATCTCAAAGTGAGCGGCGAAGAAATTTCCTTTGCCTATGCAAGCGGCGCATCGGGAACGGTCTCATTGCGCGGCACGGTCAACGGGGCGGAGATGAGTGGCACCGTGATATCGGCTTCCGCGCCGGTTAAGACCTGGAGTGCGAGGCGGCGGTAAGCTTGCATCGCATATCGTGATCCATGCATCGAATGTCTCGATCCATGCAGCTGTGCATTCGTATGAAGAATATTCAATTTCGAATTCAATTGTGCATTCAATTGTGCATTCAATTGTGCATTCCGTTCGGCTTGTATCATTTGCGCCTTGATCATTTGAGGCAGGCGGCGGCGTTTCTGTTCCTATTGTGTGCAGGGGGCATTGCCATCGCGCAGGATGTCGCCGACAACGTCGCCGGCCCCTACGTACCCACGCCCTGGGTGATCGTCGACGAAATGCTCAAGCTGGCCGATATCACCGCCGCCGATACTGTCTATGACCTGGGATCGGGGGACGGGCGCCTGGTCATCACTTCGGCCAAACGATATGGCGCGCGCGGCGTGGGAATCGAGTTGCAGGACAAATTGGTCGAACTCGCTCGTGTCGAGGCCAGGACCGAAGGCATGGACGCCAGAGTGCGCTTCAAGCAGGGCGACCTGTTCGAGGAAAGCTATATTGATGCGAGCGTGGTGACGCTATATCTGCTGCCAAGATTCGTGACTCGCCTGGTACCCAAGCTGCGTGCCGAGCTCAAACCCGGTTCGCGCATTGTCTCGCACGATTATCAGCTCTCGCCCTGGCCGCCGGATAAGGTGTTGACCTTTGAGGCCGACGAAAAAGAGGCGATCACCGGTTCAAAGCGAACCACGCTTTATTACTACCTGGTGCCGGCAAGCGTGGCCGGCCGATGGCATTTGTCGCTGCCTGCGGCGTGGTTTGCCGAACCGCTAAGCCTGGATTTGACGCAAAACCTTGATGGCGTCGAAGGTAAGGGTTCCGTCGGAGGGGACAGCTTTACGGTTCGCGACGCCACGGTGCGCGGCGAGCGTGTGCGTTTCGCCATTATGACGCGTGGCCGCTACCTGATACTGACCGGCAGCATTGCCAACGGGCGCATGCAGGGCGAAGTTGTTTGGGCGGGACAACGTGAAACCTGGAGCGCGAGCCTGCAATCTGCGCAGGCGCTCTCCGCCGACTTGCCTTCCACCCAGCCGCGCAAACCCTGATCTCTGGGTAAAATAGCACTGGCCGTAAAATCCCCTTGTCGTAAAATCTCATGGGTCAACGCAGGGACTGCCAATGAACGTCAGAGCCGCCGCGGTAGCCGGAGTGTTCTACCCCCGCGAGCCTGCGATTTTGGCCGGTGAAATCGCAGATCATCTCGAACAAGCCAATGAAGATCGGCTTTGTCCGGGATTTCCTAAGATAGTGATTGTGCCGCACGCCGGTTTTATCTATTCCGGGGCTGTGGCCGCGCATGCCTATGATTTGTTGCGCCCGGCGCGTGGTGTGGTCAAGCGGGTGGTGCTTATGGGGCCTTGCCACCGTGTTGCGGTCAAAGGCCTGGCACTTCCGGGGGCCGATGCTTTCGATACGCCTCTGGGCCGAATACCTATCGATTCGGAAGGTGAAAAACTCGTTCGCTGCCTGCCGCAGGTATGCGTGTCCTCGGCCACCCATGCAAAAGAGCATTCCATTGAAGTGCAATTGCCTTTTTTGCAGCAGGTATTGGGGCCGTTCAGCCTGCTGCCGTTCGTGGTCGGCGAGGCAAGCGCCCAACAGGTCGCCGAAGTCATTGAAACGCTATGGGGCGGCGATGAGACTTTGTTTGTCATCAGCTCTGACATGTCTCACTACCACAGCTACGACGCGGCACGCGCCATGGACCAGGGCACCGCCGATGCGATCATGAATCTCACCCCTGGCATCAAGCACGAACAGGCGTGCGGCGCCACGCCCATCTCCGGTGCTTTGCTGGTTGCGCAACGACGTGGTCTGCGTCCGCGATTGCTCGATCTTCGCAATTCGGGGGATACCGCCGGCGGCCGGGATCGCGTGGTCGGTTATGCGTCCTTTGCGATCGACGCCGAGCCGCGCGCCTATAGCGCGGAGCAGGGAAGTTTGCTGCTTGGCGCGGCGCGACAATCCATAGTCGCCGCGCTGACCGCGGCGAACCTGCCCATCTTGCCAAACGAGCGCTGGCTGCGTGAACTTCGTTCGACCTTTGTCACATTGAAGCAAAACGGAAGCTTGCGTGGCTGCATCGGCATGCTCGATGCGGCGCGGCCCCTGGGCGCCGATGTCATGGCCAATGCGCGCGCGGCGGCAATGGGAGATCCGCGTTTCAAGCCACTGACGGGACCTGAATTGGAAATGCTCAACATTGAGGTGTCGATTCTTTCAAGGCCTGCGCGAATCGCTTTCGAGGATCATGCCGACCTGATTCGCCAATTGGAACCGGGCAAGGATGGTCTCATCATCGAGTCGGGCAGCGGTGCGGCATCACGGCGCGGTACTTTTTTACCCCAAGTGTGGGAGAGCATTCCCGAGCCTGAAAGTTTTATATCCCAGATCAAATTGAAGGCCGGCATGCCGGCTGACACGCGCTCTACCGCCTGCCGTTTCAAGCGCTACCGCGTGGTGAAATGGATTGAAACCGGGACGGCGCACACATGACAGCTATCGCTTCCGCCGAGATGCCGGCCGCCAACGCGCGCTACCCCGGCCGCTGGTGGCATTTGTTGGACGACGGCAGATTGCAGTGCGATTTGTGTCCGCGAGATTGCAAGCTTCATGTCGGTCAGCGCGGCGCCTGTTTTGTTCGCATGCGCGGCGAGGGTGAAGATAGCGGGCAATTATTTCTGACCACGTACGGGCGATCCTCGGGTTTCTGCGTCGACCCGATCGAGAAAAAGCCGCTCAATCATTTTTATCCTGGCACCAGCGTTTTGTCATTTGGCACCGCTGGCTGCAACCTGGCCTGCAAGTTCTGCCAGAACTGGGATATTTCAAAATCGCGCGATTTCGACCGGCTCGCCGACCAGGCAAGTCCTGAATCTATAGCCAGCGCCGCCGTGGAGCTGGGTTGCAAAAGCGTCGCCTTCACCTACAACGATCCGGTGATCTTCGCCGAATACGCCATGGAGGTGGCCGATGCCTGTCGCGAGCGCGGCGTGAAATCGGTGGCGGTCACTGCGGGCTATATGCATGCCACGCCGCGCGCCGAGTTTTGTTCCAAGATGGACGCCGCCAATGTTGATCTCAAGGCGTTCACAGAGGATTTCTATTTCAAGGTTACCGGCTCGCACCTCAATGCCGTGCTCGATACGCTGGTGTATCTTCGGCATGAGACGCAAGTGTGGTTTGAAATCACCACTCTGTTGATCCCTGGCGCCAACGATTCAAGTTCCGAGATCGAGGCCCTGAGCGCTTGGGTGATGAAGGAGTTGGGGCCCGAGGTGCCATTGCATTTCACCGCGTTCCATCCGGACTACAAGATGCGCGACCGGCCGGCGACGCCGCCGGCGACGCTCACCCGTGCGCGTGACATTGCCATGGCGCATGGCCTGCATTATGTCTATACCGGCAACGTGCATGACGCCGAGGGCGGTTCGACGATATGCCCGCATTGCGCCAACGCACTGGTGGTGCGGGATTGGCATAACATCCTCAATTACCGCATCGGCGAGGATGGCAACTGCCTTGAGTGCCAGGGCAAGATCGCCGGACGATTCCAGAAATTCACCAAGCCTTTTGGATCGCGGCGCATACCTGTGACCCTAGGAATTAAAATGGGGCCAGGCTCAAATTAATTTGGGGTTGGAAAGAAAACGAGGCCAGACTCGAATTAATCTGGCGACATTATGGGGCTCGATGAATCACCGAGCCTGGCCCATTTTTTTGCAGGAGTCTTTATTAGAAAGCTTCCTGTCAGTATCGCAGGTCAACCCATGGAGATGAAACGACGTTATGCCAAAATATAAAGCAAGAAAAGACAGAGACGATAGTGACAACAACTCAGAAATAGAGGATGTAAAAGGACCCATGGAAGAGAACAAGAGCAAGGCCTTGCAGGCCGCGCTCGCCCAAATAGAAAAGCAATTTGGCAAGGGCTCCATCATGCGCATGGACTCTGCCGCCATAACCGATATTGAAGTGGTTTCCACAGGCTCATTGGGCCTGGATGTGGCTCTGGGCGTGGGCGGTCTGCCGCGCGGCCGCGTGGTGGAAATCTATGGCCCGGAATCCTCGGGCAAGACCACGCTGACCTTGTCGGTCATCGCGCAGATGCAGAAAGTCGGCGGAACAGCTGCCTTCATCGATGCCGAGAACGCGCTCGATCCGCAATACGCCGCGAAACTCGGCGTGAACATTGATGAACTTTTGATTTCGCAACCCGATACCGGCGAGCAGGCGCTGGAAATCGCCGACATGCTGGTGCGCTCCGGCTCGGTCGATGTCATCGTCATCGATTCTGTGGCTGCGCTCACGCCCAAGGCTGAGATCGAAGGTGAGATGGGTGAACCGCAAATGGGTTTGCAGGCGCGTCTGATGAGCCAGGCGCTGCGCAAACTCACCGCCAACATCAAGCGAACCAACACCCTGGTGATTTTCATTAACCAGATTCGAATGAAAATTGGTGTCATGTTCGGCAATCCCGAGACCACCACCGGCGGCAATGCCTTGAAGTTTTATGCCTCGGTGCGCCTGGACATTCGCCGTATCGGCGCGATCAAAAAGAACGACGAAGTGATCGGCTCGGAGACGCGCGTAAAAGTGGTGAAGAACAAAGTTGCGCCGCCGTTCCGCGAAGCGATCTTCGACATTCTCTACGGCAAGGGCATCTCGCGCGAAGGCGAGATCCTCGAATTGGGCGTCAACGCCGATATCGTCGAAAAATCGGGAGCCTGGTACGGCTACAACAAGGAACGCATCGGCCAAGGCAAGGACAACGCCCGTGATTTTCTCGAAGAGCACGGCGCCATGGCGGTGGAAATAGAGAACCGCATTCGCGAAAAGCTTGGTGTTCGCAGCGCAGCGCCGCAAACGGTGGGTGTAGAAGCGACCTAGGAGGCGGCGGAGTTTAGGGAAAGATGCAAACGGGGCGATGAAAAGCACGCCTTCCCTGCGCGATCGTGCGCTGCGCTATCTGGCGCAGCGCGAGCACAGCCGGGCCGAATTGGTCAGAAAGCTCGGGCCGCACGCGCAGTCCGAGGATGAGCTCGTGGCCGTGCTCGACGCCTTGACCGCGAACCGCCAGCTGTCCGATGAACGCTATGCAGATGCGCGCTCGCGCCAGCTATCCAAGAAATACAGCTCGGCGCATATCCTGCACGACCTGAAATCGCGAGGAGTCGATGTGGACCTCGCCAAACAGACTGCTGCAGCCGCACGCGATGGCGACCTCGAACGCGCCCGCGCTATCTGGCGCCGAAAATTTCGCGCCCCTCCCGCCAACAGAGAAGATAGGGCACGGCATATGCGATTTCTTCAATCGCGCGGATTTTCGTTTGAGGTGATTCGCGCGGTGTTGGAGGGCAATGGCGAATCGGAAGATTGATCGCAGGTATTTGTAAATTGGTGATTGCGGGCAGGCAATACTGCAAATAATTTCTTCGTCGACATTTAACCAGTTTTATTTTTCAAGTGTTTTTGCGGCCATTGTCTTTACGGCTAGAGCGACGCCAAAGTGCGCGGTGCGAGGAAGGCCGCATTCGCGGTTTCTTATGGGTTTTGAGGAAAAAGTCACGATTTTGGCGGGTCGCGCCGCTAGCGTGCTTGCTCAGTCATTTTCATCGGCGGATAGTCTTCTGTCAGGTGGGGTTGTTGGGCGAATTTCATACCGGAGTTCGCGCGCATTTTGAATGCGCATCAATCCCGCCGGGGAGGGTGCGTGGTAGAGCGAAAAAACAGTCGCTGGCAACCGCGACAAAAAGCCTTGGTAGCGCTGGTGGCAGCGTGTTTTGCCTTGCCCGAAGTGCATGCCAATCCGGTTGGCCCCCAAGTGGTCAACGGCCAGGCGAGCATCGTCGCCAACGGCTCGACGCTCTCTGTTACCAACACCCCCGGCGCGGTGATCAACTGGCAGGGTT
>CAMDFL010000018.1 GCA_945897475.1 Bordetella parapertussis
CAAATACCTAGGAGATCGCCTTGACATACGCTATCAAATTGCTTGCCGCATCAATCCTTGCATCCTCGTATCTGTCGGCAAATGCGATGGCCCAAAGCGCGGCCTCCTATCCCTCCAAGCCGATTCGAATCGTGGTGCCATTTACGGCGGCGGGCACAACGGACATCGTCGCGCGTGCGGTGGGTGCTGATATGGCTCGTGTATTTGGCCAAGCAGTGGCCATTGAAAACCGCGCGGGTGCAGGCGGCAATCTGGGCTCTGACGTGGTGGCGAAAGCCGCTCCAGATGGCTATACCCTGCTGGTAGGGGCGGTCAGTCCGCAGGCGATAAACGTAAGCTTATATTCCAACATGCCCTATGACGTAATGCGGGACTTCGAGCATATATCTTTGCTGGCCGCTGTCCCCAATCTACTGGAAGTTCATCCCGGCGTACCGGTCAAAACAGTCAAGGAATTGATCGAATATGCCAGGGCACGACCGGGAAAACTTGCCTATGCCTCCAGCGGCAGCGGCACCTCAATCCATCTTTCCGCCGAGCTGTTCAAGGCCATGACAGGAGTGGACATGCTGCATATTCCCTATAAGGGAAGCGCGCCGGCAGTCGCGGACCTGATGGCCGGTCAAGTGCAACTGATGTTCGACAACCTTCCCTCCTCAATTCAACAGGTCAGGGCGGGAAAGCTGCGGGCGATTGCGGTTACCTCGTTACGCCGGTCACCGGTGTTGCCCGATGTACCTACCATCGCGGAATCCGGATTGCCCGGATATGAGGCGAGCTCTTGGTTCGGCATGCATGCCCCGGCGAAAACGTCCAAGGACATCGTCAACAAGCTCCATGCCACCGTAGCCAAAGCCCTGCGCACGCCAGAAATGATTGAACGTTTTACCAGCCTGGGCGCCGATCCGGTGGGCAACACACCCGAACAATTCACCGAATTCGTTCGCGACGAAATTGCGAAATGGGCAAAGGTCGTCAAGGCATCCGGTGCAAAAGTAGAATAAAACCGGAACGAAAAATCCGGCGCCCCGCTATTCCACCTTGGGGCAACTCGACACCACGCGATAGAGCAGACCTTGATCATCGCGATAGGCGCGAACCAACGAAAATCCGCCAACCTTCCAGCGTATGGATTTCTTGGACGGCTCGCCGGGATCCTTCGCATCGCGTATCAAGCTGACATGTGGCTTGAAGGGCTTCGGATCGAAGCGAAAACCGTTTTTCTTCAAGGCATCGCGCAGATCGTAGACCAAGGTCGCCAGCTTATCCGGAACCTTGCTCGAACCGGCCCAGACTATGTTGTTGTGCTTCCAGTAACCGGCCTCGTCCAAGGACAAGCTGCAATTGACCGTCGTCACGGAAGCAGCGACCGCTTCCAGTTCCGCCAGGCGAGTGGCGTCTGTCGGTCCGAGAAACGCCAGCGTAAGGTGCAGATTCTCGGGTCGGGTCATGCGTCCGCCAGAAATTTTATGCATGCCTTTGCCGCGAGTCAAAAGCGCGCGACGCGTTTCCGAATCCGGCCAGAGCGCGAAGAATAATTTTGGTGCAGTGATGACAGGTATGACGGCCTCCGCTGGGGTAATTACTGGACAATCTCAACCATGGCTATCGCCTGGGCGGCAATGCCTTCGCCACGACCGACGAATCCCAAATGCTCCGCAGTCTTCGCTTTCACGTTAGCGCATGTCTTATCTATTCCCAGGTCGAGGGCGATATTGCCGACCATCTCCTCGATATGCGGCGCCATCCGCGGCGATTGCGCGATGATGGTGGAATCGACGTTGACCACCTTGAACCCGGCAGCGCGTATTCGAGTGGCAGCCTCGCGCATCAGCGAACGGCTGTCGGAATCTTTGTAACGCGCTTCTGTATCGGGAAAATGGCGGCCAATATCGCCCATACCGGCCGCGCCCAATACCGCGTCGGTAATGGCGTGCAACAGCACATCCGCGTCCGAATGCCCTTCCAATCCCTTCTCGAAGGGTATGGTCACCCCGCCAATCACGAGCTTGCGCCCGGTGACAAGCGCGTGCACATCGAATCCTTGCCCCACCCGCATACCCTGCCTCCTCCAAGATCGCGCATTGCCGCGCGCATTGCCGCGCGCATTACCACGATCTCCCTACGATCTCCCATCTACTGCACGGCAAGCTAAAATCAAAGCCGCCAACTCCAGATCAGACGCAACCGTTACCTTCAAGTTGCGCTGACTTCCTTCAACCAGCCGGGGTTTCTCCCCCAGCGCTTCCACTGCCACCGACTCATCTGTCGCATTCTCTGCATTGCGCAGGGCGCGCAATAAAAGTCCGTACCGAAACATTTGTGGTGTCTGCGCCTGCCACAAAGCTTCGCGAGGCTCGGTCGCAATGATTCGTTCCTCCGTATCGCCGCGTTTCAGCGTGTCGGCCACGCGAACCGCGAGAATTCCCCCTGTTTCGTCCCTGGTCACCACATCTATAAGACGCTGTACCTCATGCACCGCCAGACACGGCCTCGCAGCGTCATGCACCAGCACCCAATCCTCAGTATCGATTTCGGCCGAGGCCGCGATCAATCCATTCAATACACTGTCGCGGCGTGTCGCCCCCCCGCAATAAAGAGGCGCAACACGTTTGCCACAATCGCTCCAATCCAAACTCCGAAACCTGTCATCATTCGCCGACAGCACTACAAATACCGTGCCAATCCCAGGCACCGCCAGCAGCGCCTCTGTTGAGTGACGCAGCATTGCCTTCTCGCCGATCAGTCTGTATTGCTTGGGAGCCGACCCGCCAAAGCGCTCACCGGAGCCGGCCGCAGGTATCAGCCCGAATAACCTCGAGGACATTGGGATAAACCTTTAGAGCGGACCGCAGATTCCGGCAGGAATGCTCTGATTCAACGGTATAATTATACCAAGTCCCGCACCAGACCGTCGAATCATCGACATTGGTGACACTTCGTGTGGGTTTGAGCATTTTTTCAGGTCGCAATAAAACACAAATTGTGACAGTCACTCCGTCCCCACCATCCGTTTCCAATTTTACGTCGCAAACGGCGACAGTTGGCTCAAGTGACGCGCTCGCCCTGGCGGAGTTGTCGTCAAAGGTTCGCCCACTTGTCGTGTTCTGCGCTCGCGCCTCCGAAGCCTCGCGTCTCAGGGACGAGCTGTCCTGGTTTGCTCCTCATTTAAAAATCTGCGTTTTCCCAGACTGGGAGACCCTGCCCTACGACAGCTTTTCTCCCCACCAGGATCTGGTCTCGGAGCGACTGGCCACTCTGTATCAAATTCAGCGGCGTGAATTCGATGTCGTGGTGCTCCCAGCGACCACGGCATTGCAGCGCCTCGCGCCACTGGAGTATCTGGCCGCCTACACATTCTTTCTGAAACAGGGAGAAACGCTGGGGCTGGACGCGTTGCGCGCGCAATTGGTGTTCGCCGGCTACCAGAACGTCTCCCAGGTGGTCGCGCCGGGGGAGTTTTGCGTCCGTGGCGGGATCATCGATCTGTTCCCCATGGGAAGCGTGCTGCCTTATCGCATCGACCTCATGGACGAGATAATCGAAGGCATTCGCACCTTTGATGTCGACACGCAGCGCACCATATATAAAGTCGGTGAGATTCGCCTGTTGCCGGCGCGCGAATACCCCACCGACGAGGCGAGTCGCAATCACTTTCGTACCGCGTTTCGCGAACGCTTTGAAGGCGATCCTTCGAAGAGCACCATTTATCGGGATGTGTCCAACGGCGTGTCGCCGGCTGGCATCGAATATTGGTTGCCGCTTTTTTTCGACAAGACCGCGACGCTATTCGACTATTTGCCGGCCGAAGCGAATTTGTGCATGCACGAAGATGTGCACGCCGTGTTCACCGGCTTCTGGCGCGATACTCAAAGTCGCTATCAATTATTGCGTGGAGAACGCGCCCGGCCGCTGCTTGCACCAGAGGATCTATTTCTAAACGCAGAGGAGTTCTTCATAGCCGCCAGTCGATTCGCGCGCGCGGATCTGCGTTTGGCATCGGCGGGTTCGGCAACCGCGGGTTCTATATCGGCGGGTCTGGAGTCTGCAAGCTCGCGTTTCACGCCACTACCCGAGGTTGCCGTCGAGCGCCGTGCCGCCGATCCCTTGCGCAAATTGAAAGATTTTCTAACGGCTCACGGAGGTCGGACGCTGCTACTCGCGGATTCGCCGGGACGACGGGAAACCTTGATTCAATACCTGATCGAGTACGGATTGAAACCCGCAGATTGCGCCGATTACTCCACGTTCTCGGCGAGCACCGCGCCCTTGATGCTGGCAGTGTCCCCGTTGCTCAACGGATTTTTGGACACACTTGGCTCGCACGCGCTTATTACCGAAGCTGAACTCTTTTCAGCGACGGCACGCAGTCGCAGCGCACGCGGTCGCGAACGCCAGAGTTCGGTCGAAGGAATGCTGCGCGACTTGTCGGAACTTCGCGCTGGCGACCCTGTGGTGCATCTGGACCACGGCATCGGTCGTTACCGCGGATTGATCGATCTCGACTTGGGCGAAGGAAAAACCGAATTTCTACTCATTGAGTATGCAGATGCAGACAAGCTGTATGTTCCGGTTTCACAACTTCACCTCATTGGCCGATATAGCGGCGGGCCGCCGGAACAGGCGCCGCTGCACCGGCTTGGGAGTGAAGCCTGGGACAAAGCCAAACGCCGAGCGGCCAAACAGGTACGCGACACAGCCGCAGAATTATTGAATATTTATGCGCAACGCGCTTCGCGTCAAGGGCGCTCATTCAGCGTCAAACAGCACGATCTGGAAGCCTTCGCCGAGTCGTTTGGTTTCGACGAAACACCGGATCAACTCGCCACCATCAACGCCGTTATTGAAGATATGAAGAAGGCAAAGCCCATGGATCGCCTGGTTTGTGGCGATGTGGGTTTTGGCAAGACCGAGGTGGCCTTGCGCGCCGCATTTGTCGCGGTCGCCGACGGCATGCAGGTGGCCCTGTTATCCCCGACCACCTTGTTGTCGGGCCAGCATTTTCAGACTTTCTCCGATCGCTTCGCGGGCTGGCCCATAAAAATCGGCGAGTTATCGCGATTTCGAAGCGGCCCGGAGCAGAAGGAATCGCTGGCAGGAATCGCAAACGGTACGGTCGACATCGCGATCGGCACCCACAAACTGTTGTCGCGGGAGGTGAAATTTTCGCGCTTGGGGCTAGTGATCGTGGACGAGGAGCATCGATTCGGCGTGCGCCAGAAAGAAGCGCTGAAAGCACTGCGCGCCGAAGTCGATGTATTGACCCTGACTGCGACGCCCATACCTCGAACTCTGGCCATGTCGCTGGAAGGTTTGAGGGATTTTTCGGTGATCGCCACAGCGCCAGAGAAGCGCTTGGCGATCAAGACCTTTGTGACACCCGATTCAGCCGGTATCATTCGCGAGGCTTGCCTGCGTGAGCTCAAACGCGGCGGCCAGATCTACTTTCTTCACAATGAAGTCGCGACCATCGAGCGAATGCAGGAGCGTTTGGCGCAGATTCTGCCCGAGGCGCGAATCGCCATTGCCCATGGGCAAATGCGCGAAAGGGATCTGGAACGGGTGATGCGCGAATTCCTGCAGCAGCGTCATAACCTTCTGCTTTGCTCGACCATCATCGAGTCCGGCATCGACATTCCAACTGCCAACACCATCATCATCAACCGCGCCGACAACTTCGGGCTGGCGCAACTGCACCAGTTGCGCGGGCGGGTCGGACGCTCGCATCATCAGGCCTACGCCTACTTGCTCACCCCGGAGGAGGGTGCTTTGAGTTCAACGGCGAAGAAACGCCTGGAGGCGATACAGATGATGGAACAACTGGGTTCTGGTTTTTATCTTGCGATGCAGGACCTGGAAATTCGCGGCGCGGGTGAAGTACTGGGCGATTCGCAGAGCGGCGAAATGCAGGAAATAGGATTCAATTTATTTAACGACATGCTCGCTCATGCGGTGCGCTCGCTGAAATCGGGCAAGGAACCCGATCTCACCGAACCGCTTGGCGTCACCACCGAGATCAATCTGCATTTGCCCGCGCTGATGCCGAACTCCTATTGCGGGGACGTGCATGAGCGCCTGGTGGTCTATAAGCGTCTCGCCAATTGCGATGACCTGAACCATCTCGAATCAATGCAGGAGGAATTAGTGGACCGCTTTGGCGACTTGCACCCTGCGGTGCGCACCCTGATCGAGGTGCATCGCCTGAGGATCAGGTCGCGCGATCTGGGCATCAAGCGCCTGGATGCCGGCCCGGAAATCATCCAGATCCAGTTCGTCAAGCACCCACCCATCGATCCGGAAACCATCATAGGGCTGATCCGCAAACAACGCGGCTGGCGCATGAGCGGTCCGGACAAACTGCGAATCGAGCGGGTCAGCGCAACACTGGAGGACCGATCCCGCGCCTGCCGGGAAATCCTGGCGCTGTTTTCACAACCGCCGACGCCGCATCCAACGGCAAAGGCCGCAAAAGCGGCAAAAACGCATTAGTCACTTATCGGCTAAGTGTTGACAATTCTGGCAAAGAATCAGAGTTTGAATACGTCCCGCCAAATGTAGGTTTGCGCTTTTGCAAACCTACATTTGGCGGAAAAGGTGGCCCCAATGACACCCTGCCTGGTTCCGGCTTCGTCGGCTTAGTGCCAGACGCGACTATTCGGCCGCCTCTTCAATCCAGGTCATCTGGATCGCTTCTAGTACCTTTTCCCCGGAACGATCGGCGCCATCATCGAACCCGTCCAGCTCCATGACCCAACGATGCAGGTCGGTGAATCGCAGAGTTTTCGGGTCAACATCAGGGAACTTATCGCACAAGGCGATGGCAATTTCCAGTGTATCGGTCCATTTCATGATGGGCCCATTACTTTCTCCTAATAAAAGCATAAGCAACCTAAAGTGCGTATTCTCAATGCGCGGTTTCTCAATGCTTCACTTCTGAAACCATATTAATAGTGTATTTGGGGATCTCGACCACCAGATCCGACCCATTCACAATAACCTGGCAGGACAATCTCGATGCCGGTTCCAAGCCCCAGGCTTTGTCGAGCAGGTCTTCTTCAAGTTCCTCGGGCGGCGTCAGGGATTGATAGCCCTCGCGCAGAATAACGTGACAGGTGGTGCAGGCGCAGGATTTCTCGCAGGCGTGTTCTATGTCGATGCCATTTGCCAGCAGCGAGTCGCACAGGGATTTGCCGGGTGTGGCTTCGATCACCGCGCCCTCAGGGCAAAGCTCCAGATGCGGCAGCACAATGATCTGCGTCATAGGCTTGCCAGGTTCTTGCCCTTGAGGGCTTGGCGCACCGAACGGTCCATGCGGCGTGCCGCGAACGGCTCTGTCAAGCGGTTCAATTCGTCGATGGCGCTCTTTATCGCGCGATGATCGGCGCGCTGGGACTGCGAGCGCAGGCAGTTAATGCCTTCGTGAATCGCCGCCAGTTCCGTGGCATCGAGCAATCCTTCATCCTGTTCCAGCGCCGCAAGGACGGATACCAGCATGCGCTCGGCTTCCACTTGCTGTTCGCGCAAAGCACGAATCCGCAAATCGTCTCCGGCATGTTCAAACGAGTCCTTCAACATATTGGTGATGCGCTCATCCGACAGACCATAGGAAGGTTTTACCGCGATCGAAGCTTGCGCCCCGCTGGTGGTTTCCCTGGCGCTTACCGCGAGCAGCCCATCGGCGTCGACTTGAAATGTCACCCGAATTCGTGCCGCGCCCGCCACCATCGCAGGGATGCCGCGCAGCTCGAAGCGCGCCAGCGACCGGCAATCCGAAACCAATTCACGTTCTCCTTGAACCACATGTATGGACATTGCGATCTGACCATCCTTGAAGGTGGTGAATTCCTGGGCCTTGGCCACAGGGATGGTGGAATTTCGGTGTATCACACGCTCGACTAAACCACCCATGGTTTCCAGTCCAAGGGAAAGCGGAATCACATCGAGCAACAGCCAGTCATCGCCCACCGATTTATTGCCCGCAAGCGCATTGGCCTGCATCGCCGCGCCCAGGGCGACCACTTTGTCCGGATCCAGATTGTTGAGGGGCGCCTGCCCGAAGCAAGCCTCCACCGCGTGCTGTACGTGCGGCATGCGCGTCGCGCCTCCAACCATGACCACGCCTTTGACATCGGCGACCGACAAGCCCGCATCGCGCAGGGCTTTGCGGGTTGGTGCTAGCGTTTTCGCGACCAGATGCCGCGTCATATCCCAGAAATCGTTCTGTGATACAGGAACGTCGACAACAGTTCCAGTGGAGAGCGTCGCGTTAAATCGCGCTTCGACATGATGAGTTAGGTATTCCTTGATCTCGCGCGACTTGGCAATCATCAGGCTGGTATCGGATGCCGACAGCGGCGTGAGCTTCGCCTTCTCCAACACCCAGCAGAACAGTCGATGATCGAAATCGTCTCCACCCAAGGCCGAGTCGCCGCCGGTGGCAAGCACTTCGAATACACCCGTCGAGAGCCGCAAAACAGAAAAATCGAACGTTCCACCGCCCAGATCGTAGACCGCGTAGGTACCTTCGGCTGCATTGTCCAACCCATAGGCAATGGCCGCGGCAGTCGGCTCGTTGAGCAAGCGCATCACGTTCAAGCCCGCGAGCGAGGCCGCATCTTTAGTCGCCTGGCGTTGAGCATCGTCAAAATATGCCGGTACCGTGACTACCGCACCGGCCAACTCACCTCCCAGGGATTGCTCGGCGCGAACCCGCATCACCCGGAGCAATTCCGCGGACACTTCCACCGGACTTTTGACTCCGGCGGCCGTGCAGATTTGAACCATTCCCGGCGTATCGACAAAATCGTAGGGAGAATTCTCGATATAGGCGATGTCACGCAGCCCTCGTCCCATGAATCGTTTGACCGAGGCGATTGTGTTTTTGGGATCGCGATTGCGTTCGCGCTCAGCATCAAAGCCGACGCTCACCTCGCCATCTGCGTGATAACGAACGATAGAGGGCAGCAAGGGATGCCCTTGCTCGTCGTTGATCACGCCAGCAATACCGTTTCTCACAGAGGCGACCAGCGAATTGGTAGTTCCCAGATCGATGCCTACCGCGAGGCGGTGCTGGTGCGGCGCGGTGGATTCACCCGGCTCGGATATTTGCAAAAGGGCCATCAGACTAATTCCATCGCTTCGATACCGTCACCGATATCCTGCTCGAGCTTTTCGATAAAAAGTAACTGGCGGGCCGCTTCGGCGGCAGGCTGAACGGCGCCGGAGCATAATAAACCCTCCAGATGCGCAAACCGCGCGCGCTTCTCCGCCAGTACCTCCTCGTTGATCGTATTGAGTCGGCCCAGATTACGCGCGGCGCGCGCATCTTCGATATTCTCGCGCCAGTCGAGCTGCCGCATCAGAAACTCGGGTTCCATCGCCGTATGGGTCTCGGAGCGCACGTCGATACCTTGAATTTCCAACAAATAAATCGCGCGATTCAGGGGATTCCTGAGGGTTTGATAGGCTTCGTTGACCCGCGTGGCTAGCTGCATCGCCACGCGCCGTTCAGCCGCGGTCGCCGAGGCGAAACGATCCGGGTGAACTCTCGACTGAAGCTCGCGATAAGCGCTGTCGAGCCTCGCCATCGGCACGTCGAAAGAGACCGGCACGCCGAGCAATTCAAAATGATTCGTCGCCTGATTCATGATTCAATTCGCAAAAAAAGGGCCGTCAGGCCCCTGTTTATCTCCCGCCTCCTCACCTCAAACGTTGAACGATTCCCCGCACCCGCACTCGTCCTTAACGTTGGGATTGTTGAACTTGAAACCTTCATTCAAGCCCTCGCGCGCGAAGTCGAGTTCGGTGCCATCGATGTAGGGCAGACTTTTAGGATCAACCACCACCTTGACGCCGTGGCTATCGAATGTCAGATCCTCGGGATTCAGGGCATCGGCATACTCAAGCTTATAGGCAAGTCCGGAGCAGCCGGTAGTGCGCACTCCCAGGCGCAATCCCACGCCTTTTCCGCGCTTGGCGATAAAGTTGCTGACATGAGTAGCAGCGCGTTCGGTCAATGTAATCGACATGTGAGCCTGTCTAAACCGTGGCGCTTGCCTTGGGTGCGCCATCAGCGACAGGCGCCATTGAATCTTCCGCGTGTTTCTTGCGGTAGTCGCTGATCGCAGCCTTGATGGCATCCTCGGCCAGAATCGAGCAATGTATTTTCACCGGCGGCAAGGCCAGTTCTTCGGCAATTTGTGAGTTCTTAATGCTCCCCGCCTCATCCAAAGTCTTTCCTTTCACCCACTCGGTGATAAGCGAAGACGAAGCGATCGCCGAGCCGCACCCGTAGGTCTTGAAGCGGGCGTCCTCGATAATGCCCTCCTTGCTGACCCGGATTTGCAGCTTCATCACGTCGCCACACGCCGGCGCGCCCACCATGCCGGTGCCCACGTGATCGTCCGTTTTGTCGAATGAACCAACGTTACGCGGATTCTCGTAGTGGTCGATGACCTTGTCGCTGTATGCCATTTCAGACTCCTTTATTTCTCACGGGCATTAGACCGCTCTGATACTGCATTAGACCGCTCTGATACTCCACTACACCGCTCTGATACTCGATCAATGCGCCGCCCACTGCACGGTATTCAAATCTACGCCGTCTTTATACATTTCCCACAGAGGGGAGAGTTCACGCAGTTTGTCGATCTTACGTTGCAAAAGATCAATAGCGAAATCGATTTCCTCGGCGGTGGTGTACTTGCCTATCGTGAAACGAATGGAACTGTGTGCGAGTTCATCGGAACGGCCCAGGGCGCGCAGCACATAGGAAGGCTCCAATGACGCCGAAGTACAGGCCGACCCCGAGGACACCGCGACATCCTTAATGGCCATGATCAGCGACTCGCCCTCGACAAAGTTGAAGCTGATGTTGAGGTTGTGCGCAATGCGCTCATCCATACTGCCGTTGATGTAGGTTTCCTCAAGATCGCCAAACCCGTTTCGCAGCCGGTCGCGAAGCCCCCGAATCCGTTCGTTATCCGTGCCCATCTCCCGCTTCGCGATACGAAAGGCCTCGCCCATGCCGACGATTTGATGGGTCGCAAGCGTTCCCGAGCGCAGCCCACGCTCGTGTCCTCCGCCATGCACCTGCGCTTCAATGCGAATACGCGGCTTACGACGCACGTATAAGGCGCCTATTCCTTTAGGACCATAGACCTTGTGCGCAGTAACCGTGAGCAGGTCGACCTTGAGCTTTTGCGTATCGATTTCCAGTTTTCCCGCGCCCTGGACGGCGTCGCAATGAAAAATAATGCCGTTCGCGCGGCACAGCTCGCCAATTTCGGCGACCGGCTGTATGACACCGATTTCATTATTGACCATCATCACCGACACCAGCACGGTGTCGGTTTGAATCGCGGCCTGCAATTGTTCGATGGTGATCAAGCCGTCCGCGTTGGGATCGAGATAGGTCGCGGTGAAACCCTGGCGTTCCAGTTCGCGCACGGTATCGAGCACCGACTTGTGCTCGGTTTTTACCGTGATAATGTGCTTTCCCTTGGATTTATAGAAATTGGCGGCGCCCTTGATGGCGAGGTTGTTGCCCTCGGTGGCGCCGGAGGTCCACACAATTTCACGCGGATCGGCATTTAACAAAGCGGCGACATGCTCCCGCGCTTCCTCCACCGCCTTTTCCGACTCCCAGCCATAAGCATGCGAGCGGCTCGCCGCGTTGCCGAAATGCTCGGTGAGATAGGGAATCATTTTCTGCGCCACGCGAGGATCGACCGGTGTGGTGGCAGAGTAATCGAGATAAATCGGAAACTTCATGTGTTCTCCGTGATCAAGCTGGCAGGACCGCTTCCTTGAAGCGTTTATCCTGAATTACCGCTATGCCCGCGCTCGCCTGACGTTCGCGCTGCTTTGCGACCAATTCCGCGAGCTTCACCGAATTAAGATAATCGAACATCTTGCCATTCAGCGCGGACCACAGTTCGTGGGTCATGCAGCGCTGCTCTTCCTGGCAATTCTCAAGTCCGCCGCACTGCGTGGCATCAAGCGGCTCATCAACGGCGTGAATAATTTCAGCCACCGAAATTTGAGCCACAGACCGCGCCAGCGTGTAACCGCCGCCAGGACCACGAACGCTATCCACCAGACTGCGGCGGCGCAGCTTTCCAAATAGCTGTTCCAGATAAGACAACGATATATGCTGGCGCTTGCTGATACCGGCTAGCGTCACCGGTCCAGTACCTTCACGCAATGCCAAATCCAGCATCGCCGTTACCGCAAAACGCCCTTTGGTTGTCAATCTCATGGCCGGCCTCTATGGCAGTGATTGTGAATAATTTCAAGCCTGGCGAATTAACCGAGCTAATTACTCAGGATTGAATTTTACGATATCCGATTAAAACAATCAACTATTAGTCTACTTACCTGAGACTTTGCGGTCTGCCCAGCGGGTCGCCGACAAAGCGCTGTCCTGATCCGCTCGAATTGCCTCCAATTCCTTTAATATCATATTGATACGTTGATCTATTTCAGTGCTGTGATCGAGCAAACCGTCAACCGCCTTGGACATAGGATCGTCGTCGCGGGTCACCGCATAGGCCGAAAAGCCAAGTTGCGCCGCTTTTTCTTCTCGCGACTTATCACGCTCGCCCAGGATCACTCGGGCCGGAATACCGACGGCAGTTGCCCCTGCGGGAACATCCTTCACCACCACCGCATTCGAGCCCACTTTGGCGCCTTCGCCGATCACGATGGGTCCGATAACCTTTGCGCCGGCTCCCACGACCACTCCGGCAAGCAGCGTCGGATGTCGCTTTCCCTGTTGCCAGGACGTTCCACCAAGCGTCACGCCGTGATAGAGCGTGCAGTCGTCGCCGACCTCGGCGGTTTCGCCAATCACAACGCCCATGCCGTGGTCGATAAATACTCTGCGCCCAATGGTGGCGCCGGGATGTATCTCAATACCGGTGAAGAAACGGCCCAAGTGAGAACAAAACCGCGCCAACCACCGAAAGTGGTTTTGCCACATCCAATGCGACAACCGATGCAGCGACAAGGCATGAAAACCGGGATAGCAGGTCAACACCTCCCAAGCCGATCGAGCCGCTGGATCGCGTTCGAAAACACACGCGATATCTTCCCTAAATCGGGAAAACATCATTGATTCTCCAGTGATTTATTCCACATAATGCCAAACCATAGTATTTTGTCAACTTCTTGCCTGTGTAATTTATCGGCTTCTTTGCCGATGTTATGTTTGCCGATGTTTGGGCAAACTGTTCCTGTCCCAGGCCGTCAGCATACCCCGCAGGATATTGACTTCCTCCCGTTGCAATCGCGCCCGTGCAAACAGGCGGCGCATGCGCTCCATCATGCGTTTGGGTTTCCCAGGCTCGAGAAAATCAGTCTGGCCCAGACTGTTCTCGAGGTGCGCGTAGAAATGCTCGACTTGTTCGATGCTCGCCAGATCCGCGGGGCCACCTGGGAGGCGCAGCGGGACGCCCGACGCCATTTGGATTTCATACGCCGCCACCTGTACCGCCGCCGCAAGATTCAAAGAACTGGAATCGGTGACGGTCGGTATATAGGCCAAACGATTGCACAGCAACACCTCTTCGTTCGCAAGACCCGCAGTTTCGTTGCCAAAAACCAGGGCCACATCGCAGGTTTGCGCAATCTCGACGGCTTCGGCGGCGATGCAACGGACATCGACAGACGCATGTGAAAGGTCGCGTTCGCGCGCGGAGAACGCAATGGCGAGCACCACCCCCTGCAACGCATCTTGCAAGCTGCCATGGACCCTGGCACTGGCGACTATATCGACCGCATTGACGGCGAGCGCATCGGCTTCGCGGTCGGGAAAACGGCGCGGCTCGACCAACTCCAATCGTGACAGCCCCATGGTTTTCATCGCGCGCGCCGCCGCGCCGATATTGCCTGGATGAGAGGGACGATGCAGTACTACGCGAATGCGATCTAAATTCACGAAAATCCAAGGATAAAAATTTCTCGACCGGGGCATTCACCCCGCCCTTGAGCACGGGGCTGCGCCCCTTTGGATTCCCCAATTTCAATACCCCGCTACAAGCAGCGGGGAATCAGGGTTTCATAATAGTAGAATCGGCCTAGCTCGGCGCGCCTTTCGCGCGAGCGCTCTTTGAAAACGAAAGCCTGCGCAATGCATCCTATGCTCACCATCGCGGTAAAGGCCGCCAGACGCGCCGGAACCATCATAAATCGCGCCGCCCGCGACGTCGACCAGGTGGTCGTCACACGCAAACGGCACAACGATTTCGTGACCGAGGTAGACAAGGGCGCCGAAGCCGCAATCATCGATGTCATACGCGACTCCTACCCCGACCATGCGATTTTAGCAGAGGAGTCCGGCAAATCCGCGGGCACCAAGGGGGGGGCCGAATACACCTGGATCATCGATCCGCTAGACGGCACCACCAATTTCATTCACGGTTTTCCGCAATATGCAGTGTCGATCGGCATCATGCATCGCGACACACTTAGCCACGGCGTCATCTACGACCCCTTCAAGAACGAGTTGTTTCATGCCAGCCGCGGAGGCGGCGCTTTTATGAACGACCAGCGCATACGCGTCTCCAAACGCACGCGTTTCGCAGATGCTTTGATCGGTACGGGTTTCCCCTATAGCAATCTGGAAAGCCTGGACCAATACCTTGCCATGTGTCGCGCGGTGGTGAGCAAGGTTGCCGGTGTGCGTCGAGCCGGCGCCGCAGCGCTGGACCTCGCCTACGTCGCGGCTGGCAGGCTCGATGGCTTTTGGGAACTCGGCCTTTCCCCCTGGGATATCGCCGCCGGAATCCTCATCGTCCAGGAGGCCGGCGGCCTGGTTTCGGATCTGAATGGCGAATCCGATTACCTGAACAGCGGCCAAATTGTCGGCGGCAACCCCAAGGTATTCCATCAGTTACTGAGGACGCTTACTTCACTGGAAACACCCGTCGACGAATGAAATGGTTTGATCGGCTGCGTCGCACTTTCTCTGGCGAGCCCGACAGGTCCATCATTTTGGAGCGCGCGCTCACGTTGCATGAGTCTGGCAACCTGCCTGGCGCCGAAAATATTTACGCGAGCCTACTTGCACACGACCCCGGCGACGCCGATGCCTTGCATTTGACCGGGCTGATCGCGCATCAACGCGGCCAGCACGAACGCGCAATGCAACTCATTGCCCAGGCCATTGCCCGACGCCCCTCGGCGCCGCGCTTTCATTTCAACCTGGGCAATGCGCTGGTCGGGCTGGACAATCCACGCGAGGCGGCGCTCAGTTTCCAGCACGCCGCAGATCTGGATCCCGCTCACGCCCCCAGCTGGTTCAATCTCGGCGCGGCTCTTGCCAGATTGGACGAACACACCAAGGCGGTCGCCGCACTGCGCCGCGCCTTCGATCTCGCGCCCGAATCAACGGGCGTACGCCAGGCGCTGGCACAGGCATTGATCAATGCCGCAGCTTCAAGCGCTGCTCCTCGAACCGCCTATGCAGATGCAGCCGACTTGCTTGAGAACCATTGGCAGTTCGCCGACAATCCCAGTGACACGCGTTTGCTGCTTGCCCATGCCTTGCAGGAAAGCCATCAATGGACCCGTGCGTCAACGCATTGCAGGGCGATGATCGAAGCATTCCCCGATCTGGAAGCCGCTCACAACACTCTGGCGAACTGCTACAACAGTCTGGGCAGGATGGGCGAAGCGCGCGATCAATACCGCGAAGTGCTGCGTTTGTCGCCCAACAATGCACTGGCCGCATCTGGAATAGTTTCTTCCTTCAATTACGACAGCCAAGCCACCCCGGAGCGCAAATTCCAGGAGCACCTGCATTGGGCGCAACGCTTTGCTCCGGAGCAGGTGTCGCGCCTCCCGCACTCGAACAGTCGCGAGTTCGATCGGCGCTTGCGTCTCGCCTACGTTTCGCCGGACCTGCGCCGGCATCCTGTCAGCGCCATGTTCGCGCCAATTATCGAGCGGCATGATCGGGCGCGCTTTGAGGTCTTCTGCTACTACAACTATCCCACCGAGGACATTGTTACCCAACGCATCCGCGCCGCCAGCGACGGGTGGGTGGACATCCATCAATGGAATGACGCGACTGTGTCGCGGCGCATTCGCGAAGACGGCATTGATATTCTTGTGGATCTGGCAGGCCATACCTCCTACGGCCGCCTCAGGGCTTTTGCCAGTAGACCCGCACCGGTACAAGTAAGCTGGTTGGGATATTTCTCCACCACGGGTTTGACGCAACTGGACGCATTCATCACCGACCCGCATTCCTCTCCACCCGGACAGCAAGCCTTGTTCAGCGAAAAACTGATGCGCCTGCCCGATACCCGCTATACGCTAGAACCCCACCCATGCTATCCACCGGTGGGGCCGCCCCGTCATCGCAAGCCTGGCGCCGTGATTTTTGGCTGCCTAAATAACCTTGCAAAAATCAATGACCAGGTATTGGCGGCATGGTCTGCCATTCTTGGACAACTGCCCGAATCGAGACTGCTCCTACAGGCAATCGCACTCGAAGATGCGCCCAATCGCGAGGCCTTACTGATCCGTTGCGAACAGGCGGGAATCGCGCGCGCGCGTATTGAATTGCGCCCATGGGTACCGCTAGAAGAATCGGCACGCACCTATCACGACATCGATATCGCACTGGACCCGTTCCCCTTCTGCGGGGGCATGACCAGCCTCGACGCTCTATGGATGGCGGTGCCGGTGGTAACGCTCGCCGGAGAATTGGTGGCGGGCCGCCAGAGCGCGTCCATGCTCGCCAATGTTGGCTTGGCGGATCTCATCGCCTATGACGTGGATTCCTATGTTGCGCTAGCTGTTTCACTCGCACGTGCCCCGGCGAGACTGGACCATCTGCGAGCGAATTTGCGCGCGAACTTCGCCGCGTCCCCCTTATGCGATCATGACAAGTTCACGCGCGCGTTAGAACATGCCTACCTTGATCTATGGCGGCAATGGGCCGACGGACCCATCCATTGAATATCGTTAAACTTCACAGCATTGTTAGACTTTTTCACAGCGTTGTTAGACTTTTCACAGCGTTCTAAGCGGAGCATCCGAATGATCGCACCACAAGTCAGACTGTTCGCCTGCGCGGCGGCGCAGTTATTCGCCTGCGCGGCGACGCTTTTATTCGCCTGCGCGGCGGCGCTTTTTGTGAATACGGTGATGGCGGCCGACTTGCGCATCGGCATGGCCGCGGACATCACCTCCATGGACCCGCACGCGGTCAACATCTCGCCCAATAATAATATCGGCTGGCACGTCTTTGATGCCCTGGTGCATGTGGATGCTGACGCCCGCATCGCACCCGGCCTGGCGCAATCCTGGCGCGCCGTTGACGACACTACCTGGGAGTTTCGACTGCGTCGCAATGTCAAATTTCACGACGGGTCGCCGTTCACCGCCGAGGATGTGCTGTTCTCCATCGAGCGCGCCGAAAAGCTGCCCAATGGCCAGTACGCCAGTTTCGTGCAGCGTCTGACCGAGCGGCGCGCGCTCGATCCATACACCGTGCGCGTCAAGACCGCGACACCCTATGCCATGGTGCCCTATGATTTGAATTCCATTTTCATCGTGTCGAAAAAGGCTGCGGCCAACGCGACACCCGAAGATTTCAACAACGGCAAGGCCATGATAGGCACCGGCCCGTTTCGGTTTTCTCGATTCGCGCGCGGCGACCGTGTTGAACTGGCAAAGAACCCCGATTACTGGGGCGGCGCGCCGTCCTGGGACAAAGTCACGTTTCGCATCATCCCCAACGATCCCGCGCGCATCGCGGCCCTGCTAGCTGGCGATGTCGACAGCATAGAGGCCATTCCCACACCGGATCTGGCGCGCATTCGGACAGACAAGCGCTTCCGGCTGGCGCAGAAAGTATCCTGGCGGACCATCTTTTTTCATGCCGATCAATCTCGCGAGGTATCGCCCTTCGTCACCGACCGTTCCGGCAAGCCGCTGCCAAAGAACCCACTGAAAGACATCAATGTGCGCCTGGCGATCTCCAAAGCGATCAATCGCCAGGTGATCATCGAACGCCTCATGGAGAATGCAGCCATACCGGCATCCAATATTGTTTCTCCACCGGTATTCGGCCATGTCGCCTCGATCAAACCCGAAGCCCATGAACCTGAGGTCGCGAAACAATTGCTCGCACGCGCGGGCTATCCCGATGGATTCGCGCTGACCTTGCATGCGCCGAACAATCGCTACGTCAATGACGACCAGATCGCACAAAGCGTGGCGCAGATGCTGGCGCGCGTGGGCATCAGTACCCGCGTGGAAACCATGCCCATCAACGTCTATCTGCCGCGCGCGCGAAATGGCGATTTCAGTTTCGCCATGCTGGGCTGGGGTTCCTTCTCGGGCGACCTGGCATTGCGCGCGCTGATCGCGTCCCCCAATGCCAACAAGGGTTATGGCGCCTGGAACTGGTCGCGCTATGCGAATCCCGCAGTTGACAAGATGCTGGATCAGGGTTTTGCCACTGTCGATGAGAAAAAGCGCGAGGCCATCGCGCGCGAGGCCGCTGCCATTGCACTGAAAGATCAGGCAGTGATACCGATTCACCATCAGATCGCGATCTGGGGCATGAAAGCAAATATCAGCTATGTCGCGCGCACCGACGAATATACCTTCGCGCATCACATGAAGTGAAAGTGCGCATCAACCAAGTGGCAATCAACCAAGCGCGAATCGACCCAGCGCCGCGCGTGAGGAATCGCTGATGACAGGCTTCATTGCCCAGCGCCTGCTCCAGGCACTTGGGGTGGTACTGATCATGTCCTTGCTGGTGTTCGCCGGGGTCTACGCCATCGGCGATCCGCTGGCAATCATGATTCCACCCGATGCCACGCAAGCCGATGCCGCCCGGCTCGCGGCGTCCATGGGCCTGGATCAACCGTTGTGGCGGCAGTACCTGGTGTTCCTCGGGCAGGCAGTGACCGGCAACCTCGGCGTGTCATTTTCGTTTCAGGTACCGGCAGTCACCTTGATTCTTGAACGCCTGCCCGCAACCCTGGAGCTTGCCGTTGTCGCCACGCTGATCGCGGTGATTTTCGGCATTCCCCTTGGCCTTCTCGCCGGACTCAAACCGAAAAGCTACCTCGGCCGCGCCATCATGGCCGGCTCCATTCTGGGATTTTCGCTGCCCACTTTCTGGGTGGGCCTGTTGTTCATCATGGTGTTTTCGGTGCAACTGGGATGGCTGCCGGCAAGCGGTCGCGGGCCGACCGTGGATTTTCTGGGTGTCCCGGTGAGCTTTCTCAGCTGGGAGGGACTGCAGCACATGCTGATGCCGGCCTTGAATCTCGCGCTGTTTAAACTTTCATTGGTGACGCGCCTGGTGCGCGCCGGCGCACGCGAAGCGCTATCACTGGATTACGTGCGCTTCGCCCGCGCCAAAGGCCTAACAGAGACGCGCGTCATAGGCGTGCACGTGCTACGAAACATCCTCATTCCCGTGGTCACCGTCGTTGGCCTTGAATTCGGCTCCCTGGTGGCATTCGCCGTGGTCACTGAAACCATCTTTGCCTGGCCCGGCATGGGTAAGTTGCTCATCGATTCCATCAACACCCTGGATCGCCCCGTCGTGGTCGCCTACCTGTGCGTGACGGTATTGGTGTTTGTGATGATCAATCTGGCGGTTGATCTGGCCTATGCCGCGCTTGATCCGCGTGTGCGCCTGGGTGGTCGGACGCAGTGAACCAATGACACGCGACACAGTGAGAAAAGTGCAATGAACGAGTCCGTCGCCGCCCACCCCGGCCTGCTGCCGCGCTTCGCGCGCGATGGCGTCGCCCTGGCGGCGCTGGCGACACTGCTACTGCTCATCCTCGCAGCATTGTTTGCGCCGTGGATAGCACCGCAAAATCCCTATGACCTCGCGCAACTCGACCTGCTGGATGGCCGCCTCGCCCCCGGCTCAGCCGGCGCCGATGGGCGTATCTATTGGCTTGGAAGCGACGATCAGGGCCGCGATATCTATTCGGCCATTCTCTACGGAATGCGCACTAGCCTGCTTGCGGGCACAGTCAGCACGCTTGCCGCGGTGGCACTGGGCCTGTTCCTCGGCCTGTCTGCGGCCTGGTTTCGCGGGTGGCTGGAGACAGCCATCATGCGCATCGCCGATCTGCAACTGTCTTTTCCATCAATACTCATCGCATTGGTTCTGCTTGCAATGCTCGGCCAGGGCCTGGATAAAATCATCGTCGCCCTGATTGCCGTGCAATGGGCCTACTACGCACGCACCGCACGCGCCACCGCGCTCACCGAGCGCGAGAAGGATTACATCAGCGCCGCCGTGGCCCTGGGCCTGCCAACCATGCGCATCATCTTGAGGCACCTGCTGCCCAATTGCCTGCCGCCCCTGATGGTGGTGGCTACCGTGCAAATCGCCGCCGCCATCAGCCTGGAGGCCACGCTGTCGTTTTTAGGACTTGGCCTGCCAATCACCGAACCCTCATTGGGTCTACTGATCGCCAACGGCTACGCCTACATGCTCTCTGGAAAATACTGGATAAGCTTCTTTCCCGGCGTTGCCCTGCTCTCGTTGATTGTGTGCATCAATTTGGTTGCGGATCGATTGCGGGATCTGCTGGATCCGCGGCGGGCGGCGAGTGGGGAGTCTTAGAAAAGTCGAATCACGCCCCCGCGAAACAGGATTAAGAGCCCGGGCTTATATAGAACCACACCAGGCCCTTGAGGCTGCGCGAGCCAACCCGAATCAATTCGACTTGGTGGTCACCGACCACAACATGCCGGACATGACGGGCCTGGAGCTGGCACAGGCACTGAAGAACATTCGTTCCGATCTGCCGGTTCTGATGGCCTCGGGCTACATTTCAGAGGAGTTGCGCGCCACGGCGCTTGCTGCCGGCATAGTCGAGCCGATCTACAAGCCCAATACGGTCGATGATTTGTGTGATGCGGTGGCCCGGGCGGCGCAGAGGCCAAACCATCTTTCTTGACTAAAACTCAGGTCTGGCCCGGTTTGCGCCCCTGATGCGACTGCGAGTAATGCATCTTCAGTAAATCCATGCCGTAATCGTTGCCATTGGGGGTACGCACGATGGTGTGGATGTGAAACCTCTCTGGTGTCGGGTTGGTGAGGTAAACACCTGCGTGCTGATCGAATTCGATGAATATCACAGGACTTTGTATCCGGTAGTAAAAGGTACTGTCGTCGGTAGTGCCACCGATCCAGCAGAAATGCGTGTCATCCAGATGCCGCTCCACTTCCTCCATCCTTGCCTTGCGCGGACCCTCGGGCAAGGGCATCACGTAGGCATGCACAAGCTCCATCAAGCGTTTTTTCTGCGCGGCTGAAAAGCCACTAACGCCTACGCCCTCATAGGGCACCACGCGGTTGTCCTGGAAGGCGCCGCCGAAATGCAACTGATCCGCTCGATGCCAGCGCCCCGCTGGTTGATCGGGGCCAAGATTGGAATGGCGGATGATGGCTTGCGCGCGCTGCTCGGACGAGAGCATTCGCATGAGATCCAAGCCGACATGCTCTTCATCCTGAAAAATTCGCACACCCGCGAACTGGCCGCTATCCGCGTAGTTGGGTTCTGCACCCATAAATACCGGCGAGAGCACCATCTGGCCGTTGATCACCAGGCAATTCAAGGCCAGGTGATGGCCCATCAATTGCCACCCCCAGGGCGCGAGGATAGAAGGATCGCCGAACAAAGTGAAATTAAAACTCCACTCGCCAAACACCAGCGTGTTGCCTACCAATTCGCCCAGATAGTGATTCAGGCGCATCACGTCCCGGATCTTGTCGTAGCCTTTGGCGCAAAGGCTCTCGCGAATCACATCGAGCAGTGCGTCGCGAACCGGCACGCTCACCTCTTCGAACCGCAGGCCATACTTGAACAGGTACATTTCGGTGTTGTTCCAGCGCCGCCATTCGCGCGCGTCCACCGGGTAACAAAGTGCCCTGCGCTGCTCTGGCGACAACAGACGCAGCAATCTGGAGGTCGCAGCAAGCATGGCCTCACTGGGCGCTCCATTCGGGCCCAGCGAATATAAGCCATCGATTGGCGCGCCATCAGTGGTCAGGCCGCGAAACGGCTCGCGGTACATCCTCTCCCAGTTATCCACCAGCAGCTCGCGCACCATGGGATTATTGAGACCCGCATCGCCGTGCTGGTGCGCGTTGCGCCCCAGCATGGGTGCAATTCGAAAATGCGTGGGCGGCGGGATGAAATCATGAAAATCCGGACCGTCGTTATTCGACAAATTGCCCTTGTGGGCATGTCCTTCGTTATCCCCGTCGTGATCATGTTCGTGATCGCCGTGCTTGTGCCTCATATGCCCCGCTCCGTTAGCCTCAGGCTCTAAGCCTACCGCGAAAGTGCCGCGTCGCGCTTTGCGCTTTGCGCCAAAATGGGATCAGTGGGGTCAGAGTGTTCGCAGTAACAGCAGTAAGTCTAGCGGGTTGAAGTCCCGTCCGGGAAGTTGTCCGTACACCCTGGTAGCTGAGGAAGCGGCGTCATGGTGACACGGGGTCATGTGTCTTAAAGCAAGAACCGGCCTGCCGCGTCTACGCGCTCTACGACAAGGTGTATCGGGATGACATCCTCAGTCACGCCTGGCCACGTTCTCAGTCCAGCTTGAAGTGTTTCGACAACGCAATGCCCTGTTTCTGATAATTGGATTTGATGCCATTCCCATAGAGCACATTTGGCTTCGCGGTGAGCCTTTCGTACACTAGCCGCCCGACGATCTGCCCGTGCTCGATGATGAAGGGCACTTCGAACGAGCGCACTTCCAATACAGCACGCGAACCTTCGCCACCCGCCTCGGGGTCGCCAAAGCCTGGATCGAAAAATCCCGCGTAATGCACGCGGAATTCCCCCACCAGCGTGTCGTAGGCGATCATTTCCGCCGCATAACTGGGCGGCACGCGAACCGCTTCACATGAGGCCAATATATAGAAATCGGCGGGGTCCAGCACCAGCCCGCCTTTGCGCGGCGCCCTCACCGGCTCCCAGAAATCCGCCACCTCGTAGTGGCGGATGCGATCGATATCGATTAACCCGGAGTGGCTTTTGGCGCGATAGCCGATGATGCCCGCCGACGCATCGCCTCGCACATCCACCGACACCGGCACGCCGTCGCGGATGTCTTCCAATGAAATCGATCCGACCAGGTCGTGTTCCTTTTGCAACTCGCGGTGCTTCTCATCGGTGCTTGAAGGATCGCCGCGGCGGATGCGAAGTTGCGACAGGCGCGAACCCTCGCGCACCAGCACGCTGAAAGTTCGCGGCGAAACCTCCGCGTACAAAGGTCCAGCGTACTCCTCCCGCACCCGATCAAACTCGGTGCCGTGATCGGTGATCAGTCGCGTAAAAACATCCAAGCGCCCGATGGAACTCTTGGGATTGCCCATCGCCGAGGTACGCGGACCCAAAGCCAGGCTCTCCAACAGGGGCACGATGTAGACGCAGCCTCGTTCCAGCACCGCGCCATGGCTGATGTCCATCTCATGCATGGTGAGATCGCGCAGCCGCTCCTTCACCGTAAATTTCTTTCCCGGCAAAAAACTCGCCCGCACGCGATACGCCACTGCTCCAAGCCGCAGATCAAGGCTCGCCGGCTGAAACTGATCCGGAAATATAGGTTTGCTCGCGCGGATCTCGCTTGAAGAACGCGCCAGATTATCCAGTTCCTGCGCAGGCAAGATCCCGGTCACGTGAATATCGACCTCAGTACGCCGACTTACGCGATTGTTTCCTGGAACCTGTGTCGCATCATTTGGCATATTGCGCATGTTAACGGAGTTTGTGACAAACTTCCTCACATGCTTCTGAATTTACAAGATAATTAGTTATGCGCATCCAATTTTGGGGTACTCGCGGGTCGATCGCCAAACCCGGCCCAACCACCGCGCGGTACGGCGGCAACACCTCCTGCGTCGAGATACGCTCCGACGCGGGCACGCTGGTTGTGGTCGATTGCGGTACTGGAGGCCATTCCCTGGGTGTGCAACTGATGGCCCTGCGCAAGAAAAATGCACCAGTCAGCGGGCACATGCTGATCAGCCATACCCACTGGGATCACATCCAGGGCATTCCGTTCTTCGCCCCCATGTTCGCGCCTGAGAACGTATGGAATATCTACGGGCCAAAGGGCCTATCGCAGAATTTGCGCACCACCCTGGCCGGCCAGATGGACCACTCGTACTTCCCGATCGCGCTCGACCAGTTCGCCTCCACCAATCATTATCACGACCTGGTGGAGGGTATGTTTTCCATTGACAATATACAGATCACGACGCGCTACCTGAATCATCCCGCTCTGACCCTGGGCTATCGTTTCGAAGCCGATGGCGCGAGCGTGGCCTATTGCTGCGACCACGAACCGCATTCGAGCGCATTCGCCTCGGGCGAACTGGTGATCACGGGCATCGACCGCCGCTACGCGGAGTTCGTTGAAGGCGCGGACTTAGTCATCCATGATTCGCAGTACACCGCGCTTGAGTACGCCGCAAAGGTCGGCTGGGGTCATAGCACGGCTGAATACGCGGTGCGCGTTTGCCGCGACGTTGGCGTAAAACGTTTGCTCCTCACGCACCACGACCCGCTGCGCGACGACGCGGCCATCGACCGCATCGTCGAGGGAGTGAGGCAACGCCTTCGCGATGACAAAGTCGACCTGGAGGTCGATGCCGCCTCCGAGGGCATGGTGGTCGAGCTACGCAGCAGATCGAAAACCGCAGTTGATAAAACCAAAAACCATTTCCACGCGCGCACCGCTATCAGCGCCTCATCCATGGCACGGCCGGTGCTCCTGTACACCGTCGACAAAAGCATGGCCGACGCGCTAACCGAGGCCATTCGCGGCGAATCCATGCCGCTGATGATCGCGGCGGACAAAGAGACTGTCCTGCGACGAACCGCCGAGCAGCAATTCGCCTTGGTGGTCCTGGAACACAATCCACCGCTATGCGACGGCCTGGAACTGGCGAACGCGATTCGCGCGGGCGAAGCCCCCGGTGGCATACAGGTGCCTGTGATGCTTGCGACCTCGGGGAATCACCTGGCAAGCCGCGAGAACAATGTCGCCACGGACTGGCTGGTCGCGCCCTTTAGCATGAGTTATGCGCGCACCAAGATTCGCGCTTGGGCGCTGCGTTCGGCCTCGCGCTGGATCAGGGCGGATATGCCCAAGGACGAAGCCAGCCGCATCTCGACGCTGCACAATCTGGGCCTCCTCGACACCGGTCCCGAGGAAAAATTCGACCGCATAACGCGCATCGCCGCGGCTTCGTTCAAGGTGCCCATAGCATTGGTGAGTCTGGTCGACGCCGACCGGCAATGGTTAAAATCGATTGTCGGTCTCAATGCCTTCGAGGCTTCGCGTGACAGTGCTTTTTGCTCACACGTGGTCGCGCAAAACAAAGAATTGGTCGTCACGGACACACTGGCCGATAAGCGTTTCGCCGACAATCCGATGGTGACAGGCGAGCCACGCGCGCGCTTCTATGCCGGCGCCCCACTCACCATGCCCGATGGCAGTTGCATAGGCACGCTGTGCCTGTTCGACACCAGCCCACGCAAATTCAGCATTGCAGAGATGGAAGTTCTTCGCGACCTGCGCGATCTGGTGCTGGAGGAAATTGGACGCAAGCACGAAGTCGCCCAGGGCGGTTAATTCACCCGCGGCCAATCCGCTTTCAATCCCGTCAAGCTTCATCGCGCTATCGAAGAACGGCAAATCGAAACTCACCTATGAGTCGCCTGGCAACGGCACCTAGAATCATTTGCCGATGGAATATTTCAAAGTGCTTACCGGCGCCGACATCCTGCACGTGCCGTACAAAGGCGCCGTCCCGGCCATCACCGATTTGATGGCCGGCAGCATCGACGCCCTGTTGTTTGCAGCACAGACGGCCGCGCCGCCCGTCAAAGCCGGCAAACTGCGCGCGCCGGAGGTGCGCCAACAGATCGAGGACACAGGAACCATAGTGACCGCCGATTTGCGCGAGGAATATGCGAAGAAACTCAAGGCGGATTACGAGAGAAATGGAAAGATCATTCGGGAGAACAGGATTCAGGCGGAGTGATTTCCAAGCTATATTTACATTAATTTATTTATCCCACTTATTACTGCCTTATCTTTCTGGATATTTTCAATTCCAATATTGGTCTATCATACAGGCATAGGCATGCTCCCCCTGCTCACTCAATGTGAATATTGGCCTCGCGAATAACCACGCCATAGCGCTCACGATCGCGCCGCAGCCTGTAGAAAGCAGTTGAATAACGAAGTCCGACGTGCTGAAATCGGCTCGCTGCAATTCACCCCGTCATCACAGAAGCCAGCCGCCCGGAAACCCGGTGAATAAACTCCAGACGCAGATCATCTTCTATCTGATAGGAAAGCCATGCCCGCTCCCCGTCCGTTTGCCAACGCAATCACCATCCGCTCCAAACTGATGCTGGAGCTCGCCTCGGAACTGGTTGCAGGTCCCGACTGGGGCCTGCGCCAGGTGAAAGTGAGTTTGCGCGAACAGGGCGCGCCCGAATGGGCGCTGTCCTTGTACGGCTCGGGAACGATGGAGAGTTTCGATGCGGTGGTAACAGGTGAAGCGGATCTGGCCATCTGCAATCCTTCCGCGGCGCTGACGCTCGCATTTCGCGGGCATGCGCCATTCACCGCGCCGCTGCCGGTGCGCACCATCGCCATCATTCCCTCTCACGATCAATGCGTGTTCGCGGTGCGAAGCGAAACCGGGCTGCAATCGGTCGAGGAAATTGCCGAGCGCAGATTTCCTTTGCGCGTGCTGCTGCGCGGCGATCCGCGCCACGGACTGCATGCCATTCTCGATCACATCGCCAGCGCCGCCGGATTCTCGCTGGAAGAAATGCGCGCCTGGGGTGGGTCGACGCAATTGACGGGCATGATGCCTTTGCCTGACAGCGCCAAATTCGCGGCGGTGGTGCGCGGCGAGGCGGATGCGATATTCGACGAGGCCACTGAATCTTGGGTGGGCGCTGCGGTAGCGGCGGGCTTAACGATATTGCCGTTGCGAGAGGCAACGCTTGCCAAACTCCAGTCGCTGGGTTTCAGGCGTGGCATTCTGCGCAAAGCCATCATGCCGGAATTGCCGCGTGACATAGCCAGCATCGATTTCAGCGGCTGGCCGGTGTTCACCCGCGCCGACCTATCCGATGCGCGCGTAACGCAAATTTGCGCGGCCTTGGACGCGCGCAAACGCCTCATTCCCTGGCAGGGCGAAGGGCCGTTGCCGGTGGAACGCATGTGCGTAGATGCAATTGACACTCCGATTGACGTGCCATTTCATCCGGCGGCCGAGCGCTACTGGCGCGAACGAGGCTACATCGGCTAATCTGCGACCGGCGTTTGTTTAGATCCCAGTCCTGACAGGAAACACTCCAATGAAAAAACACCGGGGAATGGAAAAACACAGGCTTAGACTGATCGCGGCAATGTTTGTATTTCCGATTGCCATCGCCCAGGCGCAGAGCTTTCCCAATAAACCCCTGCGCATCATCGTGCCCTACACGCCCGGCGGCCTGCTCGATCTGACCGCGCGGCAGATCGCGGCAAGCCTTCCCGAGAACCTCGGCCAAACCGTGCTTGTCGAGAACCGCACCGGTGCGGCGAGCGCGGTCGCGATCGACGCCGTGAAACAAGCCCCTGCCGATGGCTACACGATCTTGCTGGATAACTCCGGCCTGATCATCACGCCGATTCTCAACCCGAAGGCCAGTTTCAAAATGCAGCGCGATCTGGAGGCTGTATCGATTGTCACCGGATCAAGCTCACTGCTCGCGGTGAACGCGGCCTTGCAGGCGCGCGACTTGAAGGAATTAGTGACACTCGCGCGCGCAAAACCGGGATCACTCAACTATTCCTCCGCCGGTGTCGGCACCATCCTGCATATGTCCGGGGAAATGTTGAAGGCACTGGCGAAAATTGATCTGGTGCACGTGCCCTACAAGGGCGGCAGCGCGGCCATGAACGACGTGGTGAGCGGACAGATCCATATGATTTTTCTGGGTTCATCGATCCTCGCGCCGTTTATCAAGGACGGGCGTGTTCGCCCCATCGCATCCACCGGTTTAAAGCGCATCCCCTCCTATCCCGATGTGCCCACCATTGCCGAATCGGGGTATCCCGATTACGACGTGGTTTCATGGATAGGGCTGTTCGTGGTGAAAGCGACTCCGCCGGAAATAACCGCCCGCCTCTCGCAGAGCGTGACCGCCATCCTCGCACGCCCCGATTTCCGCGCGAATCTCGTCAAGAGCAGTTTGGAGCCCATCGGCGCGACCGGCGATCAAGCGCGGCGCCTGTTGGATATTGAAGAACGAAGGTGGACCGAAGTCATTCGCTCCAACAAGCTCCGTGCGGAATGAGCAGCAAAAAACCGTTAGTAAATTCACCGCCCCTGCGCGCGACAATTCATCCCAAATGTGCTTACGTTCGTAATCACATTGAGCGTCCATCGTGTCCAGCATCGTTGAGAAGTATTCTGGCAAAGTCACACCGGTTGAAAACTCAAAAGGCATCCGACTGGATTCGGCATTCTGGCTGTGGTGGCGGCCTTGGCCAAGGCCGATCCGCGCGGCTACAAGACGCATCCCAAGACACGCTTGCTGGCCTCGGTGTTCAAGGCGATTCAATCAGCAAAAAAATCCGGCAGCGCGCTCAGGCGTGAACCGACACAAGCCGGTCATCCCCCCGGGGCCACCAGCACCGCCACCAGCGGCCCCAGCGGCACTGCAGGATCATGCGGATTGCGGCTCCTGGCGCGCTCCACCAGCGTCTTCGCATCCTCTTCGAGCATCAGGCGCTCTTTGACCCGCGCGTCGCAGCATCGCTGCACTCGTCCCACATAATCCTCGTGGCTGGAATATCGCTCCTCTATCGAGGGACGTGGATCGCCACGGGCTTCACGCTCGACACGGGTTCTACAAAACGGCACAAAGGTGCCGGTGTTCCAGAATTCCGCGCCTTCGGCAAATCCGGCTTTGCGCAAGGCCCAGCCGTTGTAGGTGCCCAGCGGCACATCGACATCCGGAAAGCGCACGCCGGCGATATTATTGCCATCGGCATCGATTGATGAAACGCCCAGCGGATACTCCTGACCGGGAACGGGCTCAGGCGGATGCTTGCTGACAATGCCCTTTGACTCGAACTCCGGGCCGTAGTCGTAGCGCATCAAACGGCTGTTGCCACGCGTGGGCAGCTTGATGCCGGGTATCTTCGGATACTTGGCCAGGTAGTCTCCTACCTTGATCAGCGTGCCATCGCAGACGCGCGGAATGCTTGATGCTGGCGGCTGCGTCCCCTTGCTGGCCCATTCATCCATCGCAACAATCAGCGCGCGGCGATAGGTCACTGCCGACATGCTGTTGGGGGTGCCCTGCGCGATCCATTCCGCATCGATTAAGGGCCTTGCCATGTGCGGCGCGCCGGTGAAGTTGTACATACGCACGTTTGCGGGCAACTCGAGATCGCTGCCGTCGCGCGGATCGGTGTGCGTGAGCGATACGTGGCGCTTCCAGTAGTCGCCCTCGGTATGCGAGTGCAGCACCAGAGGGTCGGACTTGGGGCGCTTCCATAACGCATCCATTTTTCCGGTGAAGGGATCAGGAACAGCATCGAAAGAAAACGGGTAGACCTCCGAGGGCCAGCTATGCTCCTCATGCTGGCGTGGATAACGGCCCACCTGCGAGAAACGGTTGTTGTACAACAGGCGCCCGCTGCCGGTATGAGTCTGCATCGCGTCCAGAATTCTGCGGCCTTCGACATCCTCATTCCAGCCCGCGTAAATATATTCACGCGCCACGCGACCGGAGAGCGATGTTCCTGTTCCATAGGCCATCTCCACATTCCCGGCCAGGGGATTGGCCTTGCCTGCCCAATCCTTGTCGCCGAAACGCAGAAACGACAGCGCGTCGCGGATGCCAAGGAACCCCAGTCCCATTACGCGCGAACCTTCAGTTTCGTAAATCATCTCGTAGAGCCAGCCGGGTTTGAAGCCGCCTTTGAGATACAGGTGATTGGGCGATGGCGTTACCGTGAGTTTGCCATCGACCATCGTCGCCTGAGCCAGTTCCCATTCGGCATCGGCCACCGGCACGCGCGCATCGGTTTCATGTTCGCGCGCGCTCAAAGTGCAGCTTGCGCGATCGAGCACCGGATAGCTTTCAACATGCTCGCCCTGCTCCGCGCCTTCGCTGGTTCCCAGGGACAAAATCCCCGGTTCTATGGTGCTGAACTCCTGTCGCACCTTGCCGCGCAGGTGTTTGCCGTTTTGCAAGGCATGCGGCAGACAAGCCACCACGTTTTCGCCGCGATCGATAAGATCGCCCTGCCAGCCGCACCACACCAGCGTATAGCCGTGACGCATCAACAGGCCGTCGCCGGCGTGCTCGGCACTGGCCAAATTCCTGCCCTTGCCGAAATTGATTCCCGTGACCATCGAGCGTCCACCACGATTGGAGAACTCAAACAGAATCCGGCGATTGCCTTTGGACAGATCGACGGGCTTCACGATATCCAGGGTGGCCGAAAACTCCACCAGACCCTTGGCATTGCGCGGCGCAAGATCCAGATCGCAGATCCAAGGCAGATTGGGCTCGGCAGGATCGATCGCAAAGTGCGCCTTGCCGTGCAGGCGTTCGTACTGCCCGGTATTGCCAAAAGACTGGTCCCCGCCAAAAACCTTGCGGGTGAGATCGAGTCGAATCTGATTATTAGCCATCTACAAACTCCATTGATTTTTTAATCTGCTTATTAGCCATCTACAAACCCCATTGGCTTTGGATCTGATAATTAGCCATCTACAAACTTCATTGGCTTTTCTCAGGCATCATTGTCATTGATTCCCTCGATGGGTCGCGACCTTCTCAGCCGTCTATCATTGCTCCACCTTCATCCCCGAGAGCTTCACCACCTCGCGCCACTTGTCGAATTCGCGCTGAATGAAGCGTCCGAATTGCTCGGGACTCTCGGCCGCGGCGGGTTGATTGCCTCCGGCTTCGATGATCTTGAGCATCGCCGGATCAGCGATGACCTTGATGGTCTCCGCATGCCAGCGGGCGATCAACTCGCCGGGCGTCTTCGCCGGCGCGCCAAACCCTGTCCAGTTTTCTTGAATCAACAAATCGTTGTTCAACACTTCGCGCAAGGTCGGCACCTCGGGCAAGGCGCGTACCCGCGACCCGCTGGTGACCGCAAGAGCCCGCAGCTTGCCGCTCAATACCTGCGGCAGAACTACCGTGGTGACCGTAAAACTGAAATCGATATCGCCGCGCAGGAGCGCGGGTAAATCGTCACCAGGGCCTCTGAACGGAATGTGAAAACCCTTTGCACCGGCGATCGCGAGGAACGAGGCCGATTGAAGATGGGAACTGGTGCCAAATGACCCGCCGTGCGTCACCTTGCCCGGATTTGCCCTCGCCTGGGCGATCAGGTCCTGGACGTTTTTAAATCGCGAATTGGGGCTGGCATATAGAACCGAAGCGCCATCCCCATAGATCTTTGCAATCGGCGCAAAGTCTGCGATCGGATCGTAGGGCAGCTTGGGCTGCACGTTCTTCGATATCAAGATGACCACCGAATACACCAGCAGGGTATGACCGTCCGGGCGCGAGCCTGACACTGCCAGCGCCGCCGGCGCCCAGGCGCCGCCGGGGCGGTTGTCAACCACCACCGATTGACCGAGCTGGGCGGAGAGGCGATCGGCGAGAACCCTCACATAGGCATCTGACCCTGCGGGCAGGGCGGTCACCAGGTGCACTGGTCGAGTGGGAAAGGCGTTCGCTGGCGCGGCGACGATTGGAGCCACGCCCGCAGAGGCGAAGAAGACGATCGCGAGATACTGCCGCAATGTGGATTTCATCTGGTGCTCCCCTTGTTCTGGCGTCGCAAATTTTTCGCGCGCTACAGGTTTTCGGCCTCAATGCTATCTTAGCTTGGTGATGCCCCGTTTTTCGCCTTCTGCCGAAATTTCACCCTCACCAAAGCAACTCTGTACAGGAATCCCGATGAACCGTTTTTTCGGCACCAACGAATACAAGCTTGGCCTGTTCGGTGCGAACTGCGGCGGCGGCATGACATTGAGCTCTGCCCCCGAGCGCTGGCTCGCGAAATGGGATGATATCGATGCCGTCTATCGAATAGCCGACCAGGCTGGCGTCGAATTCATTCTGCCTATCGCCAAGTGGCGCGGCCTGGGTGGCCAAGCCGATATGTGGGGCCGATCTTTCGAGACCTTCACCCACGGCGCCGCGGCGGGCGCCATCACCCGGCACATCGGCATTTTTGTGACGGCGCATGTACCGATCACCACGCCCGCCTTCGCGGCGAAAGCGATTGCCACCATCGACCACGTGACCCACGGCCGCGCCGGCGTCAATATCGTGTGCGGCTGGAATCCGGATGAGTTCAGCGTTCATGGCGTGACCATCAATGGCGAGCGCCGCTACGACCAGGGTCTTGAGTGGTACCGCATCTACGCGAAAATTTTCGAGGGTGGCGAGCCATTCGATTGGGACGGCGAGTTCTACAAATTAAAGGGCGTCGCCACCGATCCGCTGCCGGTGCAGCGGCCGCGCCCGCCAGTGATGTCCGCGGGCGCATCTGGCACAGGAAGACAGTTCGCCGCGCAGGCCGCCGATATGTTGTTTACCTCCAGCCCTGATCTGGAGCAGACCTCCCGCATCGTGGCCAACGTCAAGGCGGACGCGGCTGCGCTAGGGCGCGAGACCGATGTTTTTATCCAGACGCATATCATATGCAAACCCACCCGCAAACAGGCCGAGGAGTTTTATCACTACTTCGCCGAGGAGCACGCCGACCACGACGCCCTTGAATATTTTCGGCGCCAACGCAAGTCAACGCCCTCCAAAGGCACCCTGATGGGCGAGCTACCCGACGCAAAACCGAATCGCTTCACCATGGGCACAGACAAAGCCTACGCGGGCCTGTTTCCGGGCATCACTCCGCTGCTCGGTTCACCCGACGATATTGTCGCCCACATGCTGCAACTAAACGCCATGGGCGTGTCGGGATCAGCCCTGGTATTTCTCAATTACCTGGCCGAGATGCCTTATTTCGTGGAAGAAGTGCTACCGAGAATGGAGCGCGCTGGCCTGCGTCAGCCATTCCGCAGTGGCTCCTAATATCCTGGAAGTTCAGATTCGGATGCTCCGATATTTACAATGTTTTAATTACATAATGCTATATATAGCATTGCCATTTATATGTTTTAAATTATATTTGTGGAATATTTATAGGTGCCAATGAAACGCCCATCCGGTTCAGATGCTAGCGATTCGATTCAGCGTCTTCTATATAATGAGCACATGGACGCGGCCCGATCACCCTCCGCGGACACCTCAGCGGACAAGCAGTATTTTCAAGAATTGGAAGATTCCATGAATAACGGATCCTCGGTGTCTATGCCTGGTGCCTGTAACATGACAATTCAAACCAAAATACTGCCAGGCGCGCACCCGTTAGCAGCGGCTATCGCCATCGCCGGCCTGCTTGGCGCACACACCACGCATGCCCAGTACCCGAGCAAACCAATCCGTTTCATCGTCGCAAGCCAGCCCGGCGGGATCGCGGACCTGACGCCGCGCCTGCTCGCCCCGCGCCTGCAGGAGGCACTGGGCCAAACCATCGTGATCGAGAACCGGCCCGGTGGAGGAATAGTCGCGGCCGGTGAGACGGTGGCCAAAGCGCTTCCCGACGGCTATACCCTGCTCTCGGCCACGCCGCAGGTGGCGATCGTACAGTCGATGGTCAAAGACCTTTCCTTCGATCCGCGCCGCGACCTCGCCCCGGTTTCGCTTATCGGCGTGATTCCCAATGTGCTGCTGGTTGCGCCAGACAGGCAGCAGAAAACGATCACGGAGCTGGTCGCGTTCGCGCGCGCCAATCCGGGCAAGCTCAACTATTCATCGACCGGTGCGGGTACCGCAGTGCACCTCTCGGCCGAACTGTTTCGCTACTACGCGGATATCAATATCGTGCACGTGCCCTTCAAGGGAGCGGCTGCGGCGATGACCGCTCTAATGGCCGGGACCGTGGACATTACGGTGGATACGCTCTCCTCATCCATTTCGCACATCCGTTCCGGCAAAATCCGGCCGCTCGCCATTTTCAGCGCGCAGCGCGCGGCGGCCATTGCCGAGGTGCCCACCATGATCGAGTCGGGCTACAAGGACCTCGAGATGAACGCCTGGGCGGGCGTGGTAACCACGGCGAAAACGCCGCCGGAAATCATCGCCCGGCTGGAGGCCGAAATCAGAAAGGCACTCGAGCATAAGCCCACCGCCGCGTCCTACGACAAGGTCGGGCTCAACCTGCGCCACCTCGGCGCGAACGAGTTTGGACGATTCTGGGATGCCGAAATCGGGCGCTTCGCGCTTGCCATCAAGGTCTCCGGCGCGGTCAAGGACTAGGCACGCCCGCTACGGCAGGCGGATTCCAAGCAGCTTAGTTCGCCCGCAGCAGCGCTGCCAAAAAACCTTAAGTAAGCGCCATTCACTCTTAAGCAACTTAAATTGGCACGCTGCCCCGATTGCCCTCAAGCCGCCCGTTTCTGCTGCGCGCCGGACTTCTTGGTATTTTTCGGCACGAGCGCCGCAGCGTTTTTTTGCGGCGCGCTTGCCGGTTCTGGCTTTTTCGGCGCCCCTGCGGCTTCGCGTTTTTGCGCCGCGCTCTCCGGCTCCCTACTTTGTTTGGCCTGATCCAGCAGGTAACGCTGGTAGTCCTCGAGGTCGCCATCGAAGGGCAGCACGCCGCCTCGGGTGACCAGCCAGAATTCGTCGCACACGGCACGCAGTAGCGCGCGGTCGTGGCTGACCAGCATCACGGTGCCTTCGAATTCGTTCAAGGCCACGCCCAGTGCCTCGCGGGTGGACAGATCCAAGTGGTTGGTCGGCTCATCGAGCAACAGCAGATTGGGACGCTGCCATACGATCATGCATAGCACCAGACGCGCTTTTTCTCCGCCACTCATGGTGCCCACCGGCTGCTTGACCATGTCGCCGCTGAAATTGAATGTCCCAAGAAAGGTGCGCAGATCCTGCTCGCGGGCATTGATCCATCCGCCACGATTGCTCGCCAACACTGTCTTGGCCAGGTCGATCATGTGCTGCATGGGCGTATCGCGCGGATTCAACACATCGAGTTCCTGCTGCGCGAAATAACCGATGGTGAGGCCCTTACCTTCGGTGATTTCACCGCTGACGGGGGCGAGCGTTCGTGCAATGGTTTTCACCAGCGTCGATTTGCCTTGCCCGTTCGCGCCCAGGATCCCGATTCGCTGCCCGGCATGCACCGAGCGGTTGATGTTGCGAACGATGATGGTGGGGGCGGTGCCCGCGGGCGCGTCCTCTGGCGCGGGATAGCCGAACGATGCTTTCTGCATCGACAACATGGGATTAGGCAGGGTCAACGGCTCCTGGAATTCGAAAGTGAATTCCGCGTCGGCCAGCATCGGCGCGATACGCTCCATGCGCTCGAGCGCCTTGACACGGCTTTGCGCCTGTTTCGCCTTGCTGGCGGTGGCCTTGAAACGATCGATAAACTTTTGCAGATGCGCAATTTTGTCCTGCTGCTTGACCATGGTCGATTGCTGCAGTGCGATCTGGTCGGCGCGCATGGTCTCGAAAGCGCTGTAGTTGCCACCATATCGAATCAACTTCGCATTGTCGATATGCAGCGTGACCTCGATCACGGAGTCGAGAAATTCACGATCATGGCTGATAACGAGCATGGTTCCCGCATAGCGCTTCAACCATGCCTCCAGCCAGATCAAGGCATCCAGATCCAGGTGATTGGTCGGCTCATCGAGAAGCAATAAATCCGAGGGGCACATCAGCGCCCGCGCCAGTTGCAGGCGCATGCGCCAGCCACCGGAGAAACTATTCACTGGATTTTCCAGTTCCGCGACTGTGAATCCAAGGCCAAGAATCAAGGCCTGCGCCCGCGATGGGGCATCGTGCTCCCCGGCATCGGAGAGCGCCATATACGCATGGGCCATACGCATGCCGTCATCGCTGGACTCAGACGCGCGCACTTCCTCTCGCGCCGCCATCAGGCGAGTATCGCCCTCCAGGACGAAATCGGTCGCGCTCTGCTCAGTTTCAGGCATATCCTGCGCGACCTGCGCCATCTGCCATTGACCAGGCACAGTGCAATCGCCAGCGTCTTCATGCAGAGTGCCGTTAAGCAATGCAAACAACGTGGATTTCCCGGTGCCATTTCGCCCGACCAAACCCACTTTCTCGCCGGGATTGATACTGACCGAGGTGTTGTCCAGAAGCACCTTGACGCCACGGCGCAATGTCACATTTTTTAGAATAATCATGGTGCAAGCCTTATGGGCATTTTTGAGCCGTCGCCGGGGTCGCGCATGATAGCGAAAGAAGGCTACAGAACCAAGATTGATTGCGTGAAATATGAGTGGAAATGTGTGAAAACGGGGTGAAATATGGATGAAAAATGGATGAAAGCTTTCATAAATGAATAGGTGGCGATTTTGCGTCCAGCCCCTGACATTGCCGGCTTAGGCGCAAGCCTCGAACAGGTTCAACAATTCATGGCCCCGGGTCTCGGTTTGCGCAATCTGTGCATAATCGCCAAAGATCAACGGCACACGCCGTAGGGACTAGAGAGCAACTGGAGACCACCATGAAACGCTTAATCGCATTTGCCGCCGCCGCAATACTCGGGGCCTGTTTGTCAATGGCGCCAACATCGACCGCGCCGGAAACTTTTTCATTCGCTGTCATCGGCGATCTGGGCTATACCGTTGCCCAGGAGCCCATGGTGGACAATGTTATGGCCGATCTGAACGCGGCCTCGCCCTTGGAATGGGTAGTACACCTGGGCGATCTGGGTTCGCCCTTCGTGGGTTCGTGTCGGGATGAGTTTCAAGCGCGGCGCTTCGCGCAATTTGACGCCTCCGTCCATCCTTTCGTCTACACACCCGGCGACAACGACTGGACCGATTGCCATGAGAAAAACGCGGGGGCGTTCGATCCGCTGGAGCGTCTGGCCTCGCTTCGCGCCCGGTTCTTTCAAGCAGAGGAAAGCCTGGGCAAGCGCCGCATGGCGCTCACCCGCCAGTCGGCCAATCTGGCGAGGGCAAAATTTCGCGAAAACGTGCGCTGGAGTCGCGGTGGGGTCACCTTCATCACGCTTCATGTGGTGGGCAGCAATAACGGCCGCGGCATCAGCGCCGCGGGCGACGCCGAATTTCGCGAGCGCACTGATGCCAATCTCGAGTGGATGCGGCAGGGCTTCGCGCATGCACGCGCCTCAGAGAGCCGCGCGCTGATGATCCTGCAACAAGGCAACATCTTTCCGGGCATCACGCCGTTTCCGGCGGCCGCAAGCGCGCCCACCAACGGCTTCGACGAAATGCGCACGGCCTTGGAAGAAGAGACGATTCGATTCGCCAAACCGGTGATGCTTGTGCATGGCGACAGCCATTTTTTTCGCATCGACAAGCCGCTGGGGTATCGTGCCGCCAAGGCGCCGGGCGCGGCCAAGGCAGTGATCCAGCCCTCGACCGAGAACTTCACTCGCGTCGAAGGCTTCGGCCAGCCCAATCACCATTGGCTGCGCATCACGGTGGATGACAGCGAGGGAGTATTTACGGTACGGCAGCGGATAGTTCCGGAGAATATCCAGAAGCGTTGAGGGCATCCGATCGCTTGGAATCGGCGAAGTATCCTGTCAATCAGTTAGAAAAGGACGTCTATGAAATGGGTAACTAGAGATTTCGTGCATCTGGACCGCGTGGCCTGCCCGTGGCTGATCAAGCGCTTCATCGACGCGCACGCCGAATTCGTTTTCGTGCCATGGGGCGAGGAGGACAGGCGCCCGATTGACGCAATCCCATTCGCCATTCCGGGTGTCGAACTGGGGCCGCACGATGCAGAAGGCACGACCTTCACCAAGCTTGTGGCCAAGTACAAGATCGACGATCCCTCGATCACCGAAATTGCCAAGGTGATTCATGCCGGTGTCGACTATGTGCTGCACGGCTATCGCCCCGGCGCGGAGGATCGATATGGGCAAATCGCGGTGGGGCTGCTGGCGGTATCCGAAGGCGTTCTGCTGGTGAACGACACCGACAACGCCATCATCACCGCCAGTCTGCCAATCTACGATGCGCTGTACGCCAACTTTCGCGCGCATCAGTTGGCGCTCGCGCGCGGCGCCAGCATTCCGGACGCAGCAGGACGCGGGCCGACCTTGCCGACGCAGTTTCTTCGCGCCATCCTCAAGAGCAAATAGCTGGAGATATTCAATTCACAATATTATCTGATGCGCGCGCGTGCCCTCGACCCCATCGGTGTAATGCGCCAGGCCCAGCGCGAGCGTGGTCTCGGCGAAATGACCGATGATTTCGGCGCGCCGTCCCTGCAACGCGAACTCCCGAGTTCTGGCACAGTTCAACATTCCCATTCGTCGACATGTATTGAAAGGGCTTATCCCATGATTCGCAGCACGGATCGTATTCTGACTACCCATGCCGGCGCCCTGCCGCGTAGCAAGGAACTCACCGAGCTTATTCGCAAGCGCGCCGCCCGCCAGCCGGTGGACGATGCCAAGATCGAGGAATTGCTCGACCGGGAAGTAAGGCAAGTATTGCGATTGCAGGCCGAGCATGGCGTGGATAGCGTGAGCGACGGCGAATTCAGCAAGGCCAATTTCACCCATTACGCGGCCGAACGCATCGGCGGTATTGAACTGCGCGAATACGAGCACGGCCAGGGACCCGAACCCTTGAGCATCGTGGCGCGCGACGACACCAAATTCTCGGACTACTTCGCGGCGGGCTTTGGCGGCTTCGCCAGTGGCGGCAAGGAAGCGGCACGCCAGAAAATACGCCAGCGATTTTGCACCGCCGACCTCAAATACATCGGCCATGACACCGTGGGCCGCGATATCAAACGATTGAAGTCCGCGCTGGGCGACGTAACAGCCGCGGAAGCCTTCCTCCCCTCGGTTACTCCCGGCGTGATCGAACACTGGTTGTTCGACGAGCACTACGGTTCAGCGGAAAAATTTTTATTCGCCATTGCCGATGTGCTGCGCGAGGAATATCTGGCCATCGTCAATGGTGGCTTCCTGCTGCAATTGGATGACCCCGACGTTGCCGACGCCTGGCAGATGTACCCTGAAATGTCAGTCACACAGTACCGCGAGTATGCCGAGCTGCGTGTCGCGGCCTTGAACCACGCGCTTCGCGGTATCGATCGTGAAAAAATTCGCCTGCACGTATGCTGGGGCAGCTTCCACGGACCGCATGAATTCGACCTGCCCTTGAAGGATTTTGTCGATATTCTTTTCCAGGTCGAGGCATCAAGCTTTTCCATCGAAGCCTCCAACCCCAGGCACGAGCACGAATGGAATGTTTTCGAGAAATTCAAGCTGCCCGCGGGCGCCACGCTCATCCCCGGCGTAGTCGGGCATTGCACCAATTTCATCGAGCATCCAGAATTAATCGCCCAACGTCTGCTGCGCTACGCGAAGCTGGTGGGAAAAGAAAACCTCATTGCCGGCACCGATTGCGGCCTGGGGCATCGCACCGCCACGGCTTCGGTATGCTGGGCGAAATTGAATGCCATGGCACTGGGCGCGAAAATTGCGTCAAAGGATCTGTGGGGGAAATAAGCGAGATCCATGTAGATGAAACATCAGAGGGCGCCTGAATCAGCGCGCTCAAATCCCTTGATGCCGATGTAAAATTGCCCACTGCATGGCCTTCAATATCGATCAATCCCACATCCCTTTGGAACCTCATGTCTGATAAAAAAATGCCGTTTCGTGCCGACCAGGTCGGCAGTCTGCTTCGTCCCGCCGAACTCATGGCCGCGCGCGCTAAAAAAGCCAAAGGGGAAATCACCCCTGCGCAATTGCGCCAGGTCGAAGACCACCATATCGAGATCGCCGTCAAAAAGCAGGAAGAGGCCGGCATACAAGCGATCACCGACGGCGATTTCCGCCGCAACTCATGGTCGGGGGATTTTCTGACCTCGATCGGCGGGGTCATCCAGGAACCACCGGCCACCGGCCACCAGCAGCAGGAAGTCACCCCCGTCGGCGGCGTAGTCAAGAACTGGCAACCTCCCACGCCAAAGACTGTGGGCAAGCTGCAATGGCCCAAGGGCGGCATTCAACACAAGGATTTCGATTTCCTCAAGGACGCCACCATGCGCACCCCCAAGGTGATGGTGCCCTCGCCTAGCATGCTGCATTTTCGCGGCGGCCGCGGCGGCGTGGATGCAAGTATTTATCCGGACATGGAAACCTTTTTCGCCGATCTCACCGCGGTGTGGCGCAATGAAATCATGGATCTGGCGGCGATCGGCTGCCGTTATCTGCAACTGGATGACACCAACCTGGCCTATCTTTGCGACCCGCAACTGCGTGAGCGCGTGAAGAGTCTGGGCGAAGATCCCGACAAATTGCCGCACCTGTACGCACGCTTCATCAACGACGCCATCCGTGATCGCCCCGCCGACATGGCGATCACCGTACACATGTGCCGCGGAAACTCTCTCTCGCGCGGCCATGCACAAGGCGGCTACGAGCCGGTGGCCGAGGCGATGTTCAATGAATTGAAGATCGACGGCTTTTTCCTTGAATACGACGACGCGCGCTCGGGTGATTTCAGCCCACTTCGCTTCGTACCCAAGGGCAAGCGCATCGTTCTTGGCATCATCACCTCGAAGTTCGGCGAGCTGGAGAAGAAGGACGACTTGAAGCGCCGTCTGGATGAAGCCGCGAAATTCATGCCCCTGGACCAGATGTGCATCAGCGCGCAGTGCGGCTTTGCCAGCCACACCGGCGGAAATATCCTCACCGAGGACCAGCAGTACGCAAAGTTGCGCCTGGCGGTGGAAGTAGCGCAGGATGTCTGGGGTAGCAACTAAGGCGTTCGCCCTCCAGACAATTTTTCTCTTTTAGGTTGCTTATGCTCTTTTAGGTTGCTTATGCTCTTTTAGGTTGCTT